>JAZSET010000123.1:0-7057 GCA_045531795.1 Eubacteriales bacterium | reverse complement strand
AAATAATCGGGAACGCTGTCAAAGGGAGGCACCTTTGCCGACAAATGCACAACAGCAGTAGCGGTTTCTGCCATATCATCAGTTAAGTATCTGCTGTCCGTTCTCGGATATGTCAGCAGCTTCTTTTCGTATAATGCCTGTGCATAGTCAAGTGTCTGCTGCGCTGTATATCCGAATACTTTATTTGCCGTTCTCTGCAAAGTAGTTAAATCAAAGAGCTTCGGGGGCTTTTCGATTTTCTGCTCCTTTTTTACGGAAACACAAACGGCCTGCGAATGTTCGCAAGCCGCCTTGATTTCCTCTGCGTGTGGTAAATTGTCTATTCGCTCACTAACAGCCTTAACGCTGCCTGTGTCGATTGATACGGTGTAGTATTTTTCCTTTTGGAAGAATGTTATTTTATTATTCCGGTCAGCCAAAAGCGCAAGCGTCGGTGTCTGCACTCTGCCAATATTCAAAGTCTTTTTATACAGGAGAGAAAAGAGCCTTGTGGCATTTATGCCTACAATCCAATCGGCCCATAGTCTGCAGAGAGCAGAATTATATAAATTCTCGTATTCGCTGCCGTCCTTTAAGCTGTCAAAACCCTCACGGATTGCAATTTCTTCCATAGAGGAAATCCACAATCTTTTAATAGGTTTCTTACAGCCTGCCTGATTATATACCAGCCGGAATATCAGTTCACCTTCACGTCCTGCGTCGCAAGCGTTTATAACCTCTGTAACTTCTTTTCTGTGCATAAGGTCTTTTACAACCTTAAACTGCTTATTTTTCTCACCGTTTGTTTTATATTTAAAATGCTCCGGGATAATGGGTAAATCCTCATAAGCCCATTTTGCAAATCTGTTATCATAAGCGGATGGTTCGGCAAGTGCTACAAGGTGTCCGACACACCAAGTAATGATATAATTGTCTGCCGGACTCCGGCCGCCGCCCTCAATATATCCGTCTTTTTTACCACTTATTCCAAGTGCTTTTGCAATAGAAAAAGCTACCGACGGTTTTTCGGCAATTACTAATTTCATTAAATTAAATCCTCCTTTGAACGCAAAAACAGCACCCAAGTTAATGAGTGCTGTTTTGATATTACTTTTTAGTTCATAGTATTGTCTGCAAAGTTGTAACCAAATGAAGTCGGTTGAAACCAATAGTAGTAGAACCTAATATTTAGGTTGTCTAAATCTATTTCAACATCATCTTCTAAAGCCGATTCTCTAATCTGTTTCAAAGCAATTTTTTCGACTTCAATAAATTCGTCCTCACAGGTTTCTCTGACAGTTTGAGTTTTCTCAAATAACCCTAATCTAATAAAATTGTTAATATAACTTTCAGTATCTTCATTTGAAAACCCTTCACAGACATCAATTATATTCCTGTTAAAAAATCCAACTGAACTTTCAAAATCAATCATAGCTTTTCGATAGCCCTGTAAATAATTCAAAAACCTTGCTTCTTTTGAAGAAAGTTGCTTAATAACCTCAACAAATGCTGGATGTACTTCATCTGCTGTTTCACTATTCATTGCAGCCCCTAATAGGTTTTTATACATATCTCTCAATTCTTGTTTATGTGCAGTATAACGCATAGCCTCAATTACTGGAACTGCAATAGAAACATCGGGAGTAATTATATTTTCTTTTTTAATTTTTCTATCTTCAAAGTATTTCGGGATTGCATAATCCAAATATGTGGCAATTTTGTCATATCCCCAAACCATTGCAGTAATTGGTGTTAACGCTACACGAGTTACCCCTTGAAGAGCCTTTCCAACCTCACTCAAAGCTGGGTGAACAGTATCATTGTATATATCTTTTATAGGCAACTGCTTTGCTATTTCTGCAGAAAATGTTTCTTTTTTCATACTCACTTCTCCATTCTTGTTATAATGAATGTATTATAACACAAATAGAGTAATATGTCCACATCTGAAACAACAGAAATCTAATACTGCAACTTATTCATTCTCTATATCTTCCGAATATTCCTCGTCCTCTGTTTCATCAAGCTCCGTTTCTTCGCCGTCGTCCTCGTCGTATTCCTCAAACTCAAAATCTTCCAAGTCATCAGCCTGTTCAAGTTTCTTTTTCGGCAGTACAACTTTGTAATAGTAAGCGCCTACGCCTGCCGCACCTGCAAGAAGCAGAATTACAACAAAAAAACCTGCGTTGCCGCCTGATTCCTTTTCAGGCTCTTTTTCGGGTTCCTCCGGTTCCTGTGGCTCCGGCTCTTTCTGTTCGGGCTCGCTAACGGGTATTTCTTCCGTTTTTTCTTCGCTTTCCTCTGCAAGAGCTTCGAGGTCGCTCTCATCAACAACATTAAGGAAATATACATTTTCGTTTTCTGCTGCGTGGTCGATTACGAAATAGAAAACATTTCCGTCCCTTGCAGTTACGGTTATAAACTGCAAATCTTCACTATCTGAAACGTCGTCCAAAAGGTCAGCGTTTCCTTTCGGGGTAAGAGTACGGTTATCTTCAATAACTGTTTCGGTGCTCGCCGTAGCTTCCGACTCTGTGCTGAACGCAAAAGCCGTCATGCCGGATAACATAAAGGCGACGGAAAGTACCGCCGCCATAATCTTAAACATCTTATTTCTTCTCATTGTTGCCACCCTCCTGTTTCTGTTCTGCAGGTTTCTGCTCGTTCTGATTTTCAGCCTTTTTATTACCTTTTTCGAGTTCTGCCTTGTATTCGTCAGGGAGAGTAATATCGCCTTTTGCATAAGCTTTAAGGAATACCGTAAGAGTTTTCTGGTCGAGGTTTACGGTCTTAACCAATTTCACAATCTGTAAGTTTTCTTCCTCAATCTTCTGCGCTTCAAGTGTACGGATTCTTTTCTGCAGCTCGGCGATTTTTGCCCTTGCAGACGCAATATCCTTGTTAATCTTATCAATAGTTGCCATAGTAGAAATCACTCCTTGTAATTTTATTGTTTTAATTAAGTCGCCCGTAGGCGTAAAAATGCGAGTTCCAATAGCTGCTGTTTACGCTTGCATATTGGATTGGGTTTCCGCAATGTATCATCATTCCGTTACCGACATAAATACCAACGTGAGATACAGGACTTCCGCTGTTGTATGTACCTGTGAAGAAAATAATATCTCCCGGTTTTGCTTCCGAAGGTCTCACCGCCGTACATTGATTGAAAATACCCTGTGCAGTAGTTCGGGAAAGAGGATATACGCCGGAATTTTTGAATACCCAGCATACAAAGCCGGAACAATCAAAAGAGGTTGACGGACTTGAGCCGCCCCATACATACGGATAACCTAAATACTTTTCGGCTTCCGTTATGAGCTTTCTGAAAGTTTCGTCCGATAGTGCCGCACTCGGTATTTCATAGTCGTTATACGGACTCTGTGTAACATTAGAATAAATATCATCAGCAAAGAGGTAATCACGGTTGCCCTTGCTTGCAAGATAGATATTATATAGCTCCTGCTGGTCTGCATTTAATGTTGTAGTAAAACCGCTGTTTGTGAGCGTAACATTTAATATCTTGTAAGTATAGGTATTACCCTCGCTGTCTGTTCGCTGCTCGCTCGTTTCGGTAATTCTCAAATGGTATTGAGTATTAAAAAGAGCGTCAAGCTCGTCCTCAATCTCATTTGCTTTGAAATCCTGATATACCGCAGTAAGATATGAAATGAGTTCATAAGGATTGTGGCCTATTCCTGCAACATTGTATCTGTATTCGTCATAGCCGGAATACTCGTTTTCAATGTTGTCAATACGGTTTTGTAAACTCTGTTCAAGACCTATATAATAATCTTCTGCTGCGTATATATCGTCGTCCTCTGCAAAGTAAGAGGAAACCATAAGAGAGCCGCCGCCCTGTGTACCCATAATTGAGCAAGATGTTAAAACACTGCCAAGCCAAGCGAACAAAAGAAAGATAGCAAGTATTATACCGAACACGGCTTTGTGCCGCCATACAAAAGCGGCAATCCTTGCCGTTACAGCCTTTGTATTCTGTGCTGCTTTTTTTGCCTGTTTTGCCGTCTGTTCGGCTCGCTTTGCTTTCTGATATTGTTTCTTTATACGCTGTTTCTGAATGAATTTTTTTACCTCCGACTTTTTCAGTTCGGGGTGTTCTTTCAAAGTTTTTTCGTATAAAGCCTTTATCTCTGCTTTTTCGGCTTTTTCCTGTAAGCGCTGCGCCTTTTTAAGAGGTGCGTTTTTTCGCTTTTGAGATAAATTCTTTTGCAACCTCATACTGTGAGCCGCAAATCTTTCCGCTGTTTCTTCGGACTTATGTGCCGCTTCAACGGAAGAATTTTCACGCTCAACCTCACGGATTTTGTTGTGTGCCTTTAACAAAACTTTGTTGCTTGCAAAGGTGGCAGAGTTTTTGACAAAAGTGTATCGGTTATCGCTAACCGGCTTTGCTTCGTCCTCAAACTGTAACCGTGTCTTTGCCTTTTGTTTCTTTTCATCATACACACGCTGCCGCTTGATTTTGGTGTTATGGGGTGCCTTTTTGCGTGCCTTATCTGCTCTGTGGCGCAGCTTTTCGGCTCGCTGTTCATATTTTTTAGTGCGGTCAAATTGAAAATTCTCTTGCAGAGGAATTTCCTCGTCAAGATTTTCCGCCGTGTCCGATTTTTCCGATTTAGCTGTTTCTGGCTCGGCACTCTGTTCTGATGAAACGCTCTGCGTTGCTTCATCAGCCTTTGTATGCTCCTTTTGGTACAGTCGGTTTTTGTTTTTAGGCTTTATGCCTTTTTTCTCCTGTGTACCTTTCGGGGCTGTGTGCTCCTGCCGTCCCAGCTTAAAATCGGTGTTCTTTTCTACAATATCAAACGCCTGCTTGTTTTCGTGCATAGCGTCCTGAATATTGTATCTTTCGCCCTTTGGAGCAGGAGGAGGAATATCTGCCTGTAAATCTTTCGTATCAGCCGGAGAAACAGGTTCCGATTTTTCAATGGGTGTTTCCGCTGCTGCTTTTTCATCAGGAACGGAAGCGTCATTATTTGCCCGGAATTTTTCAGCCTGTTTTCTTTGTGTACCTTTTACCGATTCTGCCGTCTTTGACTGTTCCGAATGTTCGGGGATATTTTCTTTTGTATCAAAAGCGTTATGCTCATATATGGGATTTTCTGTGTTATTTATTACCGTATCTGATACAGAATTTTGAGAAATATCCGTTTTGGTTTCAGTAACATCAATAGGCTGTTCGTGGACTTCCTGCCGTTGCTGATACATACGGTTTTTCTTTGAAGAAGATAAATCCGTTTTGTGTTCTTCAGGTCGGTTTTGCCGTCCGAGAACTGTATCGTCCTTTTGAGGCTTTGAAAAATTCAAGTCTCTGTTTTTTGCCTTAAATTCTTTGTCCTTGCTCATTTTTCACCTCCGCCTATTCAAGTTCGGGAGCAGATTTTTTTTTTGCCGGCTCCGTCTTTGAATTGTTTTTTGTCTGACTTTTAAGTTCGTTTAGCTGACCTTTGATAGAGGGCTTTTTCTCGTCAATAGCTTTCTGCATTGAAACTGTTGTATATCCCGGTAACAATACACCATTTACGCTGAAATTATATTTATAAATATCAGGGATAACAGGCGATATTTCTGTAAACAAGTGGTCGTATTCTGCAATTCTGTTTTGGATATACTTTTCAGCCGCTTCCTGACTTGAATATGTTTTCTCCTGATTTCCGAGAACTAACGCAGCTTGGCCCGGTGCCCTTTGTGTACGAACAGTCCAAGATACGTCCCATTTCAACATTCCGTTTCTGGCTTGCCTTTTATAAATCCTGTATTGCATAAAGTAAACCATATTACTGCGCTCTTTATAGTCATACTTTGCGTCCACCCATTTATTGCCTGTATGCTCAATGGGAGGTGTATTAAGATAATCGAGCGCCCGGTTATGCCTTTTGGTAACAAGTGCTTCCTTTTCCCATTCTGAAAGAGCCTGCAATACCTTTTCGTATGCCTTGTTTTCATTTGCAATACTTTTATTACGAAACCTCTCAACGTCTTTTGCAGACATTTGAATAAGGTCGGAAATATCGCAATCACCCTTGAAATAAATACTGTGGTCTATCTCAATATTCGTTCCGTGTATAATACGGGAATTGCTATACACCTCATAATTGTCGTGGTCTATTCGCATTAAAAATCAACCTCCTTGATTTCCCGAAGTTCAATGCGGTTTGTAATCTCGTACCCGTGATTTTCTGCTGTCAGCCTCAAAAGGTTTATAAGGGCTCTGCGTTCCTCACGGCGAATATTTTTTAACGCTTCATAGGCCGTTTTGTCAATACACCCGCTATTGTTGTATAATTCTTTATTTCGCAAAATTCTCACCTCATTTTGTATATATTAAAATCTGCTACTCTAAATCAAACACACATTTATCCTTACAAGCGCATAGCTCTATATCTGCAATACATTTTAATATCGGGTACACCTGCGGAGGACAAACCGCATTACCAAGACTTTTAAGTCTATCGGCTCTGCCGTCCATTCTCTCGGTTACACGGGGAATGCCCGCAGGTTCTCGTTGCCACAATGTATGTCCGTCCAGCCATAAGGGAAACCCATTAACCATTCCACCCAATCGGGATTGAGTGCTGCTTTGTCGCTTGTCGGCATTTCCCGCTGTACTACTTGTGCCGCAAGATTTGCCTTGTCCTTGCTTTTCATCATCATATCCACAGGAAATGTCGAGCGCAGGCCGTCCGAGGCTACCGGTGTTAAGTAAAATCCCGCTGCCGACAGAGGAAGACTCCAAATTCTCCCGTTGGGATTTTTCTTTCTGAATATCCCGTTTTCCGACAGAAACACATCCATCCGCATTGCATCTTTCTTGCTGTTGGTATTGTCGGAGGCAAGTGGTGTGGGAAACATCAACCGCGATGATAAAAGTTCTTGAGCGCTCATGCCATGCGCCGACGCCGCAAGCCGGATATACGTATGTTTGAACAGCGTATCCTTCGCGTTCCAGGTCAAAAACCGTTTTGTCGAGCCCCATACCGATAAAGCCGGCAACATTCTCACCAAGCACCCAAGAGGGGTGCAGTTCGGAAATAACTCTTGCCATTTCAGGCCAGAGGTA
>JAZSET010000103.1:0-3473 GCA_045531795.1 Eubacteriales bacterium | reverse complement strand
TTGAAGAAATGTACGGCGAGGTATCAGACAAAGGTGAAATATTTGTATTCACCATAACCGATTCCGAGGGGAATGTCTATGATGAATATCGGTACGCGGATAAATCAAATCTGATTTACAACTTCAGACGACTCGTTTTTGACAATATTGATTTTGGCACTGCAAGTTCACTAAGACTTAATGTTTATTATATTAATGACGCAACCTCAACTTCACCAATCTACACCGACTTTCTGATTTACGACAAAGATGTTGAAGAATATGCAAGCGACATTAAATTTTCCGCAAACAACTCTTTAAAACCAAGTCCGACTTTCCTTTATGTTCAGAGGTTAAAATAATGAATAACAACACTCAAAATAAACTCGCAAATCTGCGAAAAGAGATGAAAGCTCTGGGAATCAATGCTTGTATAATTCCCTCTTGTGACTGTCACAACTCCGAATATATTAATGATTGTTTTAAATACAGAGCATATTATTCGGGCTTTACAGGCTCAGCCGGCACACTTTATGTTACTCACGACAAGTCTTTTCTTATAACTGACGGAAGATATTTTTTACAGGCTGAAAATCAGCTCAGGGATACCGAAATAACTCTTGTAAAAGATGGTATCGATGGTGAACCCGATATATATAAGCTTATAGAAAACACCTTGTCAAAAGGCATGACACTTTTTACAGACGGCAGACTTACAACGCAGTCAATGTACGAAAAAATAGTAGATATTGCCAATAAAATCGGTTTCTGTGTGTCAATAGACGAGAGTCCTGTTGTTAAAGCAGCCTCCGATATGCCCAAGCAAAATTTCAGCAAAGTTAAAGCTCTCGATATTTCACTTACGGGAAAAGACAGCGCTGATAAAATTGCTGATATACGGGATGAACTAAAAAAATATGGCGCAGAATGTCACATTATTACTTCACTTGAAGAAATTGCCTGGATTCTAAACATGAGGGCAACTGATATTAAAAACACTCCTGTATTCTACGCATATATGATTATTACTCTCACAGAGGCTGTGGTATTCGCCGATACCTGTGCAATGATCAATGTCAACAATGAACTTGACTCTGCCGGTGTTACTCTGATGCCATATTCTGACTTTTATGATCACTTAAAAAAAGGGTCATATAACAACGTTCTTTGCGACAAGAATCAGGTTAACGCTCTGGCTGTGTCTTGCCTTAAGAATGCAAATATTATAAACAAGTGCGACCCTGCGATGCTTGCAAAAGCAGTTAAAAATGAAACTGAAATAGAGAATCTGAGAAAGGTTCACTTGTTTGACGGACTTGCTGTTGCAAGATTTATGCACTATATCAAGAATTGTAATATAGTCAACGAAACTGAAATTTCTGCAGCAGAAAAGCTTCGCATAATAAGAGAAAAGTGCAAAGATTATCTCGGAGACAGCTTTGATACAATTTCCGCTTATGGAGAAAACGGCGCAGTTATTCATTATAGTCCGGCAAGCGAAACCAACACTTCCCTTTCAGATAAGGGCGCACTGCTTGTTGACTCCGGCGGACAGTACATTGGCGGTACCACTGATATCACACGCGTATTTGTCCTCGGGGAAACTACAGAAGAATTCAAAATACATTACACTGCTGTATGTAAAGCAATGCTGAGACTACAATCTGCAATTTTCAAGAAAGGTACAAAATGTGCCGTTCTTGATATGCTCGCAAGAGGTCCATTATGGGAAATGGGACTTGACTATCGTCACGGTACAGGACACGGCATAGGTTATATGTTAAGTGTACACGAGGGTCCGAACAGATTTCATTACGCAAACACTTCTCCCTCTCTTCTGCCGGGTATGGTGACCTCCGATGAACCCGGTATGTATGAAGCAGAAAAGCACGGAATAAGGATAGAAAATGAAATACTCTGCGTTGATAAATTCTCAACGGAATATGGAGAATTTCTGGGATTTGAACCATTAACCGTCTGCCCCATAGACACTGATGCAATAATTCCCGAACTACTTGATAAAAGCGACATAAAAGCTCTTAATGAATATCATAGTTTTGTCTATGACAGTTTAAAGGAAATAGCAGAACCCGAAGAACTCTTATGGCTCAGTGAATATACTAAACCAATTTAAGCAGTAATTTAAACTTGACATATTTATAAAAATACCTTATAATATTCCCGGTAACAACATTACCGCGAAAGGAGAATTTGATGAAAAAAATTCCAAACAGAAATCCCAAAACTGTATCAGATTTTAAAGAACTTGTCAGGACAAGTTACGAAAAATTTTCTTCAAAAACATTTTACGAATATAAAGTTTCGAAAGAAATTCACAAATACTCATATACCCGCTTATATAACGAGCTTAACGCCTATGGTACCTCTCTTGTAAACCGAGGTTTTAAGGGTAAAACTATAGCTGTCGTGGGCGAGACTACTCCGTATTGGACCCTTACATATCTTGCAATCACTACAACAAACGGCATTATTGTACCGCTTGACAGTGAACTTTCGCTCGATGCAATGTGCGACTTTATAAACATCACAAACTGCGAGGCTGTCGCATATACGGGCAAATTCAATGGTAAAATTACCGAACTTGCCTCAAAAATTCCTAATGTATCATTATTTATCAGACTTAATCCCGACGAAAAGGGCGAGGACAATTTTGCGCCTGAAAAAACTGTCGACATTCAGACTCTTCTTGACGAGGGCGAGAAGTTACTTGCTGATAATGATACCTCTTACACATCAATCGAATGTGACCGTGAAAAATGTTGTTCAATACTCTTTACTTCAGGTACTACCGGCACAAGCAAGGGTGTAATGCTTTCACAAAAAAACATTTGCACATCAATTAACGCTTCCTGCCAGACTGTTCCTTACGATCATACAACATCGCTTGTATCTGTTTTGCCGATTCATCATACCTATGAATTCACAACTACACATCTTGCAGGTATGAATATAGGCGCCAGCATATATATCAATCCCTCGCTCAAATACGCATCCCGTTCTATGCAGTACTATAAACCCACTGCAATCGCTGTTGTACCTTTATTCATCGAAACTGTACACAAAAAGGTCTGGGCAAAAATTAATGATGAAAAAATAGATAAAAAAGTACAGTTCGGAATGAAACTTTCAAATATCGCGTTAAAATTCGGAATCGATATAAGAAAGAAACTGTTTGCAGACATTCAGGCTGCATTTGGCGGAAATATTGGCTCAATAGTCTGCGGCGGCGCTCCTATTCAAGACAAAATTGTAAAAGACTTCTACTCATTCGGTATTCCGATATACGAGGGCTACGGCATTACCGAGTGCTCACCTCTTGTTGCCGTAAATCCTTATTATGCGCCGCGCATAGGCTCAGTTGGTAAGGTTGTTCCGGGTACTGAGGTAAAAATAGACGAAACAAACCGCGATGATATGGGCAGAGGCGAAATTCTTGTACGCGGCGGTAATGTAATGCTCGGATATTACAACAA
>JAZSET010000112.1:0-4763 GCA_045531795.1 Eubacteriales bacterium | reverse complement strand
TATATATAAGCAAAAAAATTCATTCATAAGGAGTTATATATTATGGCATTGACATACATAATCAATGGTAAGATAATTCTTCCCGATTCGGTTGTCTGTGGCAAGCACCTTTCGTTTGACAACGAAAGCGGAAAGATTTGCGGTTTGGTTGATAAGTTACCCACCGATGCCGAAATCATCGATGCAGCAGGCAATTATGTCGCACCGGGACTTGTAGATATACATATTCACGGTTATCTTGGCGAGGACACTAGCGATGCTAAACCCGAGGGCATAAAAAAAATGGCTTACGGCGTAGCCGAAAACGGAGTTACAGCATTTCTTCCGACAACAATGACTGTTTCAAAAGATGAGATAATAGCAGCCCTTAATGCAGTTCGTTCTCTGAAAGAGGAAAGCAAGACCTGGAACGGAGCTGAAATAATCGGTGTTCACGCAGAGGGACCTTTTATAAATCCGTCTAAGAAAGGTGCTCAGGCTGAGGAAAATATCCTTGCACCTGATGCAGATTTCATAATCGAAAACTCTGATATAATCACATCTGTCACTCTCGCGCCTGAAATGGACGAAGGACACAAGTGCATAAAGAAGCTTGCAGCAGAATCTGCTGTGCTCGTTTCAATGGGACACACTGATGCAAAATTTGAAGAAGCGATGAGTGCTGCAAAAGACGGCATTAATCACGCAACACACCTGTTCAATGCAATGTCTGCTCTCGCTCACAGAAATCCCGGAGTTGTCGGTGCTGCTCTTGCATCTGATAATGTATCGGTTGAAGTAATTGCAGATACTTTCCATATCAATCCCGGACTTTACTCTATAATTGCCAAAGTCAAGGGAGATAAAATGGTGCTTATCACCGATTGTACACGAGCAGGCGGTATGCCTGATGGCGAATACGACCTTGGCGGACAGCCTATTTTCCTTAAAGGAATTGAGTGCCGACTTGCTGACGGCACAATCGCCGGAAGCGTTCTGAAACTCAACAATGCTGTAAAAAATGTTCTTGACCACACAGATCTTCCTGTAAACGAAGTATTTAAAATGGCATCACTCAACCCTGCAAATGCTATTCATTGTGGCGATCGTATCGGTTCGCTCGAAGAGGGCAAGGATGCCGATATCATTATTGCTGATGAAAATATAAATATAATAAGAACCATAAAGAAAGGAAAAACAATTTATGAAGCTTAAAGTTAATGCGCCACTTGACCCCGGCTATATGCCGATGGCGGTAGTCTACCGTGATTTTGAAGAGGCTGTTAAGGCTGAGGGTGGACAGAAACTCACAATCGCCCTTGAAAGAAACAACGGTCTTACCTCCGTATTTACTCTTGATGTATATAAGGACGGAACAGGACACGATGAAGAAAATCACGATATAGTTGAAAGATTGGTCAAGACTCTTCTTTGGGCTCGTGGCGGTTATAAAATAACTATTGCCGGTTCTAAGGTAATAGCTGATAGAATTACGACGGATTACGCTGAGGGAGGTATCCGCGCTTTCGACAGCGTGACTATGTCCGAGATATACGAAGCGCCCGTCGAAGTTATCCACGTTCCTTTTGAAAATGCTCCTGTTCAGAACGAATCATCGGCACCTATAGGTCGCCATCTCGACGGTTGCCGTATTGGCTTCGATGCAGGCGGAAGTGACCGTAAGGTAAGTGCAGTTGTTGAAGGCGAAGCTACATATTCTGAAGAAGTAGTTTGGTTTCCTAAGCTCCAGAATGATCCCCAGTATCATTACGACGGAATAATGTCTGCCATGAAGACAGCCGCTTCCAAGATGCCCAGAGTTGATGCTATCGGTGTATCTACCGCAGGATGTGTTGTTGATAACCGCATTAAGACATCTTCCCTCTTCCTTAAGGTAAAGCAGGAAAACCCCGAGGCATTTGAAAAAGTTGTTAAGAATATCTACATTGATATTGCAAAGGAACTCGGGGATGTTCCGATAGAAGTTGCTAACGACGGTGACGTTACAGCGCTTGCCGGTGCTATGGATCTTGGCGACACCAATGTTCTTGGTATTGCTATGGGTACGAGTGAAGCAGGTGGATATGTTGATGGAAATGGAAATATCACAGGTTGGCTCAATGAACTTGCATTCGTACCTTGTGACTACAATAAAGATGCAATGGTTGATGAATGGTCCGGCGACTACGGTTGCGGAGTTAAGTATTTCTCACAGGATTCTGTAATAAAACTTGCTCCTGCTGCAGGAATTAAACTTGACGAGAGCGCATCACCCGCTGAAAAGTTAAAGGTTGTTCAGGGACTTATGGCAGAGGGCGACGAGCGAGCAGCAAAGATATATGAAACTATTGGTGTATATTTCGGATATGCTGTTGCTTATTATGCTTTATTCTATGATATAAAGCACGTTCTTCTTATGGGTCGCGTATCATCCGGTGAGGGCGGAAACATTCTCCTTGCTAATGCACAGAAAGCTCTTGCTGAAGAATTCCCCGAACTTGCCAAGAAGATAACAATTCATCTTCCTGATGAAAGCAGCCGTCGTGTAGGTCAGTCTATTGCAGCTGCAAGTCTTCCTGAAATCAAGTAATAATTTTTACGAAAACCTTGTGAGCATTTAATGTTTACAAGGTTTTTATTTTTGAATATAATTATATTGACATATTTGTCGTAATATGATATAATTTATAAAAATAATATTAAGGAGGCATATTATGGATAAGCTTAAATCATTATTCCCCTTTTCATTCAAAACTGCAAATGTAAAGGAGCTCATAATCGCAATTATTATCTACATAGTAATCGGTTTTGTAGGCGGCCTTATAATTTCTCTTCTTTCATTGATTCCGCTGGTAGGCATTATACTCGGTATCGTTGGTTGGATTATTGAAATTTATGTTTTAGCAGGTATAATTCTTGCGGTACTTAATTTCCTCGGCGTTCTTAATAAGTAATTACAAAAAAGAGATGCGACTGCATCTCTTTTTTTCTTTTAGACTTTTGATATCTTATTCATTATTTTTCGACAAACAAATCTGAAGCTGCGCGTATAATGCCATAAGCGACAATAAACCTGATAAGATAAATTATCTGTCGGGTATTCCCTGCCTTTACGAATAAAGCCTGTCACTACTCCGATCATCTGATCAAAGCGCAAGCCCTTTTCGGCTATAAACTGATTGTCTCCAATGCAGGTATACTCATCTGTAACTTTTATTATTCTGTGAAGAACATATTGGCCATTATCCCGCTGATATAAAGGTAGATCATATTTTTTTAGTTTTGGGGGTAACTGCGACAGTATAACCTGATCCCTGCCGTCTTTAAGCATCGGCAGCATACTTGTCCCATGTACAGAAAAGGATACTGATTCACCTGAAGCTAATCTCTCGCGTATCAACGGCATTATTTCATCGAATTCAAATACTTTGTCACTCAATAATATCCAGCTCCTTCAGACGCGAAATAAAAGCCTCCGTACTTTTAATTACAGTTTCACGATCTATATCATACTCATTAAGCAAAGCGTCAATAAGCGCCTCCGGCTCTGCTCCCGCTGATAATTTTTCCCATAGAAGCTTTCCGCTTTCATTGAGAGTAATCATCATATTGAGGTTTGTCACACCGCCTGTAGGTACAACCACTGTTTCACCGGCTACATCTCTCAGAACGAATCCTTTTTTTATCTTCATAATATTTACCTATAACTTGATTTATTTCACTTGTTTTTAGTTTGTTTTTAATATTGTTAATATAAGGGATACCCCCGAATCAGCTTCAAAGGGTATCCCAAAGCGAGGCTTTAATTGATTTATCTTATTTGATTATCCGATCGGAAGCTCTCCTTTGCCTGCACCGGATTCAGTTTCAGCTTCGGTTTCTTCTTCCTGCTCTGTTTCCTCCGCAGTTTCCTCTGACTCGGTTTCAACAGTCGTTTCTTCTTCCGCTTCGGTTACATCTGTAGTTTCATCATCGGGTTCTGTATCGTTGTTATGTTCAACTTTTGGTTTGCGCCCCGGTATAATAATGTGTTTGCCCTCAGACTCGGATTTGGTTTGATCGTTCGTTATCACGGAATCCTTGTCTATAATCTTTCGACCATTTGCCTTGATTTCTTTTGCTTCGTCGAACATATCCTCACTGAATTTATTCTGTTCAATGAGACGCTCAGAAAGTGTGATATCTGTGTCGTTAAGATTTGTATTAAGTGCATTCCAGAATACATCGACCGAATCGGCACGGGTGAATTCAGCATCGGGCGCGGTATTCTTGATTAAATTAAGCTTGTATGCGAGATTATAAGGATTATTCCATACGAACATCGGCTGTTCACCTTTATCTGAATAATCAAGCGCTCTCATCACCAGTGTCAGGAACATATAATCTGTCATTGGAGCATCCGGTGAAAAGGTGGTTTCACTGGTGCCATTTGTTATACCGTTTTCAAAAGCATAGCCGACATAACCGGCAGCCCACTCGGGTACATCAGTGAATGAGTTAAAATAAACAGTCTTCTCTACCACTTCTTCCATACCTAGCATACGCACAAGAAGCACTGTACCCTGTGCGCGTGTCAGGCCGCTATCTAGCTCATAACCGTTACCGGTGCCAAGAAACAGACCAAGCTCATTAAGTGCATCGGCTGTATAAGAATCTGAGACATCAGCACCAAGGCAGATAATTGACATCGTTAACATCAACAAAGCCAGAAATAAAGAAATTACTGTTGTTTTCATTATAATATTCCTTTCAAAATATATTACGGGAATTGCTACTCTCAGGGA
>JAZSET010000055.1:0-14217 GCA_045531795.1 Eubacteriales bacterium | reverse complement strand
CTGTTGTCACTGACTTCGGTGGTCCGAATCCACCCGCTCCCACCAGAAAAAAGCACTGCAACAGCAGTGCTTTTTTCAGTTAAATCCGTCTTGCACACGGAATAGATCTGCTTTGCAGATGAAATCACTTCGTGATGAAATCCGACTTCGTCGGAATGTAAGACGGATTTAATTTCATCCGATTGAAATGAGGATTTCATCCAAACTTGTTTGGATTTCATCGTGCCAATGCCACGAACTTATTGTTGAAATGTTCATATACTTATGCTATAATATATCCGACACAAAATATAGCAAAGTTGCAGGAAAAAACTATGGAAATATCTCCTAATACAATAAAAGCACAGATGATGAGGTTAAAGCCCTTGTTATCAGCAAGCTCCGTCGAAACTCAACGGCGTGGGCAGAATATGATTGGCGATATTATGAAATTCAAATATCGCAAGTCTGTGATTGTCAAAAATCATAACTTTGATAATTTTTCCGCCTCCTGGGTTCTTCCTAAAAAGGAGTTGCGTTCAGGTGTCATTCTGTATCTGCACGGCGGAGGATTTACAAGCGGAGACCTCAAGTATGCCACGGGTGTCGCCTCTACTCTTTCTGTGCTTTGCAAGGTCAGAGTATTTGCTCCTGCGTACCGACTCGCTCCCGAGCACCCATTTCCTGCAGCACTTGACGATGCTGTTGAGTCTTATAAATACCTGATTAAGAAAGGCTACTCTCCAAATAAAATTACCTTATGCGGAGAAAGCGCAGGCGGTGCGCTGTGCTACAGTCTTTGCATTAAATTAAAGGAACTCAAAATAGAGCTTCCGGGCGGAATTATAGCATTTTCTCCGTGGGTGAACCTTGAAAATACCGGTGCTTCCTATGCGGAAAACGCAGAAGCTGACCCCACAATGTCCAAGGAGATGCTTGATTTTTACAGCAAAAACTACACTGATGATTTCAAAAATCCTCTTGTTTCTCCCACATACGGAGATTTAAGCTCTCTGCCACCGTCAATAATCTTTGCTGCAGATAACGAAATACTGAAAAGTGACTCAGAAGTGCTTGACGGTCTACTGAAAAAGTCGGGCTGTGCAAGTAAGCTCTATACGAAAAGCGACCGCTGGCATGCTTATGTTCTTTTTGCACTGAGTAAGGATACGGATGATTTTACAATTATCAATCAGTTCTTAAACAAGGTGATGTCAGACGAAAACAGGCTCCGTTGGATGAGACTTGACAATGCTGCAAAAATTTATCCCGCGGCAAGAAGCAATACCTGGAGCAATGTTTTCAGACTTTCGGTAAGTCTTAAGGAAGAAATTGATGTTGAAGTCTTAAAATCAGCCCTTGATATAACGGTACGGAGATTTCCGTCAATATGCGCAAGGCTTCGCCGGGGTGTATTCTGGTATTATCTTGAGCAAACACCTCTTGCCCCCGAAATCAAGGATGAAGCAAGCTTTCCTCTGACCAGAATGAGCAAAAAAGAGGCCGGCAGCTGTGCTCTGCGGGTGATTGTATATAAAAACAGAATTGCAACAGAATTTTTCCACGCACTTACAGACGGCACAGGCGGAATGATATTTCTGAAAACACTTTGTGCCGAATACCTGTCACAGAAGTACGGCATCGTGATTCCTGCCGAAAACGGGGTGCTGGGGCGTCTTGACGAGCCATCAGAGAGCGAGCTTGAAGACAGTTTCCAGAAATATGCGGGAAACATCCAGGCAAGCAGAAAAGAACAAAACTCCTTTCACATAAAAGGAACGCCCGAGCCTGACGGTTATATAAACCTTGTCTGTCTTAAACTTTCATCAAGTCAGGCACTTGAAGCTGCTCACAAATACGGTGTAAGCCTGACAGTATTTCTCTGCTCTGCGCTTATGAGGGCAATACAGAAGCTTGAAGCCGACAAGCACCCGAACATAAAAAAGAGAAAACCTGTAAAAGTACTTGTCCCTGTTAACCTCAGAAATATTTTTCCAAGTAAATCCGTGCGTAATTTTGCACTTTATACCACCCCTGAAATTGAACCCCGTCACGGCGAATACACATTTGAAGAAATATGCAAAATTGTCAGCAGTTGGTTAGCAAGTGATGTTACGGCAAAGAAGATGGCGGCAAAAATCGCATCAAATATTTATGCGGAGCGCAATTTAGTAGTTCGTCTTATGCCTTTGTTCATCAAAAACTTTGTAATGAAAGCCGTGTATAACGCCGTCGGAGAAAAGAAATCCTGCCTCACTCTGTCAAATCTGGGAAATGTGAAGCTACCCGATGTTATGAAGCCGTATATTGAGCGCTTTGACTTCATTTTAGGAGTGCAGGCTACAATATCAAACAACTGCGGTGTTGTATCTTTCGGTGATACCCTTTGTATAAATTTTATCAGAGATATCACAGAGTCTGACCTTGAACTTCAGTTCTATAAGGAACTCAGAGACCTTGGTCTTGATGTATCGGTTGAAAGTAATCAGAAATTTTAAGCAGCGAAACGGAGGCTATTATGTACTGTATCAAATGCGGAGTAAAGCTTTTGGACAATGATGAAAAGTGTCCCCTTTGCAAGACTCCCGTAATCTGTGTGCCGGATATGGAAATCCCTGTAACGGCACGGCAATACCCGTCAGGGCTGAACCCATCCCGTGAAATAAGGCCCTTTGCAATAATGATTGTGCTTAGTATTTTTGTTGTTCTGTCTATGCTCATTACTTACATTTGCGATTTTCAGCTGAACGACAGAGTAACCTGGTCGGCATATGTAATCGGTGGGCTTATTATTGCTTACACGGCATTACTTTTGCCAAGGTGGTTTAAAAAACCGAATCCCGTTATATTTGTTCCTGTAACCTTTGCGCTTACAGCAATATATCTGATGTACATAAATTATGTTACGAACGGTAATTGGTTTTGGGGCTTTGCCCTCCCGGTAACAGGGTCTGTTGCAGTAATAACAACAACAGTTGTAACATTACTCAGGTATGTAAAAAAAGGACACCTGTTTATTTATGGAGCAGGCTCCCTGGCTTCGGGTGCCTTTATGTTTTTTCTTGAGTTTTTACTTCATACAAACTTCCAAAAGCCCTTTGTTTTCTGGTCAGTCTTTCCCCTCTCTGTTTTTGCCTTACTTGGATTTTTCCTTATCTTTTTAGGAATATGCAGAAAAGCGAGAGAATCGCTTGAACGAAAATTCTTCTTTTAGGGATTTACTATGACATCAAATCAGATTAAGCTGATCGCCTGTATATCAATGCTTATTGACCACGTTGCATTAGAACTTTTAGGTAATCCCGTTTTTCTTCGTGCAACAGGCAGAATAGCAATGCCCTTGTTTGCCTTTTTAATCGGTGAGGGCTGCAGATATACAAGAAACAGGGCAAAATACTTTCTGCGTATTTTTACTCTCGGTGTTTTCTGTCAGGCGGTATATACCCTGGCTCTGCTGTTAAATGGTGCTCTTACGAGCGTCTATTTAAACATTCTTCTTACCTTTTCCGTGGCGATTCTTTTATCCTTTGCATTTATCCGGTTTGAAGAAAAAAAGAAATACAGTCTGAGTGTACTTATAATGACAATAGTTCTTGTAATCCTCTTTGAGCTGTTTTGTCAAAAGTCAAAAAGCATTGTCGGGATAAGTATTTCATACGACTACGGCATATTCGGAGTCATTTTGCCTTTCGTTTCGGCTATGTTCAAGGATAGGAGAGGGCGTCTTACGGCATTTTCAGCAGCCCTCATTGTCTTTGTAATATTTAATGCGCAAAGCACCTGGTACTATGTATTTGCACTCTTTGCACTGCCGATTATATTCCTTTATAACGGCAAACGCGGAAACGCTCACTTCAAATACTCTTTTTACATTTTCTATCCCCTGCATCTGGCAATAATCTATATTATAAAGCTTTTAATCTCATAAAAATAGCCCATACTCCAAAGAGTATGGGCTATTTTTATGTATCAATGTTGTTATATTTATTGTAAGCATCGGCAAGGGCATTCCAGGTTTCCTTGTCAATAAGCCCCGTTTCGTTTATTCCCGATATTCTCTGAAAATTCCTTATTGCCGCCTGCGTCTGGCTGTCATACTCTCCCGTAATCGGCGCGTACACATTATCATAATGGGAGGCAAGAGTGTCAAGCATTATCTGAACAATATATACTATATCGCTTACCTCACCAGATGACAAAACATATCCCTCTCCCTCGGGAAAAGGATAAAGAGGTCCCGGTCGTGATTTTTTAAACAGAGCTCTCAAATATTCTGCATAAAGAGCATCCCAGGTATCTGCATTGACAACACCTGTAGGGCTAAGACCGGCATAGTTCTGAAATTCAACAACTGCACTTCGGGTAGAATCTCCGTAAATTCCGTCAGGCACTATAAGACTTATGGGGTATCCTGCAAAATGAAGCTCTCTGAGCCAAGTCTGCAACTCATAAACTGCCTCATTGTAATTTTCATTCTCTGGCATAAATCAACCTCCAATATCATAAGGGTACTGACCCTCTCTGCGGGTATTTCCCGCCCTTAAATCGGACACAAGGCTCGCTATTGCATCCCAGACTATAACACCGACAATTCCGTTCGGATCATAGCCGAATAACTCCTCAAACGCAATTACTGCCGACTCGGTTTCGCTTGTAAATGTGTCATTCACTTCAACTCTCGGGATTTCTCCATACACCTCAGCTATTTCATTAAGATACTGCTGAAGCACACCGACATCCTCTCCCTCAACGCCGATTGACAGTACTCTGCCCGGAAACGGGATTACTTCACCCGCAACATAATACTCGGGAAGTGTCATAAGAATACCCTCATATACATTATAAATGGTGTTCCAGGTGTCTTCTCCGACAATCCCGTCGGGAGTCAGATTATAGGCTTTCTGAAATGCAATTACCGCCTGCCTGGTCGCTTCTCCGAAAACCGAGTCCTCGACCACTTCGGGAATAGCCTCATTACTCTGTGCAATTACATTTAAAAAATACTGCAGAATTCTTACATAATCACCGCTGTCACCGAGTCTTATACTGCCGGGATACTGCAGATCAAATTCCCCGGGAGCAATACCCTCACTCTGAAGCTCGCTGAGCCTTTTTACTCCACCGTATATACGCAGAAGCTGATACCAGGTAGCCTTTCCGACACGCCCGTCTACCTGCAGGTCAAAAATCTCCTGAAACTCACGCACCGCATTTTCCGTACTGACTCCAAAAACTCCGTTTACAGGATAAATTTTCGGTATGGAGGGATAATTGTTAGCGACTCTGTTGAGTCTTATCTGCAAAAGCTTTACATCATTACCGGCTGAGCCTATTTCAAGAGGAGTCTGTGGAAAAGTCTCATCAAATGGTCTTATGGGAGTGTCCCTTACTATATCAATGTCATTTCCATAGTAATTTGTCAGTATCTGATAAGGCGTAAATCCGCTTTCGGCAAGTGTTACGCTTCCCCACTGAGAAAGTCCCGCACAGGTAACATTTATTCCGTCGCAGTACTGAGCAAAAAGAGGCTCAACACTTCCCTGCCTGCGCAGATATTCGTCAAAAATTTCGTCTACTATGTTGTCTATATTTTCAAAGACATCTCTGCCGTAAACAAAGGACTGGTCACGGGCTGTACTGTTGGTTATATCAAAATTATAGCCGCGCGAACGGTAGTACTCGGTAAAAATTCTGTTAAGAGCAAAGGAGATTTGTGCGTATATGTTTGCCCTGAGAGCATTTTCAGGCCAGGTCGGATAAATCTCGCTTGAAGCCACATTTTTTATGTAATCAACAAACGGAACTGTGACATTTGCCACACTTGTATCGTCGACTTCGCCGAGATGAACTGTAATATTTTCGGGTATGTATACGGGCATTAAAACTCACCCCCGTTACTTAAAGGAGGCTCTCTGTCAACAACATCTATACCAATATTCGGAACAACCTCATTTGAATTATATCCTGACAAAGATATCAGGGACACGGGAAGTATTGATGTAACTCCCTCAAAAATCGGAACTTCAAGATTGAAAGAATCGTAATACCCCTCACTTGTTACCTCAACATTGTACACCGAATAAGGTCTTACACCACCGTTATCAGGGGACTCGGAAAGACTTCTCGGTGGTGCATTTAGCGGAATTTTATCGGTTTTTCCACTCTGATTCGTGTAACGCACAGCAACAATGCCGCTTTCAAGGTCGGTGGCATTATAAATCGTAACCATTGCATTTTCAAGCGGTATCGTTCCGCCTGCCGTACTTACTCTTACTATTATGTAACCGTTTGCCATAGCATCTCATCCTTTGCAAATTATAGTTGTATCATCATAATATGCAAAAAACTCCCGTTGTGTGAAAACACAACGGGAGTAAAACCAATATTATTTGATTATTTCTGAAAACCTTTCAAGTATAACTGCAACCTGTGCTCTTGTTGCACTCATTCCCGGTGATAAGGTGGTATCACTTGTACCGCTCATAACACCGCTTCCGCTTGCCCATGACATTGCTTCAAGTGCATACATACCAATTTCGTGTGCATCAGTATATTTGTCAAGGTCCGCCATCTTGAGCGAAGCTACTTTCTTATATTTTATATATCGGTGAAGTATGGTCGCAAGCTGTTCCCTTGTTATAGCCCTGTCAGGTGCAAATACACCGTACTCAACACCGTTTACAATATTATTTTCACTTGCCCAGGCCACAGCCTTTGAATACCAGGCGTCTTGTGCAACATCAGTAAATTCTGCCTTGCTTGACACGGGTTCCCCCTCAAGTCTGTATATTATGGTAACAAGCATCGCTCTTGTAAGTGTACTGTCGGGTGAAAACTTTGTAGTGCTCACTCCGTTCATAAGACCGTTTTTATTTACAAACGCCACACTGTCATAATACCAGGCATTTTTGTTTACATCGCCAAAAAGCATAACATACGGCTTTTCTTCCTTTTCGTCAGCCGGCTCTGCGCTTTTGGCTTCATCCTCTTCGTAAGTCGTTGAGTCTTCAAAATCCTTGTCGTAATCATAGGCATCATCGTCTTCGTAATAATTCTTTTTGTCGTCTTCGTCATCTTCATCAGAATAAATATTATCACGATCATCTTCATCAGAATTGTCTGTGTCTTTTGCCTCTATATTCAATGTAAGAGTATCTGCATCAAAGCTTTCCTTGGAAAAATCCTCACGGACAAATAAAGGCTCCTCTATGTAAAACTCCACTATCCCGCTGAATGAATCGCTTTTCAGCTTAAATTCTGCCGAAAGAACAACCCCGGTACGTGCAAGCTCAGTAACACTAACTCCGCTGACCTTTACAGCATTGTCCCTGAAACTGTCGTTTATAACAGTAGTGCCGGAAAATACTTCTCCTCTCTGAGCATTAACAAGCTCGAAAGTATCGTTGTCATATACTAAATTAAAGCTACATCCGTATATCGGGTACGGAGCATCAATGCTGATATTTACCGTAACAGTCTCTTCAGTTACACTGCCGTCAATTTTGGCATAATCTCTGTCTGCAGCAATACTTATAATCATCAGCAAAGAAAGCAAAATCCCTGTAGCAACCAGCAAACATTTTTTCATAAAAGCACCTCTTTTTTGCCTTATTGTCTTTTTAAAAAGGAGACCGGTATAAATTATTCCGATCTCCAAAGCTTCATTATTTATGATACAACGCCGATTTCCGCGTCAAGTCCTGCATCATATCTCAGAACGAGAATGGCGTCAACCATATCTACATAACCGTCACCGTTGACATCTCCCGCCTCAGTCTGAGCGTCATTAAGTTCTTCTAAAGCCGCATCAGCTCTGAGTATCTTTATAGCATCTGCCATATCAATATAGCCGTCAGCGGTTATGTCACCGAGGCTGTAGTTTTCAGAACCGTCCGAAAGGCTGTATGTCACCGTCTTTTCTGCCGCAGTGTCAACCGAAGTCGCTCCGTTTTTAAGGTAAAGCGTCTTGCCCTGAACCTTGCTTTTTTCTACTACAAAGCTGTATGTACCGTTTGTGGGAGACACAGTCTGATCAATGTAGATTACTGAACTCTTTGTGCTGTCAGTGATTGCAGTTATCTTTTTATCGGTGAGCAATATCGAAATCTGGTCTGATGTTCCGGGAAGTGTAATGTCAACCGTAACAGTCACAAGAGAGTCATCAACCTCTCCGTCTGCATCAACATACTCGCCAAATACAACATCGCCGATAACTATATCAGAGCTTGCCGAGGTTGATACAAGAAAAAGACTTGCAAATACAAAAACGGCAAACATAATAAACAGAAATTTCTTCATATTGCTCATAAAGGCCTCCAAGCACACGCGTTTATAAGTGCACATAATACAACAATTATATTATAATACTTTTTTCACCTCTTGTCAACAAGAATATAACTTTTTACGGTAAAAGTGAAAAAAGAGCAACCGAAACGGTTACTCTTTTTTGCTTTTTATTTATCCTGCGTAAGCCTCGGCTGAAACGAGGTCTTTAAAGAATACTACTTCTTTTATTATGAAGTAATCGGTATTTGCTACCTCTTTTGTTTCCGATTCACCCCAGGCAAGAAGCTTGATTCCTGCGTCCTTTTTATAATTTATAAGGTCAAGCTCGTTTGCATATTCACTGTAATCAAGAATTATAACCTTTTCGTCCGGTCTTGCATATGCAACAAATTCGGTATCAATAAGCGCACCGTTGTTGTTTGCTTCCTGAAGCACAAGTCTGATATGGTCTGTAGTTACATTTGTATCAAATTTAACTGCAACAACAGGATAGCCGAACATATCAAGAGTGGAATTATATGCGTGAAGAAGTCTTATTCTCGGAGAGCCCTTTGGTGCAAACGGAACAAACTTAATACTTGTGTCTTCTTCAACGGTTCCTCTTACAAGCGAGGAGTCTATCATTTTCTTGAGATCCTGCCCTTTAAGTACTACCTTGTCCGAATTTTCAAGAGCTTTCAAGGAATCTGATTCGGTGTTATTTATGTATTTCATAAAACGCATAATCATTGTAGCAACTTCAGCTCTTGTTGCATTGTTCTTCGGCTTTATCGTCTTGTCCGAATAACCACCGATAATACCGTTCTTTGTACAGAATTTAATGCCGTCTGCATAGGCAGGTGTAATTGACGGTGAATCTGCAAAGTCTGTAGCACCATCAAGTGTGCCTTCCTTGTATAGCATTTTTGCGTATCTGTAGAGCATATCTGCCATTTCTTCACGAGTTGCATTGGCATCGGGTCGGAAAGCACCGCCCTTGTTTACTATGTCATTCTTTTCTGCCCAGTATACTCCCTGTGCATACCACGCATTCTGATTTACATCAGTGTATGTGCTTATACCCTTGGCAGAACTCTTTGCAAGACGCGAAAGAACTGTTACGAGCATTGCTCTTGTCATATTGCCGTTTGGTGTAAATTCTGTTGCTGTTGTGCCGTTGAAAAGACCGTTGAGTACAACATAGTCAATAGCGTCTGTTCCCCAGAAGCCAGCGCTTATATCTTCAAACATCTTAACGCCGTTTTTGGGCAAGCAGAGCTTGTACATATCTCCAAAGGGTTCGGGCTTTGTGTAATAGAACTTTGTGCCCGCCTCACCGCCGTTTGCACGCTTGAGTGCTACTTCAATATCGGCCGCGGTGTAGTTACCTTTAAATGGCATATAGCTTCCAAGCTTCTTGCCTTCTTCCATGAAGTATATATTATCGTGGAAGTTGAATTTATCGGGAGCGACTGCACCTACAGAATGAGATGATGAACCTGCAAAGAAGTAAACATTGTTGTATACACCATTTCCCTCGCAATACATACCTGTATTGCCCTGACCGTAGAAGAAGCCTCCTGCACCGATCCAACCGCCTGCGTCCTTATCTTTAGGAGCAGAGGTTGACGGTCTCTGATGCGACCAGCCGTAGCCTATAAATCTGTCGTAGTTATCGTGCACCTGCATATTTATAATACTTGAACTGTCTGAGCACCAGACCTCAGAGCCGGTATTTGCAAATTCAGCTACATTTTCATAAATGTGAACACCCTTAAAAGTAACATCAAAGCCCGTTGTCTGTGCAGTCCAACAGCAGTCATAAACCTGAGTTGCGTAGTTGTGGTACATAGTCATACCGTCACAATCTCTTACAGACTCAACCGCATTACCGAAACGAACCGCATAAGTTCTGCCAAAGAGTCCGATCTCTTCCTGGACAGAACCTCCAATCCATTTAAAAGTACAATGCTGAACCGTAATATTCTTTGTATCGTTACACCAGATGCCGTGTGAGCCTGTTCCGAAAATGCTGATATTATCAATTATAACATCTGTTTTCTGATCAACAGTTATGCCAAAGCCTTTGTCTGCAAGTTCAATAGTTGAAAATACCTCACCGGGGTTGCCATCTTTACAGTAAAGGTATAAAGCCTGGTTTTTCATATCGTGATAGAATTCAAGATTACCCTTTAGATCCTGAGGACCGTAAAACTTGCAGGGATCTATCTTATAATGTTCAAGTCCGTTGAATACAGTACCGTTGTCAAGTCTGTCTCCGGAAAGCATTGCACTTACCATAACGCCCCATGCACGGCCACCGTCAAAAATGATAGTTCCTACATTTGTGTTAAGTCCGCCGACAATGCCTGTATAACGGTAAATATTCTCCCACTCGGTCTTCTCCCAGCTGTCCTTTCCCGAAGCGTCAACAGAACATACAATCTGAGGCTTTTTGCCACTTCCGTATGCCGAGTATGTAACCCCGCTCTGAGCTAAAAGCGGATCTTTGATTCTGAAGGAATCGCCTCTCTTGAAAAATACACCGTCTCCGGGATTTAAAGTCAGAGTGTTTACCTTATCAATGGTCTTAAAAGCTGTTGCTTCACTAAGTCCGTTGTTTTTGTCGTTACCTGTGCTTGAAGATACATAGTACTTAGTACCTGTAACTACAACCTCTGTGGGTGTGTTTTCAATCTCCGCGATTTTCGCTTCAATCTCGGCATTGTATTTGTTTAAAAGAGCAAGCTCAGCCTCTTCAAAGAAAAGACCTGATTCAGCCTCATCTGCAAATACTGCCAATGGCATCAAAACAAAAATTGCTGAAAGAATAAGTGCGAGTAGCTTTTTCATAAAAATTACCTCGTTTATTTTAATAAATTATTTAACTTCTGATAATGGGTATAAAGGTCTCCGACTGCTCCGGGCTTCATATGATAGAATTTTGTATTCTTTTCAATTTTTGCAGCAGGCAGCTGTGAAATAGTTTCCTCTGTATAGTCGCCCTTAACGGGACACAAAGGCATATAGCAGAATCGCTTTCCGTCTTCCATAATGTAGACATTGTCGTGGAAATTGAATTTGTCTTCCCATACGGCAGCAGTGGAGTTTGAACTTGAACCTGAGAACATAAATACATTATTCTGAACGTGATTGTTTTCGCAGTAGAATTCGGTATTATATGCACCGTAGAAGAATCCGCCTGCTCCAATCCAGCCACCCTCCATTTTATCACGCGGATGACCGGTAGAGGGACGCTGATGCGACCAGCCGTATCCGATGTAACGTGTGTAATTGTCGTGAATATTCAGATTCGTAAGTTTTCCGCCGTCACCAAGCCAGACCTCAGGACCTGTATTTGAAAATTCTGCCACGTTTTTGTAAATATGGGTATTATTCATCGTAACACCCTCCTGGCACTGTGCAGTCCAACAGCAGTCATAAACCTGAGTTGCGTAGCAATGATGAATAGTAAAGCTTTCGCTTTTGCCATACACTTCAACTGCATTACCAAACCGAACGGGCCAGTCGCGGTTAAACATCTTGTCTCCCGCTTTTACCTGGATACTTCCGCCTATCCACTTGAAAGTACAATTCTGAATTGTTATATAGTCAAGTGAATAGGAACCGCCGATACCGTGAGATCCTGTCCCGAATACTTCAATGTTATCAATGGTGATATGGTCTTCCCTGCCGAGCACCTTACCAAGGTCAATAGCATTACCTCTGTCAAGAAGCTCAATTGACTTAAACACCTCGCCGGGATTTCCTCCCTCACAGCGTAAATAAAGCTCTTCTGTGTCAAGGTCGTGGATAAATTCAAGGTTGCCCTTCAAATCCCTGTAGTCCTCAAACGGACCATACGGAATTTTGTACCACTCTAGACCGTTATAAACAAGACCGTTATCAAGTCGTGTACCGTCTGTCATTTTCGAAACAAGTACGCCCCAGGCGCGGCCGTTATCAAAGACAATACATCCGACATTCGTGTCAAGTCCGCCGACTACCCCCTTGTAGCGATAAATATCTTTATACTCGGTTTCTTCCCACAAGTCTTTGCCGGATGCGTCAACCGAGCATACAAGTTTCGGCTTTTTGCCCTCACCGTATGCCGATATTGTCATACCGCTTTTTGCCTTAAGTGGTGATGTGATTCTGAAAGAATCGCCTCTTCTGAGGAAAACTCCGTCGCCAAACTCAAAAGTATGTGCATTTACTCTGTCAATACTTTTCCACGGATTTTTCGGTGAAAGTCCGTCATTTGAGTCATCTCCATCTACAGCAACATAATACTTTTTACCTGTCACCGTAACATTTGTGGGAGTATTCTCAATTTCTCTCACAAGAGCATCCGCTTCGTCGTTGTACTTTTTTACAAGGTCAATACCCGCTTCTTCGTAAAAATAGTTTTTCATAACAGTCCTCTGTAAATATGGTAACACAAATATATTATTTTTCAAGCAGAAAAATAAACTCAAAACTATTAAAAATAAATATTCTGATTATATTCTCCTTCTTGATTTAATTTTAACATTACAGGTGCCACTTTTGCAACAAAAACAAGCGGATTTTCGATAAATTAAATATATTGTTATATTTATTTGAAATATTGTTATATAAAAAATTACTCCGCGATTTTCACCACGGAGTAGTCATTTAACTATTTCTCAAATTTCTTTACACAGAGCTTATACATATCGCCAAGCTGTCCCGGCTTTATGTGATAGAACTTTGTGCCCTTTTCTGCGCCCTGTGCTTTTTCAAGACATGCGGCAATGTTTTCTTCGGTGTACTCTCCCTTGAAAGGCTCATAAGCACCAAGTTTTTTACCGTCTTCCATTATGTAAATATTATCGTGGAAGTTGTATTTGTCGGGATATACTGCAGCAAGAGAATGAGAACTTGAACCTGCAAGCATATAAACATTGTTGCATACATTATTGCCCTCGCACTGCATATTCGTATTTCCCGCTCCGTAGAAGAAGCCTCCTGCTCCTACCCAGCCTGATGCAAGCTTATCTGTCGGATGGTTAACTGCAGGTCTCTGGTGTGAATATCCGTAACCGATATATCTGTCGAAGTTATCGTGAATCTGCATGTTTACAACGCGTCCCTCGCCAAGCCATACCTCTGAGCCTGTATTTGCAAATTCAGCAACGTTATCGTGAATATGAAGGTCTGACATTACCGAATTGCTGAGATGCTGAACTGTCCAGCAGCAGTCGTAAACCTGGGTTGCATAGTTGTGGTGCATTTCAAAGTTATCACAGCTGCCGTATACCTCAAGAGCATTTCCGAGACGTACTACAAAGTCACGCTTGAATATATTTTCGCCAATCGGGAACTGAACAACTCCGCCAATCCATTCAAGAATACAGTTCTGAATCAATACATTTTTGAGTGTTCCGGCACCTACACCGTGTGTACCTGCACCAAAGATATGGATATTGTCGATTGTGATATCATACGCCGCCGATACGGGCTCGTCGCGATACCTGAAAGGAATTTTTTCTTCAGGGTTCGCGCAACATATCTGAATACCGTGGCCTCTCTCGGAAAGCTCTACCGACTCAAATACTTCAGCAGGGTTTCCCTCTCTGCAGTATAGGTAAAGAGAGCCATTAGGCATATCGTGAAAAAATTCAAGATTGCCTGCAAGATCCTGAGGGCCTTCAAACTTAGATTTGGGAGGTACTGTGTAATGTTGAAGGCCGTTGAACACAGGGCCGTTATCCACTCTGAGATCCTTTGTTTCAGGGGTGTATATACCTGTGCAGGGTGTAGTATGGATACCCCATGCTCTTCCGCCATCGAAAATAATGGCACCGATATTTCTCTCGAATCCGCCGACTTCTCCTGTGTACTTATATACATTTGCAAACTCTGTTTTTTCCCAGTCGGAAAGTTTTGATGCATCAACCGAACATATAATCTTCGGCTTTGCACCCTCTCCGTATGTCGAAAGGGTAGTCC
>JAZSET010000072.1:0-3020 GCA_045531795.1 Eubacteriales bacterium | reverse complement strand
TTTAAGGTCTATTCTCATACCAAGAAGTGTGTTAATAAGGCTTATACCGTCTGCACCCGCGTCCTCGCACGCCTTTGCGATGCTTACGATATCTGTAACATTAGGCGAAAGCTTTATAATTACGGGCTTTTTTGTTACCTTTTTTACTGCACGTGTTACCTCTGCTGCTGCCGAGGGCTCTGTGCCAAAGCTCATTCCGCCACCGTGAACATTCGGGCAGCTTACATTAACTTCAAGCCAGCCTACCTGATCGCACGCATCGAGCTTTTCGCAGGTATAGGCATAGTCCTCAACTGCAAAGCCGCTGACATTCGCCATTACCTTTTTGTTAAATATCTTTTTAAGTTCGGGAAGCTCCTCGCTTATTACCTTGTCAACACCCGGATTCTGAAGTCCGACTGCATTTATCATTCCTGCTGTACACTCAGCAATTCTCGGAGTGGGATTACCGAATCTCGCATCCTTTGTTGTACCTTTAAAAGAGAAAGTACCGAGGATATTTATGTCATAAAGCTCTGCAAACTCGCGACCGTAGCCGAAAGTACCGCTTGCGGGGATTACGGGATTATCAAGTTCTATGCCGCAGAGATTTACATTCATTTTTCCCATATTATCTCCTCCTTTACAAGCACAGGGCCGTCTTTGCATATGCGTTTATTGCCGTAAAGGGTTTTGCATGAGCAACCCATACAAGCACCGAAACCACATCCCATACGCTCCTCAAAGCTGAACTGACCTGAGGTATTTGTTGCATTATAAAGTGCCTTAAGCATCGGCTCGGGTCCGCAGGAATAGGTGTAGCTGTAATCGATATTATCTATCGCATTGGTTACAAACCCACATATACCATAGCTTCCGTCAACGGTTGTTACGAAAACTTCTGCACCAAGGTCTTTAAATTCGTTTTCGTAAAAAATTTCGTCTTTAGTGTTAAAGCCAAGTACAACAGTTACCTTTTTGCCCTCGTCTATAAGCTTTTTCGCAAGCATATACAGAGGGGGTACGCCAACACCGCCGCCTACAAGAAGCGGTGCGTCTCCCGATTTTGTGAGGTCATAGCCGTTACCGAGTCCTGTCAGTATATCAAGCTTTCCCTCTTTCATTCTGCTCATCTGCTCTGTGCCGATACCTACCACCTTATAAAGGAGTGTAAGAGTATCGCCGACACAGTCGCAAACAGATATCGGGCGTCTTAAATAAAGTCCGTCAAGTCTTATATTTACAAACTGACCCGGTTTTATATCTGTTGTGTCGCCACGAAGCACCATTTTATAAACGTTTGATGTCAGTGGCGTATTTTCAATTATTTCAAATAAAGTCTGTTTCATTTTTCTTCCTTAAGCATCTATTGTTGAAATGCAGAGGGTTGTTTCCTCAAGTACATCAAGTACAACTCTTACTGTATCAAGTGCTGTAAAGATTGTAACATTGTTTTCAACCGCACACTGTCTTATAGCGTGTCCGTCACTTCTGTTATCGCTTGCCACATCACGGGTATTGATAACGTATGTTACATATCCCTGACGGATCGCACTCGGAATATCGTCTGAGCCCTCGCTGATCTTTTTCCTTACTCTTGTGCGTATGCCGTGCTTTTTAAGGAACTCTGCAGTTCCCTCTGTCGCCTCAATATTGAAGCCCATATTATAAAATCTTCTGATCAAGGGGAGTGCTTCCTCCTTGTCATTATCAGCAACCGTTACAAGTACAGTACCGTAGTTCATAAGATTCATGCCCGATGCCTGAAGTGCCTTATAAAGAGCACGTGTCATCTTGTCATCATATCCGATTGCTTCACCGGTTGATTTCATTTCGGGTGAAAGGTACGCATCAAGTCCGCGGAGTTTCGAGAACGAGAACGCGGGAACCTTTACATAGAAACGTTTCTTTTCTGCCGGATACTTTTCAACTATTCCCTGTTCTTTAAGTGACTTTCCTAAAATTACGAGTGTTGCAATATCCGCAAGGCTGTAGCCTGTGGACTTTGAAAGGAAAGGTACTGTTCTTGATGAACGGGGGTTTACCTCGATTATATAAACGTCCTCGTTTGCATCAACTATAAACTGAATATTAAAAAGTCCGATAATACCGATTCCGAGACCGAGCTTTTCTGTATATTCAATAATCTTATCCTTGACCTTTTGTGAGATACTGAATGAGGGATATACGCTTATAGAGTCACCCGAGTGAATACCTGTTCTTTCAACAAGCTCCATAATACCGGGGATGAACACATCCTTGCCGTCGCAAACTGCGTCTACTTCCACTTCTTTACCCTGAATGTATTTATCTACAAGTACGGGCTTATCGTCATCAATTTCAACTGCCGTTTTGAGGTAGTGGCGAAGCTGTTCCTCATTGGCAACTATCTGCATTGCACGGCCGCCGAGAACGTAGGATGGACGCACAAGCACTGGGTAACCGATGCGGTTTGCAACTGTAATACCGTCAGGGATGTTTGTAACAGCCTGTCCTTCCGGTTCAGGAATGCCGAGTGTGTGCATGATTTTTTCGAAGCTGTCGCGGTTTTCTGCGCGTTCGATAGCATCAACGTCTGTACCAACGATGTTTACACCGAGAGCCTTGAGGTCGTTTGCAAGGTTGATAGCTGTCTGGCCGCCAAGGGAAACAATAACGCCTTCAGGATTTTCAAGGGCGATAACGTTCATAACATCTTCTACTGTAAGTGGTTCAAAGTAGAGTTTGTCTGCTGTTGTGTAGTCTGTGGAAACTGTTTCAGGGTTGTTGTTGATGATGATAGCTTCGTAGCCAGCTTCTTTGATTGCCCATACAGCGTGAACTGTGGAGTAGTCAAATTCAACACCCTGACCGATTCTGATTGGGCCGGAACCCAGAACAAGAATCTTTTTCTTGTCTGTGATAATGCTTTCGTTTTCGCCATGGTAGCAGGAGTAGAAGTATGGTACATAGTCCTGCTGATGTTCAACGTTGTCAACGATGCGGTAGATTGGCATTACGCCGTTTTCTTTTCTGAAGCGGTACAGCTCAAGCTTGTCCAT
>JAZSET010000138.1:0-24360 GCA_045531795.1 Eubacteriales bacterium | reverse complement strand
ATATCAGCAAAATGGCGACCTGAAGGGGACTCGAACCCCTGACCTCTAGCGTGACAGGCTAGCGTTCTAACCAACTGAACTACCAGGCCGGATTTGACTGCGAGATATATTATAACAGAATAAATTTTGTTTGTCAATAGGTTTGAACAGGATTTTTGTCTTTTTGTAAAATGTGATACATTCTTGGAGTTTGTGTGAAAATAATATGAATTTATTGCATTTTTCCCTGATGTGTGATATAATACTATGGTATATATTATTCAGGCAAAGATTAACCTTACTTGGAGAGGATTAAATATGGCAGGATACAGAAAAGCAAGAGTAAATGATGAAACAGTAAAGGCATTAAGTACCATTATAAGAGAAGTCAAGGACCCGAGAGTGTCCGGTTCGTTTGTAAGTATTACGGGAGCAGAGGTGACACCCGACCTAAAATTTGCAAAGGTGTTCTTTTCTTCTATGGGCTCAGACTCAAAAGAAGTAAAAAGAGGGCTTGAAAGTGCCTGCGGTTTTATCCGCAAGAGACTTGCAGAGACTTTAAATATGAGGATTACTCCCGAAATCAAGTTTTATGAAGATACCTCAATGGAATATGGCGCAAATATTTCACGGCTTCTTAATCAGATTGAGCCTGAACTTCGTGCGGCAGAAGCCCGCGAGGAAGCTGAAAGGCAGGCACTTGAGAGCGAGGGGGAAGAGGAATGAAGAATATTACTCTGAGAGATGTATGTGAGCGTCTTTTAGCAAACGATAATATTCTTTTAATCACCCATAAAAATCCTGACGGAGATGCAGTTGCAAGTGTAGCATCAATGTACGGCATTTTAAAAAAACTCGGCAAAAATGTCTGTGTTGTATTTCCTGACGAGCCTGTTGAACGCCTCGGATTTATTTCAGGCGATATGGAATATTATACCTGCGATAATCGGGACAAAATTCCTTTCAGCGACTTTATTGTGTCTCTTGACTGTGCAGCGTCGTCAAGATTTGGCAGACTTGAGGGAGAATTTGCAGACAAAGTTAATTTATCAATTGACCATCACGCAAGTAATACCCCATTTGCCGGGGAGACATACACAAAGGCCGATGCCTCGGCTACCTGTGAAATAATCTATGATATTTTCACCGAGCTTGTCGCTATTGGCGCGGCAGACTTTTTTGACAGCGATATATTCTACAAAATTTATGCAGGTATTGCGTCTGACACAGGAAATTTCAAATACTCCAATACAACTTCCCACACATTCAGGGCTTGTGCGGAGTTATTTGAATACGGTATTGATATTGCTGAAATATCAAGGCTTTTATTTGACAGCACACCGCTTAATAAGTTAAAAGCTGAAGCGATTGCCGCTGAAAGGCTTGAAGTTTTTGCAAACGGCAAAGCGGCAATTGTGACTATACCCAAGTCTGTGCTCGAAGAAAATGGTCTGACTTATGAGGATTTTGATGACTGCGTAAATGTTGCCCGCAGGGTAAGCGGTGTTGAAATCGGAGCATATGTTCGCGTGTCTGATATGGGAGGATATAAAATTTCACTCCGTGCAAATGCGTATGCAGATGTGGCGGCGATATGTGCAAAATATAACGGCGGCGGACATATCCGCGCTGCGGGATGTACCGTTGTTACCGACGGCATTGACGAAGCGACAAAAATAATTAAAAAAGAAATTGAGACAGTACTAAACTGATCTGAGGAAATACAAATGGCTGAAATTTCGGGAGTTTTGCTGATAGATAAGCCCTGTGGCATAACATCTCACGATGTTGTCTATAAGGTGAGAAAACTTTATAATACAAAAAAGGTCGGCCACACAGGCACACTTGATCCGCTTGCAACAGGAGTACTCGTTGTACTTGTGGGCAGGGCGGCAAAGGCGGCAGAATACCTTGTTGCTGATGATAAGAGATATGTTGCGGGAATAAGACTCGGAATCACAAGCGATACGGAAGATATTACAGGAAATATTCTGACTACAGACACAAACATTCCCGACGAGAGCAGGGTAAAAGAGACCGTGCTCTCCTTTCAGGGAGATATTATGCAGACGCCGCCGATGTACAGTGCCTTGAAAGTAGACGGCAAAAAACTCGTGGATCTTGCCCGGAAAAACATAACCGTTGAGAGAGAAGAAAGGCAGATTCACATAGAGTCAATAGAATGCACAAAAGTCAGCGACATCGACTATCTTCTTGCCGTTGATTGCTCAAAAGGTACATATATACGGACTCTTTGTGCGGACATTGGTAAAAAGCTCGGATGCGGAGCAGTTATGAGTTCATTGATACGCGAACGCGCGGGTGATTTCCAACTTGCAGACGCACATACTCTTGAAGAGATCAGTGAGATGAATGATACGGAGCGCGCCGGACTTATAATACCGACCGAAAGTCTGTTTTCAGCCCTTGAATCGGTAAGTCTTCCGCCTTTTTATGAAAAGCTCTGCAGAAATGGAGCTGAGATTTATCAGAAAAAAATCGGTACCCGTTTTGCTGTGTCGCAGAGAGTAAGAATATACGGAAAAGATGGATTTTTTGCTCTCGGTGAGGTTATGGAATTTGAAGACGGCAGTGCCATTAAGCCGATAAAACTGTTTGAACTCGAATAATCCATTTTGGAGGAAACTTATGTTTTACAGATGCACAGACAAGGGTGCACCGCATTATAAATCAACTTTACTTGACAATGTACCTCACGGCTTTTCTACCCGCCACGGTGGAGTAAGTACGGGAGAATTCACACGATCTATGAATCTCGCCTTCAACAGGGGAGATGATGATGAAACTGTGAGGCGGAATTTTGAAATATTTGCAGAAACAATAGGAGCTGACCCGAAATGCGGGATAATGCTCGGGCAGATACATTCTTCTGATGTGCTTACAGTAACAAAAAGCGAATTCGGACTTGGCATTTACAAAAAAAGCGATATATGCCTTGACGGATATGCATCAAATACAAAAGGAGCGCTTCTTTGCGTTAGAGTTGCCGACTGTGTACCTGTACTTCTTGCGGACACGGAAAATAACGTAATATCGGCACTTCATTCGGGCTGGAGACCGAGTGTGAAAAAGATTTCTGCTGTCGGTGTTAAAAAAATGTGCGAACTTGGTGCTTTTCCTGATAAAATAAAGGTGGCAATCGGACCAAGTATTTGTAAAGACTGCTATAGTGTCGGCAAGGATTTTACAGATGAGTGCGAAAACAGCCTCGGAAGAGAAATGTGCCGTGAATTTATCAGTGAAAAAGACGGCATATATTATGCCGATCTGAAACGGCTGATTTATCTCACTCTGGTTGAAGCCGGAATAAGAGAAGAAAACATAGATATTTCAGAGAAATGTACCTGTTGTGAGCCGGAAGAATTCTTCTCGCACAGATTTCACAAGAATAACAGAGGGACAATGTGTGCAATGATAGCACTTCCCACATAAAGAAAGGAAAAGGAAAATGATAAGAATTGATAATCTTGTCAAGCGTTACGGAGCCAAATATGCTCTTGACGGAATAAGCCTTGAAATAGAAAAGGGCGAGGTCGTAGGGTTTCTCGGACCAAACGGTGCGGGAAAATCTACGGCGATGAATATTATAACGGGATTTTTATCGGGTACATCGGGAAGCGTTTCTGTTGACGGCATAGACATTCTTGATGACCCCGCTACAGTAAAAGCAATGATAGGATACCTGCCCGAGCAGCCTCCGCTGTATGTGGATATGACTGTAAGGGAGTACCTCAATTTTGTTTTTGATCTTAAAAAGTGTGAATACAGCCGTAAAAAGCATATAGACGAAATCTGCAGTGTGGTAAAAATTACTGATGTACAGAACAGAGTTATCAGAAATTTATCCAAGGGCTATAAGCAGAGAGTCGGAATTGCACAGGCTCTTATCGGAAACCCGCAGATAATCATTCTTGACGAGCCTACAGTCGGTCTTGACCCTAAGGAGATAATCGAAATACGAAGCCTTATAAGAAGACTCGGTGAAAAGCATACAATAATTCTGAGTTCACACATCCTTTCCGAGGTGCAGGTAATCTGTGACAGAATTATCATTATAGACAGCGGAAGAATTGTAGCGGACAAGCCGACAGAAGAACTTGCAAAATTTGTCCAGGCAAATAAAAAGTACAATGTTAAAATTGCAGGACCTCAGAGAGAAGTGCTTAAACTTTTAGAGGAAATTAACGGAATAAGCTTTGCAGAGTCTACAGGTAACAACGATGGTGATACATACGAATATGTTATTGAATGTGAAGTTGGCGTTGATGTCCGTAAACTGCTGTTTGCTTCTCTTGCCGAAAAGGGATGGCCGCTTATGGGACTTGAGGAAAAGACGGTAACGCTCGAGGATGTATTCATTTCCATAGTTGATAACAAGTACGATGAGGTTGAAGAGAAAAAGAGAGCCGCATGGGATGATGCGGACGAAGAGTAAGGAGGGATAATATGGTAGCAATATACAAGCGCGAAATGCTGTCGTATTTTACGGGTTCCGTGGGCTATGTGTTTATAGCGGTGTTTCTGGCACTTACAGGCGGAATTTTTGCAGTATCCACTCTTTTTATGGGTGAAAGCAGCAGTATTTCAACATTTTTTGTAGCACTTATATTCATTTACAGTATAATAGTTCCGCTTCTTACAATGAAGAGCTTCAGCGAAGAAAGAAAGTCAAGAACAGAGCAGTTGTTACTGACCTCTCCCGTATCGCTTACAGGTATGGTTATGGGTAAATTCCTTTCTGCGTACACTATGTTTGCGGGAAGTTTTCTTCTTTCGTGCGTAAACTTCTACACACTGTTCAGATTCGGTACACCCAATGTAGCAGTGCTTGTAAGCTATTCTACAGGTATTCTTCTGATCGGGGCGGCATATGTGGCGATAGGACTTTTCATATCATCTCTTACGGAAAATCAGCTTATTGCGGCTATTGCCACGATAGGAACACTTATTGTAATGCTTGTGATTTCTTTTGTAAACAAGTACATAGATATCTATTTTGTAAGAGTGATTCTTGACTGGATTTCACTTTACAGCCGTTTTTCCAATTTCACTTTCGGAATACTTGATATAAGTTCACTGCTTTATTATTTCTCTGTTTGTTTTGTGTTCCTGTTTTTGACGGTGCGTGTATATGAAAAGCGCCGTTGGTCGTGATTGGAGGGATATATATGAACCAGAAAATTTCAATGTTTTTCAAAAGCCGCAGTTTTAAACGTTCAAGCTTCAGTGCTGCTTTGACGATAGTTGTTATAGCAGCAGTTATCATTTTAAATATAATAGTGACTGCCCTCACTCACAAATATTACCTTTACATAGATATGACAAAGGACAGCGTTTTCAAGCTTACCGACGAGGCTCTTGCAGTAGTAGACGGAATTGACAACGAAGTAAATATTATTTTCTGCGATGATGCCGATAAAATCCAGAGCGATTTTTATCAGAAAGCAGTTTATAATACAGCACTTGAACTTTCTGCAAAAATGGACAATGTACACATAAAGCACATTGACCTTTACAAAAACCCGTCTGCTATAATGAAATATAAAAAGACGCAGGCAACAAGAATTACACAGACAAGTGTTATCGTAGAAAGCGGCAGCGAATCGAGAGTATATGCTCTTGAATCATTCTTTACATTTAATGATGAAAGTTCTACAGTACCGTGGGCATACAACGGAGAATATAAGCTTTTGTCTGCAATACTTCAGGTAACTGCAGACGAGCATCCCAAGGCGTATTTTACAATAGGTCACGGTGAAAGCCTTGTTGACGAAGCCCTGTGGGCATTGTTTGCTGAGGCAGGATACGAAGTAAACACTATAAATCTTATGGAAAGCGACCTGCCCGATGATACAAGATTTGTAATAATCAATGACCCGATATACGATTTTCAGGGCATAAGCGAGGATACTCTGGGCAAAAAATCAGAAATCGAAAAAATAGACGATTTTCTTGATGATTTCGGCTGTCTTATGGTGTTTGAAGACCCCGACACAGAAAAGCTTCCCGAACTTTCAGCATTTTTAAAGGAATGGGGAATAAGCTTTGACGGCAGAGCAATAAAAGACTATACAAAATCGCTTACTACAGATGGCTATTCTCTTGTTGCTGATTATGTAAAGGGAGATTCGGATGCGGCATATCTCTTAAAGGATATAACTAAAATTGCTGAGCCTCCAAAGGCGATTATGAAGTATTCAACTCCTGTTGTAATAGAGTTTGAAAATAACGGTGCACGCACCGTTGCTCCTATGCTTACAACTTCTAATAACGCACAGCTTGGAGAGGAAGGAAATGGAGACATGGAGCTTGGCAAATTTAATCTTATGACACTCTCCTCCGAAGTTAGATATGTTGACAACACACAGCAGGCATCATTTGTGATTGCTGCAGGAACAACAAATTTTGCAACAAAGGATTATATCGGACAAAAGGCGTATTCAAACGGAGACATACTATATTCACTTATGAAGCAGATGGGTATGGAAAGAGTACCTGTTGACCTTGACATTAAGCCCTTTGACAATACAAAGCTTGATATTACAGCAAGGGAAGCTACAAACTGGACACTTGCTATCGTATTCATTCTTCCCGTAATATTCGTTTTGTTCTGCATCGTAATTCTTGTAAGGAGACGCCACGCATGAGTGAAAATAACGAAAAAAACGAGGGCGGTATATTCGATGCTCCCAAGGAAAGATATACTGCAAAGAAAAAGCATAAGAGCGATTTCAAGAGGCAAATCAGAGTATTTGTTATTGTTCTTCTTGCGGCACTGATTGCACTTCTTTCTTATATGTTCATAATTAAGCCAATTGTTGAGCATACGGAGGTGGTCCAAGAAGAGTTGCCGACTCTTCTTGACGGAGAGGTATTAGGTCCGCAAAACCGGATTCTTATTATGGATTATCTGAAAAGAGACGATATTTTGTCTGTTGATGTGCATAACAAGTACGGCGACTGGGGCTTTGAATATGACGAAGAAGACGATGAGTTTTACCTGAAAGGTAATAAGTCAGCAGCATACGATAAGGAAATGCTTCAGAAGCTTCTGACTGCTGCCGGATATGTGCTTTCAATGGAAAGAATTACCGACAGTGCCGAAACCTTTTCGGAATACGGACTTTCTGATCTTGATAATCCAAGCTGGTATGTTCTTACTGACAGAGAGGGCAATTCTCATAAGCTTTATATAGGTGATATCCTGCCCTCAAATTCGGGATATTATGTCAGATATGACACTCGGGATGCAGTGTATGTGCTTGACTATACAATAAGCGAGACACTGCTTGCACCCGTTGAAGCGATGATATCTCCTTTGCTTGCTTTCCCTGTCGGAAGCAACGCATACCATATGATAACAAATTTTGCCCTGAAACGAGACGGTGAAATGATTATTGCCCTTGAATACATTGACGAAGAGGAGAGGGCGAGAATCGGTTCGAGTATTTCACACAGGTTTATTTATCCCGAAGAATATACACCAAGTGATACTGTGTATCTGCCAGTATTTTCAAAGTTTACAGGCTTTATGGGACAGTCCACACTTGTTTATCAGCCTGATTTTGAGGATATTCAAAAATATAAGCTTGACACACCGAAATATGACCTGTATTTCGAGTATATGGGCATACCAAATAATGTAATTTTCAGCGCAAAGAATGAAAACGGCAATTATTATGCGTATTCCCCTGTTTTTGACATAATAAGTGAAGTTGCAGCGGATAATGCAAAATGGCTTGACAATGACCTTATTGAATGGATTGAACGCCCGATTTTGCAGGTGGATATAAAAACTGTTGATGAAATTACAGTTGAAAGGGGAGACGAAAAATACTCTTTCGGGCTTGAAAGCAACGAAAATGAGCTTTTATCTGTAACAGACATTGCAAAAGCGCAGGAAATAGCGGACAAGGAAAACTTCAAAAAATTCTATCAGACAATACTTATGACGGAGCTTCAGGGGTATGCAGAGCTCACATCTGACCAAAAGACTGAACTCATAAATAACGGAGAGGAAGTTTCCCTGACTGTAAAGTTCAAAAACGGGGATAGACGGGAATATAAATTCTACCCATATGAAACAAGAAAAAGTCTGTTTACCGTTGACGGCAGTGGAGAATTTTATGTGATAAGGGACAGAATGACCAAAATTGCCGATGATGCAAAAAAGGCAATTAACAGCGAAAAGGTAGTGCCTGACGCAAATAACTGATTGGCGTATTATTTAAGTAATTCACTATACAGGTTACAAGCTGAAATCTATGCATAATATACAAATCAAAAGCTTAAACTTTGTGCATAATTATTGAGTGGTTTAACTTGAAAAATGGTGACAGATATGCTACAATATTTTTACAATTTATGATAAGGAGCAAAGCAAATGAAAAAGTTTTTAGCAATGCTTTTGGCAGTACTTTGTGCGTTCGCATCTGTAAGCGTTTTGGCTGCAGATGAAACAACAGCACCTGCTGAAAGCGAGGAATTCTTCTTTGAAGCAGGCGTTGAAATAATTGACAAATACAATTCCGAAATCGAAGCCAAGATCGAAGAAATCAAAAACTCACCTACAGAGCTTGAGCTCACAGGAACAACCTATTATGTATCGTCATCAACAGGTAATGACTCAAATGATGGTCTCACTCCCGCTACTGCGTGGAAAACACTTGAAAAAGTAAACTCGGTAAGCGAAAGCTTTGAATATGGAACAAATGTCCTGTTAAAGCGCGGTGACACATGGAGACTCAGACCCACCCTTAATGTAGTCAGCGGTATGACTCTTTCCGCGTACGGAGAGGGCGCAAAGCCTAAGATTATATGCTCAAGAGATGCTTCAAGCCCTAATGACTGGGAAGCAACCGAGTACCCCAACATCTATAAATACACGGGCTTAGCAGGCGGATTCGAAACAAATATCGGTGCTATCGTATTTGACGGCGGCCGTGCATGGGGTATCCATACGTCAAAACTTACGGGTATATATAATTCTTCATACGCGGGATACAGAGTTGATAACGGCCCTGTGTTTAACGGCCTTGAACATTACCAGATCCCTGCGAAAACAAAGTTTGAGGGATACAAAGACCTCAAGGGCAACCTTGAATTCTATCACGATTTTAAAAATGAATCTCTCTACCTTTACTGCAAAGACGGCAACCCCGGCGTTGTATTTGGCTCGATTGAGCTTGCAGAACGCGGAAACGGCATACAGTTATCTGCTAACGGCAAAACAACAGTAATACCTAACTATAATGGCGGGCAGCCTGTTAGTGCAGCTTGCGATATTATTGTTGACAATATACATATTTTCGGAGCAGGAGCGCATGGTATAGGTTCGGGTAATGTACAGAATGTAACTGTTCAGAACTGTATATTCGAATGGATCGGCGGCGTTGCTCAGTTTGATGAAGGCAGAAATATGTTCAGCAGAGACTTCCTTGTCCGTCTTGGAAACGCAGTTGAATCTTATGGCAGCAGCGATAACTTTACAATGTATCACAACTATGCAACACAGGTTTTTGACTGCTGTTGGACAGTGCAGAATCAGGGTGTTGTATCATTTAATAATGTCCACATATATGAAAATGTTGCTGAATTTGCAAACACAGGCTCAGAGGTCTGGGCTGGAGACAAAAGCTATGTAACTAATATGCAGGTACACGACAACTATGACCGTTATATTGGTTATGGTTATTCACATCAGAGACCCTTGAGCTCATACCCTGTTGACAAGGTTGGAGGCGGCTCGATAGGAGCCGGAAACTTCTTCTACGGCGGAACTAACACAGGCTTACTCTGCGAAGGCAATGATGTGTACAACAATGTTTATATGCTTGCAGGCAGTAGTACTTACGGTGTAGCTGCTGTTCATCCCAACAAGTTCAATTTCCATGACAATGTATATATTATGGAGGAAGGCAAAAAGCTCGGAAGCACAGCTCCGTTTAATGGAAGTTATACAAAGGCAGCTATAACAACAGCTAAAAAGCGTGTTCCGGGAGTAGAGAATGGAACCGAGTACTATGTGGTACCCGAATCACCTCTTGGTAATATGTACACACTTCCTGTAAGAAATATAAAGAATGCAGTTGAAGATTTCACCGATATTCCGGAAGGCTTCTGGGGTACGGAAGCTATTGAATACAGTATCCTTAAGGGACTTTTCAAGGGCACAACAGCAACCGAATTCTCACCCAACGGAAATGTAACACGTGCTCAGCTTGTAACCGTTCTTTCGAGAATGGCAGGCAACACCAGAAAGGGAAATTCTACTTATACAGATGTAAACAATAATGCGTGGTACGCAGATGGTGTATACTGGGCGGAATACGAAGAAATTGTTGCAGCAGGCGGAAAGTTCAGACCTGACGATAAGGCTACAAGAGAAGAGCTTGCAGATATGCTTTATAAGTATGCAATATCGCTTTATAAGCAGGGTTCGATTAACGGAGCTCCGACATTTGCAGACTCGGCAAGCGTTACTCCTGCATATGCAGATGGCGTTAAGTTCTGTACAAAGAATGGAATAATCGGAGGATATGCCGGAAATGTAATCAAGCCCCAGGGTAATGCGACAAGAGCTGAAACTGCTACAATGATAAAGCGTTTCCTTGCATACCTTGGTACTGTAAAGGCTGACTCCAGCGCAGTTCTTGCAAATGAGAAAAATATAATAATTCTTCGCGGAGATGATTTAAAGAAGATGCTTGATACCAAGCTCGTCCGCGCAAGTGTTGAAGCTGACGGATCTGTTAAGTTTACACCGTTCTCTCCGGACGGAACATACAGTTCAAATGCTGTGATCAGAGTTATGCACGCATTTAATCCCAAGCTTGACTTTTTAAACAATCCGTATGTGGTTATCAAATATGATTCATTTAATACCGGCGAAGATTCTGTCGGCGTTTCGCTTCTGGTGCCCGGAGAAAACGGACAGGTAGCATCCACAGGTATTTCGGCAAAGGGTAAAACCAGTGTGGGTATGGTTTTACTTGATTTAAGCTCTTATACAAGTGTAAGAGACAAGTCAACCTACAAAAATGAAATGATGATTTCAATTAATCCGTGGGAAATAGCACCCAGTGAAGGTACATCATTTGCAATCAAGGAAATGATTTTCTTTGACAGCCTCGGCACAGCGTTGGCATACGTGGGTTAAATAACAGATAAAGGCTACGGCAATTTTGTCGTAGCCTTTGTTTATTCACGTTTATCTTAGCATATCGGATATGTTTAAAAAGACATTTCCGGCAGTGTCTAAAATGTTGCTTGTTGCTCTTGCAAAACTGTTTGATTTGCGGGAAGAATGCTTTTGTCCACAGCTTAATGCTGCAAGCATAGCCCCTGTTAGAGCTCCGGCAACAGTGCCAATAATTATTCCTGTTCTCTTGTTTGACATTTTCTGTATCCTTTCATTGTTTTTTTGCTATAAATATTATTCTCGTTTTTCCTGGCAGTATAAACGGAAAAACAGGGAAACACAGTAAATGTTTTTTTATAAGTATGCAAAATTACGACAAATAATAGTAAAACCGAGTTCGTTTTATACAAATTAACAAAATCAAAAAATATCCTTGACTTAATGAGTCAATAGGAGTATAATATAAACTGTAATAATTTAGTTAGCTAAAGTGTCTTGATTTTGTTGTTTGGCAAAGTTAAAAATCAGACAGATTATATCGGCTTAACGAAAGGAATGGTATTTACTATGAACAGAGTATTTAATTTTTCAGCAGGACCCTCAGCACTTCCGCTTCCCGTACTTGAAAAGGCAGCAAGTGAGCTTGTTTGCTATAAGGATTCAGGTATGTCGGTTATGGAAATGAGCCACCGTTCTCCTGTGTATGAAGAAATCATCAAAGAAGCCGAGGCACTTTTCAGAAGTGTAATGAATATTCCCGATAACTACAAGGTTCTTTTCCTTCAGGGCGGTGCTTCAACACAGTTTGCGGCTGTTCCCTTAAACCTTATGAATGGCTCAAACAAGGCCGATTACATTGTTTCAGGTCAGTTCTCAAAGAAGGCATACAAGGAAGCTCAGAAGTACGGAGATGTTGTCTGCGTTGCTTCCAGCGAAGACAAGAACAATACATACATTCCTCAGGTTAAGAGAGAGGATATAAGACCTGATGCTGACTATGTTCACATCTGCTTTAATAACACAATTTACGGAACAAAGTTCAACTATATTCCCGACACGGGTGATATTCCCCTTGTTGCGGATATGTCAAGCTGCATCATGAGTGAACCTGTTGATGTTTCAAAGTTTGGCGTAATATACGCAGGTGCACAGAAGAATGTTGCTCCCGCAGGTCTTACAATTGTTATAGTGAGAGAAGATCTTCTCGGAAAGTCACGCGAAGACATTCCTGTAATGCTCGACTATAAGACAATGGCAGAGAATGATTCAATGTACAATACTCCCCCCTGCTATCCTATCTACATTGCAAAGCTTGTATTCGAGTGGATCCGTGACCTCGGCGGACTTGAGGCTATGAAGAAGCTCAATGAAAAGAAAGCAGCTGTTCTTTATGATTACCTTGATTCTCAGGACTATTACATTGCTCCTGTAGAAAAGGAATACCGTTCAATGATGAATGTAACATTTGTAACGGGTGATGCGGATCTTGACAAGAAGTTTGCCAAGGAAGCAGACGCAAAGGGCTTCAAGAACATCAAGGGTCACCGTTCTGTCGGCGGTATGAGAGCATCAATCTACAATGCTATGCCTATTGAGGGTGTTGAAAAGCTCGTTGAGTTTATGGACGAATTTGCTAAGAACAATCCTAAAAAGTAATTGATAAGAGGAATAAAAAATGAAAAAAATTCAGCTTTTAAATAAAATTGCCAAGGTTGGTACAGACCGCTTTGACGTAAACAAATATGAACTCAGTGAAGATATTTCTAATCCCGATGCTATAATGGTACGCTCTGCAGCAATGCACGATATGGAGTTTGGAGACAATCTCAAGGCAATAGCCAGAGCAGGTGCGGGCGTAAACAATATTCCGATAGACAAGTGCAGCGAAAAGGGTATAGTAGTATTCAATACTCCTGGTGCCAACGCAAACGGCGTTAAGGAACTTGCACTTGCGGCACTTTTACTTGCTTCCCGTGACATTGTCGGCGGCATTGAGTGGGTAAAGACACTTAAGGGAACAGAGGCTCCCGAAAAGGCTGTTGAAAAGGGCAAGAGCAAATTTGCAGGTATTGAACTCCAGGGCAAGACACTTGGTATTATCGGTCTTGGAGCGATTGGCGGACTTGTTGCCAATGTTGCAAGAGCAATTGGTATGAAAGTTATCGGTTGCGACCCATACATAACTGTAGAGGCAGCATGGGGACTTTCAAGTTCAATCGAAAAGGCAGCTACATATGATGAAATTTACGAAAAGAGCGATTTCATAAGCGTACACGTTCCTGCGACAAACGAAACAAAGGGTATGCTTTGTGCTGAAAACTTCGCAAAGATGAAAGACGGCGTAAGAATTATCAACCTTTCAAGATCGGAGCTTTTAAATGCGGCAGATCTTAAGGCAGCAATTGCAAGCGGCAAGGTTGCAAAGTATGTAACAGACTTCCCGACAGAGGAAGTTATCTGCGAACAGGGCGTTGTTGCTATTCCTCACCTCGGAGCTTCAACCGAGGAAAGTGAAGACAACTGTGCAATCTTTGCAGCAAATGAGCTTATTGATTACCTTGAAAACGGTAATATCAAGAACAGCGTAAACTTCCCGAATGCAACAATGCCCCGTGGAGGCGATGCGCGTCTTTGCATTATGCACAAGAACATTCCGACTATATTAAGCCAGATTTCGGGTGCGTTCTCCAAGGAACATATCAATATCGAAAACCTTATTAACCATTCCAAGAAGGAACTTGCTTATACAATGGTAGAGTGCCATGGAGCAATTCCGCAGGCGCTTGTTGATGAAGTAAGTGCAATTGATGGCGTTATAAGAGTGAACGTTATCGTATATTAAGAGTATAAAAGGAATGGGCTCTTTGCCCATTCCTTTTGATAATTATATTCAGGGAAAGTAATGAAAACATATCAGAATTTTAATGTTGATGTACATCATTGCGATGTAAACGGCAATCTGCGTGTATCGGTGCTTCTGAAGCTGATGCAGGAAACGTCTACAAAGCAGCTTGAGAACAGTCTGATTTCTCAGAAAAAGCTTATGGAGGCAGGCAAAACTTATGTTTTGTCACGGCTTAATATAAGCATATACAGGCAGGCGCAAGCAGGGGACACAATAGAGGTGTCAACCTGGCCGTGTGAAAGCAGGGGACTTTCGCTGACCCGTTGTTATCAGGCAAGAATTGACGGAAATATCATCGCAGAAGCAATCACTGTATGGGGAGTAATTGACATCACAACAAGACAGCTTTTCCGTGTATCCAACCTGCCGGTTGACATAGAGTGCGAAGAACCGCTCGAGCTTGATTTCCCGACGCGCATACATATACCGAATGATATGTCTTTAGGTCTTGTCGGAGAACGAACAGTAGTGTATAGCGACCTTGATATAAACGGTCATATGAACAACACTAATTATCCCGATATGATATGCGATTTTATTCCCGAAATGGAAAACAAACGCGTACTTATGATGGGCATAAGCTATATAGCCGAAGCACGCGGAGGCACTCCCTTAAAAGTGTATCTCGGCAAGGGCGACGGACAGTATTATATCCGCACGGTAGGAAGTGACGGAGAAACGAACTGCGAAGCAGTGATTATGCTCGAAGAAATACCGATATACGAAAGAATTAAATAAAAATACATAAAGGAAACAACAACTATGAAGAAATTGATGCTTGGCAACGAGGCAGTTGCAAGAGGCTTATATGAAGCGGGCGTAAAGCTTGTTTCAAGCTACCCCGGTACACCAAGTACCGAGGTTACTGAGGCTGTGGCAAAATATGACGAGATATATGCAGAGTGGGCGCCTAACGAAAAGGTAGCACTCGAGGTAGCACTCGGTGCAGCAATAGGCGGAGGTCGTTCTTTCTGCGGTATGAAGCACGTCGGACTCAATGTTGCTGCTGATCCCTTGTTTATTACATCTTACACAGGAATAAACGGAGGAATGGTAATCGGTGTTGCCGATGACCCCGGTATGCATTCATCTCAGAATGAGCAGGACAGCCGTCATTATGCACGCGCGGCAAAGCTTCCCATAATTGAGCCCTCCGATTCAGGTGAGTGTCTCGAATTTACAAAGCTTGCTTATGATTATTCCGAAAAGTTTGACACACCATTTATTCTCAGACTCAATACACGAGTTTCTCACTCACAGTCTATTGTAGATACAGCAGACAGAGTAGAGATTGAAGTTAAGCCTTATGAAAAATCAGCGGCAAAGCACGTTATGATGCCGGGTAATGCACGCGGCAGACACGTAGTAGTCGAGGAGAGACTAAAGGAACTTGCAGCATTTGCAAGTGATTGCCCCTTTAATAAGGAAATAGACAATAATACAGAGCTTGGTATTATCACAGCAGGACCCTCATTCAACTATGCTCTTGAGGTGTTCGGAAACAATGCTTCATATTTAAAACTCGGACTCGTTTATCCTTTTGCAGACGAACTTTTAAAGAACTTTGCAAAGAAACACAAGAGAGTAATTGTTATTGAGGAGCTTGATCCCTTTATTGAAGAGCATTGTAAGGCTTTGGGACTCTGCGTTGAGGGAAAGAATCTTCTTCCTCTTTGCGGCGAGTATTCTCAGGAGCTTATTGCTGAATGCCTGCTCGGTCAGAAGAATGATTTCAAGGCACTTGATGATATTATTCCAGTAAGACCTCCCGTACTTTGTCCCGGATGTCCTCACAGAGGAATATTCTATGTATTCAACAAGTTAAAGCTTTATGTAAGCGGTGATATCGGTTGTTATACTCTGGGCGCAACACCACCCCTTGGTGCTATGGATACAACTCTTTGTATGGGAGCATCCGTGTCAGCTCTTCACGGATATAACAAAATCCGCGGTGAGGAGAATAAGAGCGTTGCTGTTATCGGAGACTCGACATTTATGCACTCGGGTATGACAGGACTTGCAAATATCGCATACAACAAGGGAACTTCCACTGTAGTTATAGTAGACAACAGCATTACAGGTATGACAGGTCATCAGCAGAATCCCTGCACAGGCTTTACATTAAAGGGTGAGCCTGTTCACGGAATTATGCTTGAAAATATTGCCCGTGCTGCGGGAATTGCAGATGAGCACATCAGAATAGTTGATCCCGGTGACCTCAAAGAGGTTGAAAGAGTGCTTAAGGAAGAGTTAAATGCTGATGCACCGTCTGTAATTATCAGCCGTAAGCCCTGCGCACTTCTTAAATATGTAAAGCACAATCCTCCGCTTAATGTAAACTCTGACAAGTGTATCGGATGCAAGGCTTGTATGAAGATAGGCTGTCCTTGTATTTCGGTTGTCAACGGCAAGGCAAAAATAGATGCGACACTTTGTGTAGGCTGCGGACTTTGCTCTCAGCTTTGTCCCAAGAACGCTATCGAAGCGTAATATAATTTGAAAGGAGTAAGAAATATGAATTCAAAAAATATTATGATTGTCGGCGTTGGCGGACAGGGCTCACTTCTTGCAAGCCGTATACTCGGTAATGCAGTAATGCTTGAAGGATATGATGTAAAGGTGAGTGAGGTACACGGAATGAGCCAGAGAGGCGGTTCTGTTGTAACTTATGTTAAGTTTGGAGAAAAGGTAGCATCCCCTGTTATTTGCAAGGGAGAGGCGGATATAATAATGTCATTTGAGCTTTTAGAGGCAGCAAGATGGCTTCCGTTTTTAAAGCCTGACGGTGTACTTATCACTAACACCCAGGAGATAAATCCTATGCCCGTTGTAACGGGTGCTGCAGAATATCCCTCCGATTTAGTCGAAAAGATTAAGGATAAGGGTGTAAATATAATAGCGGCTGATGCACTTTCTATAGCAAGAGAAGCAGGAAGTGAAAAAGCGGTTAATGTAGCACTTATAGGACTTATGTCTCACGCACTTGGCTTCGACAGGGAAACACTTGTAAAGGCAATAAAGATGAGTGTACCCGAAAAGTTCTTAGAGCTTAATATGAAAGCTTTTGAGCTTGGTGAAAAACACTGACGATTAAAAAGCCGGCACTTTGAAATGTGCCGGCTTTTTTGTAAAGAGGATATAGAGGACATTTTGTAAAAATTTTGTCAGGCTATTGTTTTTTATAGCATTTGGAAGTATAATGTAAAGAGAGAACACTGAAAGGATGCGTTTTGAATGAAAATCGGATTGCTCGGATTTGGTTCTATGGGCCGTACCCATGCATGGGCTGTAGATAACCTTAAGTATTTTTATAAAAATATTCCATTTGAAGCAAAAATTGCAGGAGTTTATACCCGTACAGAGGAAACGGCAGTAAATGCCGCCCGTGATTTTGGTTTTGAATATGCAGCTAAGAGCGAGGATGAGCTTATATACAATGACAATATTGATGTTATTGACATCTGCACCCCGAATATCAGTCATTATGCTACTTTGAAAAAGGCGATTGAGGCGGGAAAGCACATATACTGCGAAAAACCGCTCTGTGTTACGGAAAAAGAGGCGTATGAGATTGCCGAACTTGCAGAAAAACGCAAAGTTGTGGGTAAAATTGTGTTCAACACCCGTTATCTTGCGCCTATACTCCGTGCAAAGGAACTCATTGATGAGGGCAGACTCGGTCGTATCCTTTCATTCAGGTCAACCTTTTTGCATTCAAGTGCAACAGATGTAAACAAGCCTTTAAAGTGGAAGCAAAACAAAGATATTTGCGGAGGCGGGGTACTGTTTGACCTTGGTTCGCACGCAATTGACCTTGTTTACTACCTTTGCGGTAATTTTAAAAGTGTCAGCGGCAAGTCGCAGATAGCATTTGAAACAAGACTTGGCAGTGACGGAAAGCCATGGAAAACAAATGCAGACGAGGCTTTCTATATGATAGCCGAGCTTGAGTGCGGTGCAGTAGGTACAATCGAGGTAAGCAAAATTGCGGCAGGCTCTAATGATGATTTTACTCTTGAGGTATATGGTACTGACGGAAGCATAAGATTTTCTCTTATGGACCCGAATTTCCTCGAGTTTTACGATAACCGTATAGAAGCAAAGCCTCTTGGCGGAGAGAGGGGATTCAAGAGAATAGAATGTGTCGGCAGGTACCCCGAACCGGCAGGGATTTTTCCCGGAGTTTCGGCACCTGCGGGCTGGCTGAGAGGTCATCTTGGCAGTATGTATGCTTTTCTTGACGCTGTACACAGAAAGGATACAGAAGCCTCACCCAACTTTACAGATGCTGCTCATATTCAGAGAGTTATGTCAGCGGCTTATGAGTCTGACGCAACAAAGACCTTTATAAAAATATAACGAGGTAAAAATATGATTACAATCGGGCTTACAGGTCCAAGCGGAGCAGGAAAGGGCGAACTTTCAGTGCTTTTTGAAAAGCATAATATACCCGTGCTTGATACAGACAAGGTGTCACGCATCATTTGCGGCAAAAATATGCCCTGCACGCTTGAGCTTGCCGGTGCTTTCGGCGGAAATATACTAATGCCTGACGGAAGTCTTGACAGAAAAAAACTTGCTCAAACAGTATTTGCAAATGAAAATCGTGAGTCTTATTTGCCAAAACTTAATGAAATAACCCACCGTTATATACTTGAATATGCCGACAACTGGCTTGAAGAAAAGAAAAAAGAGGGCTATGTTTCGGTTGTTGTAGATGCTCCGGTTCTGTTTGAGTCGGGGTATGACAAAAAATGTGACTTTATAATCGGCGTACTTGCAGATAAAAACAAACGAATCAGACGGATAACAGAGAGAGATAATATAGATACAGAGCTTGCCCAAAAGAGGATAAATGCGCAGAAAAGTGACAGGTTTTATAAAGAAAATTGCTCTTTGATACTTTATAATAATGAGGGTATAGAGGAACTCGAAAAAATCGCACTTCCATACATAATGGCCCTTGAAAAAGGCATAATTCCAGCATTCTGAAAGGCCTTATATTATGAAACGCACAAAAAGAAAAGCCGTATCGCTGTTTTTTAGGATAGTTGCCGTTATAGTCACGGTGTTGTGTGTATGGACTTTTTCGATGAGATATATTGACAGCTGTAACAGGCGTATTTATCCTAAAAGGTATACCGAATATGTAGAAAAATATTCGGGAAAATACAGTGTGCCCGAGGAAATAATATATTCTGTAATTTTAGTTGAAAGCGGCTTTGACAAGGATGCAACATCACATGCCGGGGCGTGCGGACTTATGCAAATAACTCCCGACACCTACGACTGGCTTTTGTTTCTTCGCGGTGAAGAAAAAGAAAACAGCCTTTTTGTAGCTGAAACAAATATTGATTTCGGAACATATTTTTTATCACATCTTTATAAAAAATTCGGTAGTTGGGAAACCTCATTTGCGGCATACAATGCGGGAATGAACAGAGTGTCCGAGTGGCTTGAAAATCCCGAATACAGTGACGGCGAAAGCCTTGTACAGATTCCATTCCCAGAAACAGAAAATTATGTAAAAAAAGTAACAAATACAGTTATAAAATACAAGCAGATTTACGAAGGAGAAAAGTAAAATGAGTGAAAAATCAAAAGGTCAGCTTTTAAGCGAAAAGCTGTCATACAAAAACGAAAATGTCTTTGATATGGTCGATGCAAAAACCGAAAAAGAGGCATTTGATTATTGTGAGGGCTACAAAAATTTTCTTGATGTTGCAAAAACCGAGAGGGAGGCAGTCAACACTGCAATCGCTCTTGCGAATAAAAACGGTTTTAAAGAATATAGCTTTGGAACTGTCTTGAAGCCCGGTGACAAATACTATTATAATAACAGAGGAAAGAGCCTTATTCTCTTTAAAATCGGCAATGAAAGCATAGAAAACGGTATAAGGATAGCTGCCGCACACGTAGACTCGCCAAGACTTGATTTAAAGCCCCGCCCCTTGTACGAAGACGGGGAGATGGGATTTTTAAAGACTCACTACTACGGTGGTATTAAAAAGTATCAGTGGACAGCAATTCCCCTGGCACTTCACGGCAGAGTAATTTTATCGGATAACAGTACTGTTGATATTGTTATAGGCGAAGACAACAATGACCCTGTATTTTATATAAATGACCTCCCGCCTCACCTTGCCCAGACACAGAATCAGAAAACTCTGGCGCTTGGCATTGAGGGCGAAACTCTTAATCTGCTTGTCGGAAGCAAGCCCTACCCCGACAAAGAGGCAGGTGACAAAATAAAGTTAAACATTCTCTCCATTCTAAATGAGAAATACGGAATCACCGAGGCAGACCTTATTTCCGCAGAACTTTGCGCAGTACCTGCCGCAAAGGCTCGTGACCTTGGCTTTGACCGCACACTTATTTCATCGTACGGTCATGACGACAGAGTTTGTGCATATCCGGCGCTTACTGCTATTTTTGATAATAAGGACGAACTTCATACCGTAATGACAGTTCTTGCCGACAAAGAGGAAACGGGTAGTGACGGCAATACAGGTATGAAATCAGCACTTCTTCGCGATATTATCGAAAATATTGCAATTTCGCTTGGAGGAAATCCTGTAACAGTAAGAGCAAATTCAAAATGCTTGTCGGCGGATGTAAATGTAGCTTATGACCCCAATTTCCCTGATGTTTTTGAAAAAAGAAACTCCGCATTTTTAAATCACGGAGTTGTAATCTCGAAATACACCGGTGCAAGAGGAAAAAGCGGAACATCTGATGCTTCTGCGGAATATCTTGGCTATATAAGAAACATTTTTGATAAGAATGATATTTGTTGGCAGATAGCAGAGCTTGGAAAGATTGACCAGGGTGGCGGCGGAACTGTTGCCGCATATATTGCAAATATGAATATTGATACAATCGACCTCGGTGTGCCTGTTTTGTCTATGCACGCTCCGGTTGAGGTAGTTGCAAAGCTTGATGTTTATATGACTCACAGAGCAATATCGGCATTGTTTAATGAATAAGAAAAAGGCAGGGTTTTCACCCTGCCCATTTTATATTTCAGCCATAATCTTTCCGACCATATCCGATACATCGCTTGCAAGCATTGCGTATTCGCCCTTTTCTTCTGCGACCTTGTCGGCGGCGTGAGCGTGTAAAAATACGCCGAGACGCGATGCGTCTGCAGGGCTGAGTCCCTGCGATAAAAGCGATGCGATTATTCCTGCTAAAGTATCACCCGAGCCGCCCTTGGCAAGACCTGAGTTACCGGCAGTATTTATAAATACCGGTTTGTTTTCGGCAGCTACTACTGTGCGGGTATCCTTTAGCAAGCATATACATTTGTATTTGTTTGAAAATTCTCTTGCACAGGAAATAAGATTTTCTCTAATTTCATCTATGCTTTTGTTCATCAGCCTTGACGCTTCGCCAAGGTGGGGCGTTACTATTTTGCCCTTTAAATACGGCAGAAGATCGGGAGTTTCTGCAATAATATTAAGTGCATCTGCATCAATAACGGTAGGTACTGATGAGGATTCAAGAGTATATCTCAGGATTTTTCTTGCGTTTTCGCTTTTGGAAAGTCCGGATCCGATAACAATGGCACTTGCCTTATTTATACTGTCATAAAGTGCATTAAAATCAACTTTTTCGTCAGAATATGCTGTAACTATTGCTTCGGGCAGAACTGTGCGGACTGTTTCGGCAATGCTTTTGTGTGTGAACACCTCAACAAGACCACAACCGCTTTTATATGCGCCCTTTGCACAAAGCAGCGCAGCGCCACTCATATTTTCGCTTCCGTTTACAGTAAGAACTCTGCCGTAGCTTCCCTTGTTTGAGTATTTGCGTCTTTTGGGAATGAGTGACAGGTCCTTTTTTGTATATGTGAACGCAGGATGAGGGAGCTTGTCGCACAAATCGGCATAAATACCGATGTCACGCACCTTTATTATTCCGCATTTTTCTGCCCCCGGATAAAGCACCTGACCAAGCTTTGTATAGGCAAAGGAAACCGTTATGTCGGCATTTACCGCTTCTGTGAGAACACGCCCGCTTGTTGCATCTACTCCGCTTGGAATATCAACGGAGATTTTTTTTGCACCCGAGTTGTTTATGCTATTTATTACTTCAAGATACATTCCGTCGACAGCTCTTGAAAGTCCTGTTCCGAATATTGCATCAATTATAAGTGTGTATTCGTTGAAATCAGGTGAATTTACAAAGTGAACACGACTTCGGGCAGCACTGTCGTACTGCTTTTTCACAAGTCCTGATAAGTTTCTGTAATCTGACAGAACAAACACATCAGGCTTATAAAAGCGGTTGATTATCCGTGCCAGAGCAAGTCCGTCTGCACCGTTGTTGCCGTTTCCGCAGACAATGAGGATTTTCGAGGTGTCAAAGTCTGATGAGCGGATTTCTTCGGCACACACGAGGGCAGCACGCTCCATAAGAACCTCGCTTGACACACCGATACTTTCACTTGTATATGTGTCAAGAATGCGCATTTCATTTGCTGAGAGTATGTACTTCATAATTTCCTCCGCTTACAAATCGTATTGCCCTGCAGTGAGCTTTATTATAAGTCCGATGTCGTCGGGCTGAACCTTTGCAGGATAGGCCGCACGGTTGCGGTGAGTCTTACCGCATTTTTCGCAAATATAGTTTATGATGTAACCTTTTTTAGAATCGACTGTTGCTGATACGGGTTTTAGCTTTCCGCCGCAATCATTTGCCCTGTCACCGGGATTTATATCCACATGCAGAGAATAAAGGCATTTTGGACAATGGTCTCTTGAACTTGTCTCGAGTGGCTTTACGGTGAAACCGCATTGAGCACAGACGAAGCCGTTGTCATTTTTTTTAAATCTTCTTTCATCAAGTGACATAATAATCTCCGGAATTTGTAAATTTGGTAAAGTTTGACTTGAATAAGCACAGCCGTATTTCAAAAAATAACTATGTGACAATACAATTATAACCGAAAGGAAAGAAAAAAACAATGAAAAAATCAAAATTTATTTATACAAAAGCGATTATTGCCTTTGTTTTGTCGCTTTTGCTTGTGACAACAGGACTTATAATCGGCATTTCTGCCAATATGAATGCATCAGACGGCGTAGTATCTGACGACGGAATACCGAATAAGGATGCAAGTGACGGTGTTGTTTCTGACAATTATGACGAGGACAATGACCTTGTGAAGGATGCCGAGAGTATGGTTGACGATATGCTTGGTGAAGGAGAGGGCAACAACAGCTCATCTGGTAACAACAACGACTCAGATATGTCAGACAACGAAAACAATAATGTTGCAGACACTTCCGATAACACAACCGGTACAGCTATGAACGAAAGCGAATCGGGCTCTATGGTTGGTATAATAATTGCAATTATAATTGTAGTAATTGCGATTATTGTTATTTTTATGCTTGTACCGAAAAAGAGAAATAAGTAATGACGAACGGCGGGAGACCGCCGTTTGTTTTTATACCAAGTATTCCAATTAGAGACTGATAGACGAACTTTTTAGGTAAAAAAAGACTGCGAATGCCCTAAAATCAAGGGTTTTCGCAGTTTTCTTGTTTTATACATTGTTTGTGCATAAAAACACGCAATTATGCAATGGTTTTATTGGCAAAAGTCTTGATAAAAGAAAAAATCGAGCAGGAAAAAATTATTCAACCTGCTCGATTATACTATTCTTATGCAAAAATTACAGTTTGTTTATGTCAACTATGTTTAAATTCTTTACATCATCTTCGCTAAAAAGTTTTCTTCGAGGCAACCCTTTTTGAAGATTTTCAAGGGCTTCTTGTGGCTTTTTACGAAGATAAATGAGATAATTGAAAGCCCCAAGAGGTGACAATTGATATTCGTTTGCAAGCTGTTCTGCGGAATATTCTTGTACTTTATAGCAATATTGCTCTGGTACAAAAGCACCATTTACTACGTAATATTTGAATTCGTTAAGTACATGAAAATCCTGTTTGAGATAGTCCCATGTCTGATTAGTTTGATAATCGCTCATGTTGTATTGAGTTTTTAAAAAATTTTCAATAATAATATAGGGAGTGCATATTAGTTCTTTGGTGATTTTTTTAGAGGTATAGTGCAAATCCTTAATTTGCGAAAAAACCATTAAATACAATAATTCAAAAACTCTTTCTTCTATGCCTGTGAAAGATTCTGAGTAATTGTTTCTTTCGTCTACGCCATACATTGTCCATTTTTCGCCATTGCAAACTACACCATAGGATGATGGTGCATTTTGTTTGCCTATAAATATATTTAATTCTTGCAAATTTATGCCGAGATCGTTTATTTGGTTTAAAAATTCATTTTTATT
>JAZSET010000155.1:0-8601 GCA_045531795.1 Eubacteriales bacterium | reverse complement strand
TCAGGAACTTAGAAACAGCAGATTTGATTTTGCCCTGAAACTCACTTGCAAAATATTTGTCAAGTTCTTCTTGGAACTGGAACGGGATATTGTTTCCAATCAGTTTTTCTAAAAACTTTGCAGGATTTTCAATTCTTACCTTATATGCACCACGAACTCTTGCATCTGTTCTTACGCCCCACACCTTATCTCTAACTTGAATAGGTGTTTCTGTTCCCCAACGAATCTCTTTACTATCCGCCTTGCGAACAAAGTAAACAACGCAATTAAAGGTGCTGATGCCACCCGTAAAAGCATTTCTCAAGCGGCTAATAAAAGGATAGTTTTCGGTAGACAACTTATATGTACCATTTTCAAATACCTGTTCAACTGTACCGCCTTTGATGAAAATAGCTTCTTCACCGGGCATTACGATAAGTGTTGAATTGGTATTAAAATCTTCTTCAGGTTGACGCCAAATTAAGAGTTCTCCGGGTCCGGTGTTTTTAATCACGTCCGCCCAATGTTTCTTTCCTCCGGTATAAGCTACCTCGTTAGGATTTTTGTTAAAAAGTGCCATAATCACTTACCTCCATTATTTGCTTTGTATTCTTTAATAAGCTGAGCCATACGTAGGCTCGCTATATTGTGGTTGCCTGCTGCATATCCAAAATCCAATTCTGTCTCCGAAATAGTGTTTTTCAAGCTCATCTTCATATCCTTGTCGATCAAAGAAGAACTTGCAAGCTCGGTAATTACTAATTTCAAAGCAGAGGCAATGCGAAATGCACGATTTTCATAAAGACTTTTTCTTCCCAAATCAAAAGCGATTTTTGAGTATTCGAGAATAAGCATCTCAACATTATTTATCAGCTTAGTGACATTAACACCATTTGCTTTTATGCGAGTGCTTTCTATCTCAACTATCTCGTCAAACATAATGGGAACAAATGCGTCCATTTCATATATTGCTCCATAAAGCATATTCAGTTGTTCTGCATACGCTTCAGCATCAATTTCTGAATTGAATGAGCAAATATACTTTGATAGTTTCAAAATTTCACCATTCATCAGTTGATCCTCCTTTTCGCTTTAAGATTTGAGATCCAATTAAACACAGTATCTCTCCGGCTGTCATAATTAGGATCACGGGGGTGTGTATCTATGTATTGGTCTACAGAGTTTAGGAAATCAATATACGTTCCATTATGGACTGTTTTACCTGAATCAAGCGATTGCAATTCCGATTCACTTGCAAACGCTGTTTCAAACTCAGATCTAATCAGGTCAGGCTGATTGTTGAAATAGGCAGTCCTGATGGTATCTTTTCCAATGGCATCTTCGAGTGCTTTCACTACTTCAACTTGTTGCTGATAAGATGTTGAGGTATAGTCGAATCCCATTTCTTCCATATCTCTCATAGCATATAGTTCGGTAACACCCTCATTAAGATTTGTGCTGCGCCGATAGGTTGACATCCCCTCAACAATTTCAAGATTACCATTTAAGCCACCGTTACTTGCTAAATGGAGAGATTCGTGTTCTATGGTAGCCATAATTTCAGTCATATCTCCATTGCGAGGGGCATCTACGTAGATTTCATCGGTTGCAGGGCAATAGAAGCCAACGGTATTATCGCTGTATTTCCCTCCTGATGCTTCATACGCCTTTCTACATTCTTCGGTATCAGCAATCTTTATGTGTTTCGGAATTTCATTTATTCTATCTTCACTAACAAGATCACCATATTTTTCTCCGATATGCTTCTGAGCAGTATTATACATCAAATCTTTATCTTCGTCAGATAAATCATCGAAGTCCATACCTTCTATTGCTTTAACAAAATCTTGTTCTTCATCAACGTTATCAGCGAAATCTTCGGGTTGCTGTAATATTTGTGAAGTTGTATCAAGTGAATCAACTTCATCGTTTGATGTAAAAGAAGTTCCGCTACCTTGAGGTTCGTTCTGCTGTGAGCTTCCGCCAAAAAGACTTGCAAAGAAATCAGAAACTTTTCCTCTTTCCTCCGTAGGATCTACAATGTCATTTTCTACAAAGGAGTTCGAGGTATCAACTCCTGCGATCTCGTTTTGGAGAGCTTCATTTAGTGACTGCCATTCGGGATCTTTCATATAAGTATCTCTATCCCAAATTCCATAATTATGAGAACCCATATAGTCCATCATTTGTTCTTGTGCAGTTTGGGGGATACCCAATTCTGCTTTCAAATCTCTGTTGATGCTAATCCATTCAGGATCGGACATATAGGTATCCTTATCATCAAGACCATAATTATGAGAATTCATATAATCGGACATTCTGTCCATAGCAGACTTTTCATCCGTATCGGAAACAGCATCGTCAGTTATACGAGATTCTAATGTATTTGAATCATTATAGCCGTCAGCTTGCTCATCTTGTGATGCATCATTATTCATAGCTTCATTAATTACGACATCATTTAATGGAGCATCATACTGTTCAGTAGGCAGTTCATTTGATTCTTCTGTTGAACTATCATCCATCTGCTCGTCCTGAGTGTCCTCGGTCAGCTCGGTGGAATCAGTATCTTCCGTTTCAGAAGTGGTTTCTTCCGCAACCTCATCGGATACAGAATCATCCATTTGCTCGTCCTGAGTGTCCTCGGTCAGCTCGGTGGAATCAGTATCTTCCGTTTCAGTAGCAGTTTCATCTGCGACCTCATCGGTTGCAGTTTCATGCCTCTGCTCGTCTTGAGTGTCCTCGGTCAGCTCGGTGGAATCAGTATCTTCCGTTTCGGAAGTAGTTTCTTCTGCAACATCTTCGGTTACAGCTTCATCATTATCAGAGGTGTTTTCATCTTGATCTTCGGGTATATCCTCAGTCAAGTCATCTTCTGTTAGCTCGGATTCATCTTCGGGTACATCTTCAGGTATATCTTCGGACAAATCATCTTCTACTGATTCAGATTCGTCATCAGCCACATCTTCAGGTATATCCTCGGACGAATCATCTTCAATTGAATCAGGTTCATCATCAGGTACATCTTCAGGTATTTCCTCAGACAGATCCTCGTCTATCGACTCAGGATCATCATCGGGTACATCTTCAGGTATATCTTCTAAAAAATCCTCGTCTATTGACTCAGGTTCGTCATCGGGTATATCTTCCGGTATATCATCAGGAATATCATCGGGTATATCGTCAGGAACATCGTCAACTACGTCAGATGTATCTATATCAGATGTGTCAACATCAGAAGTATCAACACTTGTGTCGAATTCCTCATCCATAGTTTTACCTCCTATCCTTAAGAGTTATAAATGCGAATTTATAATTTTTCATTAACGAAAACTTTTATCATTTCCAAAGCAAAAACAATCACAAACGAAATAAAGAAAACAATGACAAATGAAGCCACATCATAAGTTTTTGCCATCTGCATACTTGCAAATTTGAGTAAATCTGCAACCGCAATCCAACCTGCCGCAAAACTCCACTTGAAAGCGGTAGAAACTAAGCCAAGTCCATTTACTGCCAAGTTTTTTAACATAGAATTCTTAGGTTCATATCTTAATGGCATATATCCCATAAAACTTATTGAAAAGCCAATAATACAAATCACTATGCGATTAAGTTGCAATTGTCCAAAGACACAGTAGAACAGAAAGACTATTGTAACGATGGGACAAAAGCTCTCGAAGAAAGCTCCAAAAATATGAGCTATCTTGGAAAGTGATTGATTTTTATTGCAAACAACACAAACTGCAATACCAACCACCATAGGAAGAATACAAGAACCTACGGTTATCAATATGTTATTTAGGAGTCCACTCATCATTGACATTTACTTTCGCCTACTTTCTTAAAGAGTTCTCTATTTGTGTGTCTTTAATATTAATCTTTGTTCCATACTTGATCCTTCTCCAAAGATGAACTTTGACACACGACAAAAGCTCCGGTGTGAATTCTTCATCGTTTAGCTCGGCTTGAATTAATTTGCTTATTTTGCCGAACACTTTAGTTACCGCATCAAATTCTTTTGTATCCGCCTTGAAATTCTTCACAAAGATTCGTCGGGCGATTTCTCTTGCAAGAACTCGTCTTGCATAATCACAAGTTTCAGAACAACAAGCAACGCATTGACATTCAGGGTAAGGTCTTAGCTTATCTGCCTTGTCATTCCAATAAGTTGACAAACTTCTTATACCCTCGTCAGACAATGTAATGCTAATGTTGTTTTCTAAGCGATAATCCGGTGTAATAACTTCCTCCGGTTCTTCTAACTTGTTGAAGAACAAGAAAGCTTCACCGGGTTTAAGTTTTGCCATTCTCTGTACTTGAACATCAGTCATATTTGTGCTATCACCGATGATTTGCTTATCTACGCTCTCAACAAGGCGAAACACCATCTTCATATCTGTTAAGGCAACTACGTCCGTTGATACCTTACGTGGTGATTGGTCAGCAATAACCAAACCAACACCATAGGAACGGATTTCAGCCAACATTCTCTTAACAAGCCCTTGTGCAATAGCACTCGGATTAGCATCGCCTTGTCCTGCATTGGTATCTGCATCAAGAAGAACGTGAGCTTCTTCTAAAAGAATCACATTTTTCAAACCACCTTCACCTATGTAGTTGGAATTAACATAGGCAAGAATGGAGAGTAGCAACAAGGCAATGATAAGAGCCTTTTGGTCGCTATTTTCAATAGCAGCCAATTCAATAATGGTCGGCTTTTTCAAAATATCTTCAATGGGAATAGAAAAATAATTATCAAACAAATTTACAAGGCTATTCAGTCTTACTACACCTGCTCGACCAATATTCTTGGCATCACCCGTGTATCCGATTTCATCAAATGTTTGTTGGAAACACTTGATAAAGTCAGAAATATTGAAAGTTTTGCCCTTGTCATCAACGGTATAAGTATCAAGCCATCTAAAATCGGAGTAGCAGTTGTTAATTGATTCTTCAAAGATCTTGTCAAGAGGAGTTGACATAGATACCGCTGCTGCAAAGGCTGTTTTTAAGGTAGATTTATATGTTTCCAACTTAACATTCTTTGGCGGAATAAACGGGTTGAAAACAAATGGCGAAATAAAGTTCTTGCCGGGTGTAAACACCTGTAATTCAGGAATACTTTGAACCAATGCTCGATACTCATTCTTTGCAGGTTCTATTACTAAGAACGGAATATTATGGTCTTTCCATAATCTATCCAAAAGGCTTACAGAAAAGGTTGTCTTACCCGAACCGGGAGTACCAACAACAAGCATATGTTTTGCTAAATCTTTTAGAGAAAAGCCAATAGTGTCGCCCTTTGTAGACGAACGCAATTTACCTACAGTAATATCTCCGGCGTTGATAATATTAGACGAATATGTTTTATTGCCTTTGCCTGACTCATTGATCTTTAGTCCTGCCGAAATACGATCACTACCAATAGGTAATCTAAAGAACTCTGCGGCTTCTTCAGCAGTAATAACATACGGAAGTCTATAAAGAGCGTTCGAGAATTGACCTGAATTCCAAATATTTAGATTTCTCTCTTTACCAACTAATATTTCATTTACTGCCCAAGGCAACGGATAAAAGTTATCGTTCTTTCCTACTTCATTACTGTAGAGATTAACCGTTCTTAAGTCGGCGCTGCTTTTTGAGCCATTTGACAATTGACCAAAGACTCTACTTGAAATATTTGAAATAGCAGAATCATCAGCATAAATCAATACGTTAAAAGCAAATAACGCCGATGTTTTATTTTCAGAATAATATCTGTAAACATCAGCGTGTTTTTCTGCTAAAGCAAAGCTGATATTACCAATTCCTTGATCCATCACGCCCTTGCTCAGCGTGTCCAATGCTTGAGTAATTCTATCAATTTCTGCAATTTCTTCAGGTGCAAAAGTAGAAGGAATCAACTGCATTGATACAGCACTATTGGGATAGTCAATTAAAACATTAACTATCCTACTTAAATCATTATTAGAAAGGGGGAATCTATCATAGGAATAGCAAAAAGGCAGAAGTTGGTTCTGCAAATTTTCAGCCTTTTCTTCTTTTACAATAGCTCGTATGTTGTTGTCATTTATGCCTGAAACCGCTTCTGACAAGATTGAGTATGATACTTCTTGGAACTCATACTTTTGCAGATTCAACGTTGATTGGCACAACTTCAATAGTGTTTCAACAGATGCTACCGCTGAAGCACTGTCATTGTCTATAGCTCTTGCAACGATAAATAATCTTATCTGAGCATTATATGGCTGATTTGCAACAGCTTGAGTTGCCCATAGCAATTCGACGGATATGTCTTTCGAATATCCGCAAGCAATACTCATAGACTTGTATGCCTGATATATTTCAGTCAGCATACTGCCCATTTCATTTTTATATTTATCTACAATTTCAGTTATGGCATTCTGCCGATCATCAATGATAGAAATATGGGGTATAGAAGTTATTTCGATAGCGCCGAGGGCTATCAATTCCCCATTAGTTAAACTCTCGGTCGATATGCAATTTAACGGCATAATAAACCTCCTTATAGTTAAGCTACAAACGTAGCAGTATTTTCAAGTTTAGGGATAGTCAACTCCACCCGGTGGATGACAGCGGAGTAATCTTTTCCAAGTTTTAATTCCGCCCCAAATAGCTCCGTACTTTTTGAAAGCTAATATCGCATATTCAGAGCAGGAAGGGGTCATACAACACCTCAATCTTGTTTCAGATTTTGCATAGTGTTGATATACTCTCACAAACCAAATTAAGCTAAATCGCAATGTAATAACAAACAATAAAGGAATTACTATCCACAGCTTTCCACCAATCTTACTAAACTGCTCAGATAGAGTTCCATTTTCAAGCCATACCCAAACAACCGCAATTCCTGTACCTATAAGTAAGTGAGCAAGTACATATAAACAAGCTTTCCAATAACTTATTTTCGGACGATATAGTTTTAATTCGGGTGCGGTTGCCGCATTTATCTTTGGGTTATTTACAAAGTGCGGTATTTTTTCGCCGCTTTCTTGTTTAATTTCTTCACTCACAGTTAAACCTCCAAAATAAAAGGAAAATAGACCTCTGTTGCCACAAAACAGAGGTCTATGCTCAATTACTGCATTTTCTTTTCTCTGAGCTTCTGTTTCATGCCCTGAATTGCAGCCTCAAAGTCGCCGTTGGTATCATCCAAAGCAACGCAAAGAGTAGCACCCGGAACAATAATAGCGAACTTGTTGGATTCAACTTCAATCTTATTGCCGTGAATATCTTTTGCATTTTCAGTTTCAGTTCTTGTATTGAAAGATGTAACATCACGGTAGAAGTATTCTTCGGTGCTTTCGGACTTCTTATCTTCGTCCATATTCATTGTGTACTGATAAATGTAAACTTCAGTAGAGCTGAAGAACAACCAAGAAACCTGATAAGCAGAGCTTACCCAGTTACCATTTGCTCTTCTCTTAGACCAAGCATTTTTAAAGGTGAAACCTTCGAACATAATAGGCGGAATTTCCTGAAGTTCTTCTTCGTCCAAACCGATTTTGCTCAAAGCCTTTTGCTTGAGATTCAGAGAGTCTCTCTTCCTGCGAACCAATGCGAGATACTCATCATCAGTCATATTCTTAGATAAGCATCCTTCCTGCTTGAGGAAGTATTCAATTACTTTTCTTTGTTCCTCATTCTTTCCGACGCTTGCCTGTTGAATCAATTGTGCGTTCGGATCACTGCTGCCAAAACAACCCATAGTGATAGCCTCCTAATAGATGATTTGATTTTATATTCCGAACACACATCATTGTGGCTGAAGTGCGAACAGAACAAATTTATATTATAGGCACTCAGGTCTTGTAACACCCAAGATACCGTATAATTGCTCTACATCAAACTCGGACAATCCGGCGTCAACCGCCATTGCCAAAGCTTCTTGATAAGTAGGAGAAGTCTTAAAAAACTTTCTCTGAAAATAATCATATTTTATGTAAGCAAGAAAATAATAATAAATGCCTTTCGGCTCAATCATAAGCGCCGCATTTATATATTCCAAGATTTTGTCAATGGTAGGTCTTTGCTGTAAAAAAGCTTTTTTACCTTGTAATAAACAAATTGCCGCATAGAAGAAAGTTTCAGAATTATCGAAGTTGTCCTCCATTGCTTTTTCAAAGGCCGGCAATGCTTTATCGTACAACTTAAGCTTCAAGTAACACATTGCTGCGGAGTTATTCAACTCCTGATTGTCAGGGTTTTCGGCCAATGCTTTACGATAAGCTCCTGCAAATTTGTTTACTTCGGGCATGGGCATAGAATAAACGCTGTTAAAAGTGGAAATGATGACGGGGTTATGACACCATTCGCATTCCTTTTGTCCGGTAGAAACTCTCGCTCCACAACCTGGACAGTTGATTTCGACTACTTGATGTGACATAATCGCTCCTCCAAAGACTAATCAAGACTTTATTAAATTAAACTTTGTCAAAAGGTACACCTTTTGACAAAGTACACAAAAATCATTTAAAAAAAGAAATTTCGACAATATTCTAAAAAATTTTTAAAAAATCGTTGCTATGACAGGGGTTATATGGTATAATTTAGAATAAATATAAGCAGTCAAAAGGTGTACCTTTTGACTGCTTTCTC
>JAZSET010000143.1:0-7423 GCA_045531795.1 Eubacteriales bacterium | reverse complement strand
AAAATGCTTAAGACAAGCCTCTTTTATGCTGATTTCCTTAACAGTTACTCCAAGAAGCTTCATCAGCTTTATTGAATTATCATAGGTTCTGCCTGAGGTTCCGAATCCCGGCATCGTTATACCGTGGACAGTACTTAAAGGCTTGTTCATTCTTCTTACTGCTTCAACACATACAAGAAGTGCAAGTGTCGAATCAAGTCCGCCCGAAACGCCGATTACAGGACAGGCTCCTATTACCTCAAGCCGTCTTTTAAGTCCGTTTACCTGTATGTCAAACGCTTCAGTGCAGGGAAAAAACGGTGTGGGCGATACCTTTAACTTACCGCCGTCACTGTTTGCTTTAATCCCATATATTTTAACATCACGCACAGGGGTTGCCAGAATACTTGCCGTGTCCTTGAAACTTGAAAGTTTCTTTCTGTCAGCACCTACCTTACCAAGGTCAACATCTGTTGTGAGAATATAGTCACTTGTATCAGAAAGAGTGCTTTCGCTTACAATGCTGCCTGCATTTGCTACGATACTATGTCCGGAAAACACAAGGTCGGTTGTAGATTCATCTGTACCCGAGGATACAAAGGAATATGCGCACAGACATTTGTCAGACTGTGATGCGACAAGATTTTTTCTGTATTCTCTCTTTCCGACAATATCATTACTTGCCGAAAGATTGAAAATCAGCTCTGCGCCATTCAGTGCAAGATTTGTGCTTGGGGGAATTGGTGACCACAAGTCCTCGCAAACCTCAACACCAAATCTGTGTCCGTCAGCAAGAGTAAATACAAGGCTGCCAATCGGGATATTATAATCATCAAGACCGAATACACTTGCATTTATCTCAGGTGTTGCCAATTCTGTTGCACCGACGAACCATCTTTTTTCGCTGTATTCATTATTATCGGGAAGATAGGTTTTCGGGATAATTCCGAGAATTTTTCCGCAAGCTATAACAAAAGCACAGTTATAAAGCAGTCCGTCAATTAAAAGTGGTGCTCCGACTACCGATATTATGTCAATATTCTTTGTTTCCTCTGTAATCTTTTTTATACACTCATCTGATGCTGATATAAGTGCCGACTGAAAGAAAAGGTCTCCGCAGGTGTATCCGGTCACAGAGAGTTCGGGGAAAAGCACAATTGATGAACCATCATCTCTGGCTTTCTTTATATTGCAGATTATTTCATTTGTGTTAAATGAAGTATCTGCCACCCTGAGTTTTGGAACCGCATTTGATATTCTGATTATATCTTTCATTATAATCCTCCCGGCGTCATACTGAGACGCTAAATTTTGTACTTGCAATTTGTATTATTTATGGTATAATAGTTGTGTTACAAACTTTGAAAGGTATTTAAAAATGTCTAAAGTCAAATGGAAAGGCGGTGCCCTTATTGCACCACTGCCTGCAGTACTTGTTGCCTGCGGCAGTTTAGATCAGCCAAATGTTTTCACCGTCGCATGGACAGGAATAATAAACACTCAGCCGCCAAAAACATATATTTCTGTAAGACCGTCGCGTCTGTCATACGAATACATCAAAAAGAGCGGCAAATTCACGATAAATCTTGTAAGTTCAAAGGATGCGCGCGCGCTTGACTACTGCGGTGTCCGATCAGGAAGAGACACTGACAAGTTTAAGGATACAGGTCTCCATATTCTGCCCTCTCTTGAACTTGAGGATACACCTGTAATCGAGGAAAGTCCGCTTTCGCTCGAATGTGTTGTAAGTGATGTTATTGAACTTGGTACTCATCATATGTTTCTTGCAGACATCGTTGCCACAAATGTTGAAGATTCTCTTATAAATTCCGAGGGCAGGCTCAGACTTGACAAAGCAAATCTGATTGCGTATTCCCACGGAGAGTATTTTGAACTTGGTAAAAAACTTGGTTCCTTTGGCTTTTCTGTCAGAAAGAAGCGCAAAGGGAAAAAGTCATATAAAAGCAACAAAAAATCCTGAAATGGCGGTTTATACCGCCATTTTTTAATTTGTACTTCTTTCAGCAAGAGCATCTTTATATGCTCTGTAAAAGCTTTCAAATCTGCCCTCATCAAGCGCAAGTCTGATTTTTTCCATCAGTTCATTATAGAAATAGAGGTTATGGAGCACAGCAAGTCTCATTCCGAGTGTTTCTTTTGCCTTGAAAAGATGTCGGATATACGAGCGCGAATAATGTTTGCAGGCAGGACAACCACAGTTTTCATCAATTGGCCTCGGGTCTGCAATATACTTTTCGTTTAAAAGATTCATTTTGCCGTGCCAGGTAAAAATATTTCCGTGGCGGGCATTTCTGCTTGGCATTACGCAGTCAAAGAAATCAACGCCTCTGTGAACAGCTTCAAGTATATTCTGAGGAGTACCGACACCCATAAGGTATCTCGGCTTGTCCTTGGGCATATGCGGTTCAACAACATCTATTGTTTCGTACATTTCCTCTGCCGACTCACCTACTGCGAGTCCTCCGATTGCATATCCCGGCAAATCGAGCTCAGCTATTGCCTTCATATGGTCAACTCTGAGGTCAGAATATGTGCTTCCCTGATTTATGCCGAATAGAAGCTGATTTTTATTTATTGTTTCTTCGAGACTGTTGAGTCTTTCAAGCTCCGCCTTACATCTGTAAAGCCAGCGAGTTGTACGCTCGCAGGATTTCTTTGTATAGTTATATTCCGCAGGGTTTTCGATACATTCGTCAAATGCCATTGCAATAGTTGATGCAAGGTGCGACTGTATCTGCATACTTTCCTCAGGGCCCATAAATATACGTTTGCCGTCTATGTGAGAAGCGAACTTTACGCCCTCCTCGGTGATTTTTCTGAGCTGTGCGAGTGAAAACACCTGGAATCCGCCGCTGTCTGTCAAAACCGGCCTGTCCCAATTGAAGAATTTGTGTATTCCACCCATTTTATGAATCAGCTCGTCACCCGGTCTCAGGTGTAGATGATAAGTGTTTGAAAGTTCTACCTGACATCTTACATCCTTTAAGTCCATTGTGGATATGCCGCCTTTGATTGCGGCACAGGTACCGACGTTCATAAACACAGGTGTCTGTATAGTGCCGTGTACCGTTTCCATTTCGCCCCTGCGGGCTCTTCCCTCTTCTTTCAGTATCTTGAACATTATATTTCCTCTCAAAAGTTATACTCTTTTAAACTGTTTTTCAAAATCGTGGCGGGTGAGTTCAAATGCCACCGGTCTGCCGTGAGGACAGAATTTGATAATATCAAGCGAAAGCACCTTTTCAACTATCCATTTTATATGCTCAGCGTCGTGAATATGTCCGATTTTCACCGCCGCCTTGCAGGAAGCCTGGAAAAGCGCTTTTTCAAAGATAATATCCCTTGATACGGTAACATTTCCCGTGCCGTTTGCAAGTCTGTCAGCTATCGTCTGTATCATAGGCACAATACCGTTATCCGACAACTCTATTGGTGCTTCACTTACACTGATAGTATTTCCATACAGTTCAAATTCAAAGCCCATTTTGCGGATTTCTTCCGCGTATTCTCCGATTGCGGCAACCTCTTCATTGGTCAGAACTATATCAACCGGCACAAGCATAATCTGAGATATTATCTCTTCCTTTTTGAGATTATTCTTAAGTTCTTCAAATATTATTCTCTCGTGTGCTGCGTGCTTGTCAATAATCAGTACACTTTCACCTGTTTCTACAAATACATAGGAGAAAAATGCTTCGCCGATAATTCTGTATTCGGGAATCATAGTTTCATCCTCTTTTGATTACTCTGCAGTTTTATAAACTGTTTTGGGTATATCTTCCCTGTCCTTATTTTCGGGCACTGCGGGAATCTTTGACACAAAGTCCGCTTCAAAAGGAGGCACGGTAACAATTTTCTCATTATTACCCGGCTCAAAAATATCAACCGCTACAAATTCACTTTCCTGTTTTTGGGCAGTTTGCGGAATTTGTGTCTTTGTTTCTGTCTTTACTTCTTCAGTACGGCTGATCACCACCGGGGCTTTATCCGGAATATGTGTTTCACTATTAAAAGAGAGCTGCTCTCTTTCATCCCTTTTGCCATCATTTATCGGCACAAAAGGATTGATTTTTTTAGTATAGTCTACGGGACTGACACTGACGGAGTTATTGCCAAATACAAGCTCTGGGCGGGTGATTTTATTTTCAAGCGCCTGTCTTACGGTTGAATAAACTGATTCAAAAATCAGTCTTTCGTTTGAAAATTTCACTTCAAGCTTTGCGGGATGCACATTTACATCTACAAATGCAGGATTTATATCAATATTCATTATTGCAGACGGGAACTTATCTGCAGGAATAAATGCACTGTAAGCCTGCTCAAGTGCTGCAGACACTGTTTTGCTTTTTACAAATCGGCCGTTAATAAAGAAATTCTGGAAATTTCTGTTTGCTCTTATATTATCGGGAGTACCGACATATCCCCATACCTTTATTCCCTCGGATTTATTCTCAACAGGAATCATTCTTTTGGCAAAATCCTTGCCGAATAATATGTATATGACACTGTAGAGCTTTGAATCACCGCCTGTCATAAACTTCATTTGTCCGTCTATGATAAGCTTAATGGATATATCGGGGCGCGATAGTGCTATCTTTTCTACATAGGCGCTTACCGCCATTGCCTCGGTTGCATCTTTTTTCAGAAATTTAAGTCTTGCAGGAACATTTGCAAAAAGATTTTCAACAATTACCGTTGTTCCGTCGGGGCATCCCGCCTCGCTTAATGATTTTACCTCTCCTGCCTCTGCTTCAAGAATATGACCGACTGATGAGTCCTTTGTCTTTGACATAATTCTGAGTTTTGAAACAGATGCTATTGCGGCAAGTGCCTCTCCTCTGAATCCGAGAGTCAATATCGAATCAAGGTCTGTTGATGTCCTTATTTTACTTGTTGCGTGTCTCTTTATGGCCACGGGCATATCATCCTTGTCCATACCCTTTCCGTTATCCGTGACACGCATAAAGGTTATTCCGCCTCTTTTAATTTCAACGGTAATACTGTCTGCACCTGCATCTATTGAGTTTTCAAGCAGCTCCTTTATAACCGATGCAGGTCTGTCTACGACTTCACCTGCGGCTATAAGGTTAGCAACACTGAAATCAAGTACATTTATAATTCCCATTTTACTTTCCCGTGATTTATTCCTTTATCATATTTTTGAGTCTGAACAGTTCGTTCATTGCCTCAATCGGTGATATCGTATTAAGGTCGATTTTCTTAAACTCATCAAGTATCTCGTATGCGAGTGTGCTGTCAGGTGTCTCTGCTTCTTCATCATTTCTCGGTGCAAGAACCATTTTGATCTCGCCCGACTCAATTTCACGGAGCACATCCTTTGCTCTCTTAATTACCTCGTCAGGAACTCCTGCAAGTTTTGCAACTTCGATACCGTAACTGTCGTCAACAGCTCCCTTAACGATTTTGCGGAGAAATGTTATTTCATCACCGCGCTTTTTGGTAGCGATATTATAGTTTACAATGCCTTTTTTCTCATTTTCAAGCGTTGTGAGCTCGTGATAATGTGTTGCAAACAGAGTTTTTGCCTTAATACTGTCAACTGTATGCTCGGCTATCGCCTTTGCTATGCTCATTCCGTCGAATGTGCTTGTACCTCTGCCAATTTCGTCATAAACAATTAGGCTCTTACCTGTGGCATTTGCAAGAATATATGCAACCTCGGTCATTTCAAGCATAAAGGTTGACTGACCGGATGCAAGGTCGTCTGATGCACCAACTCTTGTGAACACCTTGTCTACAATTCCGATATGAGCGCTCTTTGCAGGTACAAATGAGCCGATTTGCGCCATTATCGTAATAAGGGCAACCTGCCTCATATATGTTGACTTACCTGCCATATTAGGTCCGGTTATAAGTGCAACTCTGTTATTTTGTGTATCAAGCTCTGTGTCGTTTGGTACAAAATAGCTGTCCTTTACAAATCTTTCCACAACGGGGTGTCTTCCGTCCTGGATTCTGATTTTTTCACTATTGTCAACTTTGGGGCAAACATAGCCGTAACGGGCAGCTACATCTGCAAGAGACACATATACATCAAGCTTTGCAAGGAGTGCTCCTGCTTTCTGTAGTCTTGCGAGATTTTCATAAATTTTATCACATACTGACGAGAAAATTTCATATTCAAGGGCGTTAACCTTATCCTGGGCACCAAGCACTGTTGCCTCTACATCCTTGAGTTCATCAGTAATATATCTTTCGCAATTTGAAAGTGTCTGTTTTCTTATGTAAGTATCGGGAACAAGGTCTTTTTGAGAATTTGTAACCTCAATATAGTAGCCAAAAACCTTGTTGTAGCCAATCTTTAGATTTTTAATGCCTGTTGCTTCCCTCTCACGGGCTTCAATTTCATTTTTGAGGTTTTTACCACCGTTTTTGATACTTCTGAGTCTGTCAACCTCGCTATTATAACCGACTCTGATAATGTCACCCTCTCTTACAGAGAAAGGTGCATCATCACTTATTGCATCAGTTATGAGTGTATGGATATCACAAAGATCGTCAAGTTTACCGAAAAGATCAAGAAGCTCCCTGGACTCACAATCGGCAAGCAGGCTTTTTACAGCAGGAATTATATCAATTGTTTTTGCAATTGCATTCAGATCCTTACCGTTTGCCGTCTTATATGCAATTTTGGTCGTAAGTCTTTCAAGGTCGAGAACATTCTTCAGAAGCTCGGATAATTCTTCCCTGAGAATAAAACTGTTATATAATTCACTGACTGCCGACTGACGGTCAAGTATTTGTTTTATATCTACAAGCGGAAGCTCGATCCATGTGCGAAGAAGTCTTGCACCCATTGCAGTTCTTGTTCTGTCAAGAACCCAGAGAAGCGTTCCTCTCTTTTCCTTGGTTCGCATTGTTTCTATAAGTTCAAGATTACGACGGGTATTTATGTCTATTTCCATATACTGTCCGTCAGTATATACATCGAGTGACGAAATATAGGAAATGTCTATTTTTTGAGTCTCATCAATATAATCAAGAAGTGCGCCTATTGCACATATCATTGACTTGTCTCTCATTCCGTTTGAAAAACTATGCTTCGGAAACTGACGGGCTACTCTTATAAGCGACTCCTCATAATCATACCGTCTGCCCTCGTCTGCATTTACGGAAGCTGAGAATCTTTCTCTTACAAAGCCTGTCAGTGCGCCAAGCTCCTTATATGAGCGATTGAATATTATTTCACTCGGTACATACGTTCCGAGTTCATTTATAAGTCTGTTGTTCCTTTTATCGTTTTCGAATGCGGTTGCCGACACTGTACCTGTTGATATATCAGCAAAAGCAACACCGATACCCTCAGAATCACCCTGCATATATACAGCAGCAAGGTAGTTATGCTTCTGCTCGCTTAAAAGCCCCGATTCCACAAGTGTACCCGGAGTTATAATGCGGACAA
>JAZSET010000152.1:0-11805 GCA_045531795.1 Eubacteriales bacterium | reverse complement strand
GAAGCTCTGATACTTTTCTTATATGTGTGCAAACTTCTAAAATATCATATAGACGGACAGTCGGCTCGCCGTATCCGCAGAATACAACTTCGTCAAAACTGCGCTTTGAGATTGCATTATCAAATGACTCGATTATTTCAGACACCTCAGGCTCTCTTTCAAGCCAGAGGTTACCGTAAAGCTCGTCACCGTGATCTCTGATACAGAAGTCACAACTGTTGGTGCATTTGTTAGTTACATTTATGTAAAGTGAATTATCGCAAATATACGTTATAATCATCAAAATACCTCATTAAAGAAATTATGCTGCCGTTTATACGGCAGCATAACAATTTAACTCCGATAAAACGGTAATTGCCTGTGATGCAATAGTCCAATTATTATTCGGGCTTGGGAGCATCAACGGGACAAGCCTCTGCACATGCACCGCACTCAGCGCAAGCATCAGCGTCGATAACGTACTTGCCGTCTCCTTCTGTGATACATCCAACAGGGCATGCATCAGCACAAGCGCCGCAAGCAATGCAATCGTCAGAAATTATGTATGCCATTAAAATACACCTCCATTTCAAATTGAAAACAAATCATCATACTATTGTACAATGAATAGTCGCTGAAAATATTATAACATATTAAAAATAAAAAACAACTGGTTTTTAAAAAAAATAATTACGAAATTGTAAACATTCTTTACAAATTGTGGCTAAAATATAAAATTATGTGAGCTTCTATGAGGGAATATGCTGATTCAGTCCTTTTTTTCCTCTTTATCATCGTTGCGCTTTAAGTCGTCTCTGTGGAAAACCTTAATTACAGTTTCGTCTCCGACGGTGATTTTTACTTTACAAAGGCCGACAAGTGGCTGAGTTTCGCAAATCACACCCGGGCCCTCAGGAGTAATTACAGGAGTGTCAACTTTGGGCGTCTTTCTGATTTCCTCGTCATAGGTGTCGTATTCATATCTCAGACAGCACATAAGTCTGCCGCATGCACCGGAAATTTTTGCAGAATTCAGGGAAAGCCCCTGTTCCTTTGCCATTTTTATTGAAACCTGAACAAAATCATTTAAAAATGTTTTACAGCAGAAAGGTCTTCCGCATATACCGATACCGCCAAGAAGCTTTGTTTCTTCCCTTATACCGATCTGGCGAAGCTCAATTCTTGTTTTGAATATGCCGGCAAGATCCTTTACAAGCTCTCTGAAATCAACTCTGCCTTCTGATGTGAAGTAGAAGAGAAGCTTTGAATTATCAAAGGTGTATTCAACATCAACAAGCTTCATATCAAGGTTGTGTACAACTATTTTTTCATTGCAAATCTTAAGAGCTTCCTTGATTTTTTCTTCATTTTCTTCGTGGTGCTTAACATCGGCTTCAGTTGCAATTCTTAAAACATTTTTCAAGGGCATTACTATTTCTTTAGCCTTTAAAATGCTGTTTGGAATACAAACCGTCGCAAATTCAAGTCCTCTTGCAGTTTCTACAATAACATTATCATTTTTTGAAAGTTTGTTTCCGAGAGGTGCAAAATAGTAGATTTTGCCGCCGGCCTTAAAACGGACACCGACAATTTCGATGGGGGCTTCAGGGTCATACCACTCATTTTCGTTTGGTTTTGATTTATTCGTCTCACTCTTCGGAGTCTGATTCAAATTGTCTGCCGAGATCTTATTAACGGTCTCCTGAATCTCTTGAGCCACTGTTTCTTCTGAATTTGCTGCAGAAATAACAGTATCCTTGACTTTTGTTTCATCAACGGAATTTTCCTGCGGTTCACTGACCGGTTTTACACTGTCGTTTCTTTTATTGGCATTGTTTTTGTTATGATATCTATTATTGTGGCGCTTATTTTTGCCGTGAACAAACTCATTTTTCTTATCTTTGTTCTTGTCCTGCTCAGTATCTGCGTTAACTGCAGTCTGAACCGGTGATTTTGGGACAAAATTTCGTCTGTTTTGAGTATTGTTTCTCTTTATAGGATTTTTCTTGAAAAAGTCTGCAACGACCTTGCTGACATTTTCATTTGTTTCATTATTATTCTGCATTGGTAAATACCTTTCTTTAGTATTTGCTTCTGAGCTTTGTAAGTTTTGAAGCAAGAGAAGCGGTTGTAATTGGTATGTTTACGACATAGTGAAGTGCTTGTCTTGCTTCTTCAATAAGCTCGATTGCCTCAAGTATAAATTTGTTTGTCAGACCGCTTGATATGTGTTCGAGTTTTTCTTCGTCAAGAAAGTAGGATAATTTGCTTTTATCAGACAGTTTATTTGACAGAGCATCAAAAAGCCCTGATTGACACAGTTTCAGATATTCACTTAAACTGTCACGGGTGAATTCCACTGACGACAAGTGATTTGAAATGTCAAAAGAAGAGGCTCTTTGACGAAGCAACATAAGTAACTCCAGCGAATGATTGTATAAATCAAGATTTAACCGGGCTTTTTCAGAGTCAATAGCCTCGGCGGCCTGACCGACTGAACCGTTTGAAGTAATCAGAGCGAGCTTCAGAGCATCGTCTGATTCTTCCGCCAGTTTTTTTGCATCAGGATTGGTTCTAATGAAATAATCATAAAGCACAGATGAGTCAAAAATTTCAGTTTTATATACTCTTGAACGGCTTTTTACAGTGATCAGTAAATTGTCGGCAGATTCACAGAGCATTATAAAAACGGCATAAGACGGAGGCTCCTCAAGTACCTTTAAAAACGCGTTTTGCGCGTCGGTAGTCATTTTGTCTGCGTCTTCAATTATATAAACCTTGAATTTGCCGTCATTTGGCTTGATATAAACATCGCTGCGCACAAATCGTATTGATTCAATAACAAGCTGTGTTTTGCCCTCAAGTAGTCCTACAGATACAACATCAGGAGAATTGTTTGTCATAATCCGCTTGCAGCTCGGGCATTCAAGACAAACACCGTCACCGCCTTCGCAGGATAGAAGCAGGGCGATATATTTGGCTATTGTGTGCCTGCCCGATCCTTTTGGGCCCTCAAGAATAATTGCGTGAGGAATCCGCTTTTCTGCGGCATCAAGTTCCAATTGCCTGATTAAATCGGTGTTTCCTAAAAAATTATCAAAATACATAACTTACTTTATAGCATCAAGCCCGTTTGTGATAAGAGGCTCAATGTTTACAGGGAGCTTATCAATATATAATTCAACTCTCGCAAGAGAAATATGCGCACTCTTCTTGGAAATAAGACCTGTACGGCCTGAAATACCAATTAAGTCGCCCTTGTTTAGTGAGTCTCCAATCTTTACTGAAATACTATTAAGGTGCTTATACACACTCACAAGACCGAGACCGTGGTCGACCGCAACGATATTACCTGCAAGTTCATTTGTTCCGGCAAAAATAACCTTACCGGCGTTAACTGCAACTACATTGCTTGCCTTTGTACAGCTGTAATATTTGCCGGGGTTTTCAAACGGAACATCATTTGCAGATATTGTAAGCAGATCGCAGTAATCAGCAGATTCAAAAGTGCCGCTTGGTAGACCTGACACAAATGCTCCGTCAAACAATCTCTCTTCTATCGGTGACTCAAAGAATGAATCAAACAGACTGTTATAGGCTTTGATATTTGCATCATTATAAAGTGCGTTAAACAGCGATTCTTCGATATTATATGGATAAGATGCGCTGTATTTTGTAGAAATATCAAGATAAAATTCTGTAGGTGACTGACCGTTATAATCACAAGTGAGTTTATATGAGCCGGGTATAATCGAACTTGACATCGGAATAAGCGCACGGGCATATTCGCCGTCAGAATAGAATTTTGGCTGATATCCGAGCGATGGCTCAATGTTAAGGTTTATATCAGAAAGCTTTTCGGTGTTTGAGACTGAAACAGTAACAATATCACCTGTAACTGCACTTGTACTTGAAATATAGAATACAGGCGGTTTTTTGAACTCAGTAAGGAAATTATATCTGAGTTCGCCTCTGTACGAGCGGTCATCTGAATCGTACCAGGTTGCGGTGATCTGCATATCGGCAGTATGACCATTGTAATCGTTGTTTGAAAGCTCGCTGTAATATCCGTCATATATCACCTCACCGTTTTCGGTAAGCTTAACGGAAATTGTGTCAGGTTCATTATCAAACGAGAGAATTGGAGTACCATAGGTCTGAATAGAAGCACTCTCGCCTGTAGTGCATTCAGCGACCGTGTATTCGCCGCCAAAGCCTTTGAATTCCCAGGCAGCCTCTGTAGGGGTAACGGCTGAATTATTTAATAACAGGGTAGGAGCACTCGAATAATCATATACGCAGTGTGCGTACTTTGATTTCAAAAATCTTTCCGAATCATCCTTTGTTATGTGGTAAGCAAGTCCCTGCGGGTCAATGAAGTATGCATCGCTCGTATGGCCTGCAAAGTAATACTTGTATTCAGACGATTTATCGTAACTGTAGTATGTAAATGTAAAATACGGATCATCAAGCAAGGGTTCGGGAAGGGCTAAAATCTTGTCGGCATTCTCGGACATTGAAACAGCAAAATCTATAAAGCCGTCACCGTCTTCTCCCTTTATAATTTCGCTTTTCTCGCCTTTAGGAGAAAGAATTTCAATTTTGTCAACAGCAAATTGCTTAACAGGCTGTGCCTGAGTTGAAAAATAAGAGCCGATAGCTATGTATGTGGGGATAAAAGCAATCAAAATGCAGATAATAACAACATATATTTTTTTCACGCTTAACTAACCTCCGTAAGCAACAGATTATAAATAAACCTAATCGACTCTATTATATCACAACTTTAAAATCATTTCAATATATTTTTTGCATTTAATTTTTTCTATTTAAAGTGTCCAAATTTTGAATAAAATGAAGAAAATTGTCAAAAGGACTTGATTTTTCTCTTTTTATATATTACAATAGTTTCGAATGATAAAATTTAAACAAACTTCAGGGAAGGAGTTGCCGCAAACGCGGCAGTATCAGAATAATGCAGAAATTCAAAAAAATTGGCGTACTTACATCGGGCGGAGATGCTCCCGGAATGAATGCTGCTGTTCGCAGCGTAGTTCTTTCAGCGCTTGCTAAAGGCGTTGAAGTTGTTGGAATTTATAAGGGCTATACAGGTCTTATAAGCGGCGAAGTTAAGCCTCTTACTTCTGCTGATGTAAGAAATATCCTCGATGACAGCGGTACATTTCTTTATTCCGACAGATGCGATGAATTTAAGACAGAAGCCGGCATGGCAAAGGCGCTTAATACTTGCAAAGAATTAGGTATAGACGGTATCGTTGCAATTGGTGGTGACGGAACATTCAGAGGAGCAACAGACCTCTCAATCCACGGCATTCCTACTATTGGTATTCCCGCAACCATTGATAACGATATAACATCTACAGATTATACAATTGGTTTTGATACAGCACTCAATACAACAATGAGACTTATGGACAATCTTCGTGATACCTGCGAATCGCACGCAAGATGTGATGTTATTGAAGTAATGGGCAGAAACGCAGGCTGGATAGCAATGGAAGCAGGTATTGCTACCGGTGCTGTTGCAGTGGCAATTGGAGAAGTTGACTTTGATGCAGATTCTGCAATTGAGCGTATCAAGGATCTTAAAGCAAAGGGACACAGAAGCTTTATAGTAGCAATTTCTGAAACCTTTGGTGCTGAATTTTCTGAGGGCTTTGCAAAGAGGGTACAGGCTGAAACAGGAGTTGAAACCAAGTTTGCCCGTTTTGCTCACACAGTCCGCGGCGGTTCACCCGCACTCCGTGACAGACTTACCGCAACAAAAATGGGTAAGTATGCAGTTGACCTCTTGCTTGACGGCAAGAGCGACCTCGTTGTTTGCGAAAAAGGCGGCAACCTTACAACAACTGAAATTAAGTTTGCTCTTATTCTCGACAGAATGTTCAAGAAAACGCTCAAGGACGGCGACCTTGAGAAGTTCAGCGCTGACGAAGTTAACCTTATGAAGGAACTTTGTGCAAAGAAGCAGGCAGCATTTGATGACCTTGCAAATACATTAAACATTCTCGCTCAGAACTGATTACAGTAAAAACACCGATGCTATTTCGCATCGGTGTTTTTTTGTTCCTGTCTCAGTCTTTTGAAGAAACTGCTCAATAAATCTGCGCATTCTTCGCACTTTATTCCGCCTGTAAGTGTTACCTTGTGATTGAGAGGGAAGTCGTTAATATTTAATACACTTCCAAAAGCTCCAGCCTTGTAGTCACTTGCGCCGAATATTACCCGCTTGATTCGCGAGTTTACAATTGCACCGGCACACATAGGACACGGTTCTAAAGTTACATATAACTCGCAGTCGTGAAGTCGCCAACTGCCAACATTATCGCAGGCTTCGCTTATAGCCTCAATTTCTGCGTGAGCAAGGGAAGATTTTCCGCTTTCACGCTTGTTATATCCTCTCCCGATAATTTCACCGTTTTTAACAACAATTGCACCGATTGGGACTTCGTCAATTTCACCGGCTCTTATTGCAAGATTTATGGCTTCATCCATATAGGTTTCATCAGTAATCATATTTTTTCTCCGATTATTTTTAAAATGTAAATTGCTATTATTGCCGCATAAAAATTAAATGACTTCAGAAAGTCAGTATTTATGTGCAAATCTTTTTTTATATTAGTTTTCTTTTTGAGTAAGCAGTAAACAGAAAATATAAATGATAAAAGTAATGCTGTAAGGGGTGCCAATATTACTGTAACTTCAAACTCAAGAGCAAGTACTGATATAAAATTATTGGCAATATGCAAAATCAGTCCGGGAAGAATTGAATCTGTCTGCATATAAAGAAATGAAAATATTAAGCCGCCAATAAAAGCGAATATAAATCCTGAAGTCCCCGAATGAAGCAAAGCGAAAAGAAGACTTGATATAAATACCGCACTGCCTTTGCCGTAAATTGCCGAAATTCCCGTACAAACACAACCTCTGAAAAAGATTTCTTCAGTTATCGGGACAATCAGTCCTGAATAAATAAGTAGCCATACCGAAAATGTTATATCCGGTGCTTCACTCTGAAAAATCAGGGATAAAGCAATGTTTATGAAAAAGAGTAAAAAATATAAAAATGATACAAGTGAAAAAGTACTGATATTTATTGTAAATAGTTTTGGAAGATTGAAGTTTTCGCATCTCAGATATCCTTTTGATAACAATAAGCAGAGCGCATAAATGCCTGAATATATCAGCAGATTACCAATAATACCGGCGTTTATAAAGCTCGTCAGAATTATAAGAGCACCGCACAGAAAGACACTGAAGTAAATAAGAAATTCTTTATTTCTTTTCATAACAAAACCCTTTATTGATGTTTTATACAATTGTATCAAATATTTAACTTTTTTTCAAGAGGGTTGATTTATTTTGAAAAATATAGTATAATACTTGAGTGAAATTTGAATCTTATTGTATAAATATATGGAAAGGAGGCATTCATATCAGTAAAAACAAAGTTACAAATGATAATAATAAAGCGAACTTATACGAAAATTACAGTATAAAGATGGCCAAAAGCGGCAAGACAACATATAAAGAACACAAGGATGTCTCTATCTCCAACGGACTCAGCTTTATAGAGGCAAATATCAACGCAATTGCTTCCAAACTTGTTGAACATAAGGATAAAAAATCTCATAGAAAAATTGGAGATATAATCTTTGGTATTTTCAAAAAGGTATCAGGCTCTTATAACACAATTGTAAAGAACAAAAAGAAAAGTGATATTGCAAAAAAGTATCTTGAAAGGTGTGACAGCCTTGCAAAAAAAGCTAATTTTATCGGCGCGATGCTGATAGGACCGGCTAAAGTATTGCTTTCTGTAATTGTTGTAATAGTAAGTGCAGTGTTTGTAATCAATGCATCTACATACGATGTTGTACTTGGTGTATATACTAATGGTAATTTTGCGGGCTTTCTTGATTCGAGAGCGCCGATGACAACCGCTCAGAATGCGATTGAATCAGACCTTTCAATGCTTGTGGGAAGTGACTATAAAGTCAAATGCAACATTGAGTATTCTTTTGTTAATGTAAAGAAGGCGACTCTGCTTAACAGCGCAGACTGTTACAGAATTTTATATGATATAGCATCTAAAGATTTAACCAATGCGTATGCTCTATATATTGACGGAAAGTATATAGCTGCAGGCGATGACTTTGATGCAATGAACAGACTGTTAAAGCAGGCAGGTTCGCCTTATGACAGCAGTGCTGCGATAAAAAATGAGATATCTGTTAAGAATCAACTTTGTCTGAAATCTTCGATTATGACAATTGAGCAGCTCGCAGGAGTGCTTCAGGTAGAGGTTGAAGAAATGATCACTCAAAGAGAAACTGAAAATGCCGCCACTCAGAGAATTGAGGTCGATGTTCCGTCAGGCACAGATCAATCAAAGGATTCACTTGCTATTGATGTCGGCATTCCGAGATTTTCTGATGGTGTGGATATCTTGTCATTGCCGTCAACCTTGTCAGACGGAACAAGAATAACTACTGACAAAGAAGAATTGATGCATGAGCTTGATCTTGTATATACAAAGAAAGAAACACTCATTGAGTCAATTCCGTATGAAACAACATATATAGAGTCTGATGACTATTATGTAGGTACACAGATGCTCAAAACAGGCGGCAGAGAGGGAAGTGCCGAGTTTGTATATGAGATAGAGTACGATAAAAACGGAGAAATCTCAAGAACTGTCGTGTCAAGCGAAAGAGTAAAAGAGCCTGTTACGGAAGTGATAGTTATCGGTACTTCCAAAGCACCCACGGTTAATCCGAGCGGTAATCTTATATGGCCAATTGATACATCAAGAGGTATTTCTTCCGACTATGGCAGCAGGACACTGTTTGGCAACTATGATTTTCACCTTGGCGTCGATATTCTTGACAGCTACGGTAAAGATATATGGGCTGCGGATTCAGGAACAGTAACACATGCAGGGTACAACAATTCTTATGGTTACTATGTTACAATTGAACACGCCGACGGAATGTCAACGCTTTATGCTCATATGTCTAAAATATACACAAAAAACGGTGCTGAAGTAAAAAAGGGCGACGTAATCGGTGCAGTGGGAAAAACCGGTGTTGCAACTGCATACCATTTGCATTTTGAGGTAAGAATAGACGGTAAAACCGTTGATCCCAAGGAATATTTGCCCGCAATGGAATAATTCATCTTTACAAAAGAGTCACATTATGATAAAATATAACGGCATCAGAAGATGCCGTTAGAATATCCGCCCTTAGCTCAGCTGGATAGAGTACCGGATTCCGATTCCGTTGGCCGCAGGTTCAAATCCTGTAGGGCGGGCCAAAAATCCCCGTTCTTGTGGACGGGGATTTTGAAGTAATAAGTAATAGTGAATAAGGAAGAAGTTAAGGTGGCTTTGCTTTCGCAAAGCTTCTTTTTCTTGTTACTTTAGTATAATCCAGAAATTACATTTGAAATTGTACCGCTTTTTGTGTTATTATGTATATGTCGCATAAAGTGACAATAGTTTTAACAGGAGGTACATAAATGAAAAAGTATTTGTTTTTTATTGTAGCTGTATTGCTCATAACAGCAGTAATTCCGAGCCATGCTCAGACAATAGAAAAGCACACTGTTGTAAAAGGCGACAGTATGTGGAAAATTGCGGTAAGATACGAGGTCGGCCTCAGTGAAATTAAAGGCGCAAATTCTCATATTGCAAATCCTGATCTCATTTATCCCGGACAGGTTTTGAATATTCCGAGGACAGATGCAACTATTGTAAACTTTGAAAATGAGGTTATAAGACTTGTAAATGAAATCAGAGTAAAGAACGGATTAAACACCCTTACAGCAGACTGGGAACTCAGCCGTGTTGCAAGATATAAGTCGCAGGATATGAAAGACAACAACTATTTTTCTCACACAAGCCCTGTTTACGGCAGTCCATTCAATATGATGAAAAACTTTGGGATATCATATAAAACTGCAGCAGAGAATATCGCAAAGGGACAGAAGTCACCGCAGGCAGTTGTGAATGCGTGGATGAATTCGTCAGGGCATCGTGCCAATATTCTTAATTCTTCATTCAAGAAAATTGGTGTTGGATATGTAGCGAGCGGAAATTACTGGACACAAATGTTTATAGGTTGATTTTTTTTACCAAATAATAAAAATGTTTACATAAAAAAGACATCAGCAGATGTCTTTTTTTATCTCATCAAATGAGTATATTGCCTGCCTGCGTCAGCTTCATTCCCTTGTGATTGCGCTGAAACAATACAATGCCAAACTCGTTTTCAAGAGCTTTTATGGCTGATGACAGCGACGGCTGGGATATATGCAAAAATTCAGATACATCTGAAAGCGAGCCGTATGTACACACGGCGTAAAAATATTTTAACTGATTTAAATTCATTGTTTTCACCTCAAAGGTATTATATAGCTTTTTTATAATTGTTAATAAAAATGTATTTTACAAATATATATACTTGTGTTATAATCAAACTATAATCAAAACGGAGGTGAAATAAATGAATACACATAAAATAGCAGTAATTGCAGGTGATGGAATAGGACCGGAGGTTATAGGAGAGGGAATTAAAGTACTTAAAGCGATTGCAGAAATTGACACAACCTTTAAATTTGAATTTACACATTTCCCCTGGGGCTGCGATTATTATAAGGAAACAGGAAAAATGATGGCTGACGGTGGAATGGAAGAACTAAAAAAGTTTGATGCAATTTTCCTCGGAGCAGTTGGTGCTCCCGGTGTGCCTGACCATATTTCTTTATGGGATTTATTGCTCGTTATAAGAAAGAAATTTGACCAGTATATAAATCTAAGACCTGTAAAACTTATTAAAGGTGCTCCGACACCGCTTAAAGATGTAAAGACCGAAGATGTTGATATGATATTTGTCCGTGAAAATACCGAGGGCGAATATGCAGGAAGCGGAAGCTGGCTTTATAAAGGCAAGCCCAACGAAGTTGTTATTCAGAACGGTGTATTTTCAAGAGCAGGCTGTGAGCGTGTTATACGTTATGCGTATGAGCTCGCAAAATCTCAGGGAAAGACACTTACGAGCATAAGTAAGGGAAATGCTCTAAATTATTCTATGGTATTCTGGGATCAGATTTTTGAAGAAGTGGGAAGAGAGTATCCCGAAGTCAAGACATACTCTTACCTTGTAGACGCAGCAAGTATGTTTATGATTAAAGATCCGCGTCGCTTTGAAGTTGTAGTTACTTCAAACCTGTTTGGAGATATACTTACCGACTTAGGTGCGGCAATTGCGGGCGGCATGGGACTTGCTGCCGGTGCAAATATCAATCCCGAAAGAAAGTGGCCTTCTATGTTTGAGCCAATTCACGGCTCTGCTCCTGATATTGCCGGCAAGAATATTGCAAATCCGTTTGCAACATTCTGGTCGGTTTCGCAGATGCTTGATTTCTTTGGCTATACCGAGTGGGGTGAGAGGGTTATATCCTGCATTGAAGAAATGCTTGTGGAAAAGACCACTTTAACTGTCGATCTTGGGGGCACTGCAACAACTACACAGGTAGGTGACAGGTTTATAGAAAAACTAAAAAAATACAAATAAAATTGAATAGACTGCAATTTTACCGAAATATTATTAAGTTGTTTACATTGATTTTTGTTTGGCATAAAGGCAAAAAGAGTCGGATATTTGTCCGGCTCTTTGCTATTATAAAATAATACTGATTTTACTTGACAATTATATGAATTTGTGGTAGAATACCATTGTTTGTGGGCGTAGCGGAATTGGCAGTTTTGATAACGATCGCTGCCGGTGGCAGAAGAAGCGAGTT
>JAZSET010000068.1:0-6502 GCA_045531795.1 Eubacteriales bacterium | reverse complement strand
GAAGCTCTTACCTACACAGGAAGCGAACTGACAAGAGATTTCACGGTTGCACTTCTTGACGGAATTGAAATTGATTATACAGTTTCGGGAAACACAGGAACGGATGCAGGTGATTATGAACTGACGATCAGCGGTCAGGGTAATTTTACAGGTTCTAAATCCGCAAGCTGGTCTATCGCAAAAGCAACTCAGTCTGCTCCCGAAACTCCTGCTGCGGTTAATGAAACAATAAAAGCTAAAGCAGATGGCAAGATTACAGCTGTAACCTCCGATATGGAATATAAACTCGAAGGTGCAAGCGAATACATTGCGATTTCCGAAACAGAAATTGCAAACCTTGCCGCAGGAACATATCTTGTAAGATATAAGGAAAATGCGAACTTCCTTGCAGGTGCAGACAAGCAGCTTGTTATAGCAGATGGTGCTATGATTACCGCATCTTTTAATTCAAACGAAGGCACAGCGGTAGATAGCATAACCTGCGAATATAATCAGGCAATTACTGCTCCGGCTGAGCCTACAAAGGAAAACTTTGTTTTTGCAGGCTGGTATAAGGATGCAGAGTGTCTTGACCTTTGGAATTTTGGTAACGCATTGACAGAAGATATTACCCTTTATGCAAAATGGAATGATAAGCCTGTTTACTCTGTAAGCGGCAAAGTAACAGATGGTAAATTCGGTCTTGGTGGTATTACTGTAACATTGAAGCAAGGCAATACCATTATAGCAACAACCACAACAGCAGCAGACGGCAGTTATTCCTTTATCACTGAGGACGGACTTTATAACATCGTTGCTGAAAAGGAAGAAAACGATAACAGCACCATAAAGACCGTTAAAATTGAAGTGATTGAAAGTGCTAATGTAAATGATGTTGTATTCGTTGCAACTGACATCAATTCCGAGCTTGAAATCAAGCCTGATACACCGCAGATTATTGTCGGCGGACTTGATGAAGAAGCACAGACAGTATCATCGAGCCACGGAAATGTTGATGTTACGGTGAAAATGACCGTTGAAAGTGCAGAAGACATCACCGGAAGCGATAGTGTTGAAGGACAGGAGCAGAGACAGACTGAGCAAAAAGAAATCAAGAAAGTGTCCGGCAACAGATATATTCAGTTTATTGAAATCAACCTGACACAAAGTATCAGCGGTGCAGAAAGCACAAAGCTGGAAGAAACCTCCGGTCTTATTGAAATTATTATTCCTTTTGAAAAAGGCAATAAGAGAAATATTACAGTTTACCGTTATCACGGCTCCGCCAGTGAAAAGCTTGGAGCAGGTATCGGGAACGCTAATGCTGATGGTGAGTATTTTGAAGTAAAAGAAAATCACATCGTTGTATATGCAAAGAAATTTTCCACTTATGCAATCGGTTATGATTTGCCAAGCAGTGGCGGTGGTGGTTCTTCCGTAACACGCTACACTGTTAAATTCGATACAAACGGCGGCAGCAGTGTATCAAGTGCGACAGTTACCAAAAATGCAAAAGTTGCCGAGCCGAAAACTCCTGAAAAGGACGGCTACACATTCGGCGGTTGGTACACAGACAAGGAATTTGCCGAAAAGTATGACTTTGAAAGCAAGGTAACTAAAAACTTCACACTCTATGCTAAGTGGGATAAACACGATGACGAACAATCCAGCACAGACACACACAACTGTCCGTCATTGGCATTTGATGATCTTGACATTACAAAGTGGTATCACTTCGACACCGACTATGTAATCGAAAATGGAATCTTTAAGGGAACAACGGAAACAACCTTTGAACCTGACTCTGCTCAGACGAGAGCAATGATGGTCGCTGTTCTCTATCGTGTAGAGGGTGAGCCTGCTGTAAATCGCAGTATTCCTTTTGCAGACGTGGACATGGGAGCATACTATGCAAATGCAGTTATCTGGGGACAGCAGAACGGAATCATCAAGGGCTATTCCGAAACCGAATTTGGTCCCGATGATAAGATTACCCGTGAACAGATTGCGGCAATTATGCACAGATACGCTCAGTATAAGGGTTATGATGTCAGCGTAGGAGAAAACACAAATATCCTCTCTTATGACGATTTTGACAGCATTTCCGAGTATGCAATACCTTCTATGCAGTGGGCAGTTGGCAGTGGCTTGATAAAGGGTAAATCAGAAAGCACCCTCAATCCGCTTGACAATGCTACAAGAGCAGAAATAGCAGCAATTCTTCACAGATTTATTGAAGCGAATAAATAAGCTATACAAAACGAGCCTCCGGGGAAAAATCCCCGGAGGCTTTCATCATATATTTTAGTTTTTATCGCCGTATATAATCCAGTCTTTATCATATCCAAATTCAAGGGCGATGAGCTTTGCAAGAGTTTCGGATATGGTGGTCAGCTTTTCTTGGCTTCCTGTGAGCTGATAGATGTAGTTTTCGCTGACACCCAAGGTTTTTGCAAATGCTCTTTTTGTAAGTCCCTGTTCATCAATGATTTTATTCAGTCTGTCTGCAAGTGTCATAAAACTCCTCCTTCTTTTTTAAGCATAGCAGCATAAAGCAAAAGCTCTTTTCTGCTCGTAACACCGAGTTTTGAATATAAGTTTTTGTTATGATACTTGAGTGTGTTCTGATTGATTTCCGTTATCTCCTGAATTTCCTTTGCAGTTTTTCCCTCAAGATAGAGCCTGAATATCTGTGCTTCCTTTTGAGTGAGCTTGGATACATTTGACTTGAATATCTCATAAAATTCAGGATCGGCACCGGATTTATGTCGTTCTACCACCTTGTCAAGCTGCGTCTGAATCTTTGTGTATTCATCCTTTGCCTCGTTGCGGAGGCGTGTAAGCTCGGTTATTTCGTCCTCGTGACCTTTATCCTTATCTGCAAGGAAACGGAAAAGGTCGTTGATTTCAGGAATTTTAACCTGATCTGCGGGAACGGAATTTGTCTTTATATGCTCAAAGCTTTTAAGAATCGGCTTCATATACTTGTGGCTGAAATAAAGGCAAATCAAAACCATCAGCATAAGAACAATAATGAGCACCGCAAGCATTCTGATATACGATTCGGAAAGCAAGGACTGATATTCCTTTTCGGGAACCATAACGGTTAAAATATGCTTGCTGTTGCCCAGTGTAATCTCTCCGTACTTACCGATAAAGGTTTCGTTTCCGTATGTAAAGGTGTCAAGATTTTTGCCCTTCTTTATTGTCATTACGCCTGTGTCGGACGGAGAATACCCCGAATGATTGACGGACATCTGCCCGGTATATGAATCCTTCTCGCTCTCTGTAAATAAACCGTGAATGATGTTGTCAAACTCGTCATTATGTGTTTCGTAGGTCAGGCTGAAATAAAGGCTTGAGATTTCAAAGCCGCATATACCGATAAGCTTGTCGCTTGTGTCAAACACGGGAACACATAAAAACCTCACATTTTCCCACGTGCCGGGAATCTGATATACACCCGTCAGCACATAGCTGTCATTAAAGTCTGCCTTTGAAACATGAAACACATCATCAAGCTCGTGATAAATGCCCTCCGGCATCTCTAAGTGCCATTCGTTGTAATAATCCGCACCATATTCCTTTGCAACGGCAGACGAGCCGTAGAGCATTGATGTTTTGTGGTTTATCATACTGTTTGAGTGAAGATAGGAAAACTTCAGGTAAATGCCGCTGTGGTATTTTTCGGGAAGCTTACTGTTTACTGTCGTGTTAAGCATAAAGAATGCACCGCTGCAATCGGCATACTGCATATTTGCAGCTACAATATTGTAAACCTCTGCCTCAAGCCCGTCAATCAGCGCCGCATTGTTTTCCAAAGCTTCAAAGCTTATGTTTTTTGCGGCAAGATAATGCTCTGTTTCCTTAGAAAGATGCTCTGCAAACAGAATTGCATGAGCAGCATTTGTATCAATAGAGGTTTCTGCACGGTAGTTCGTTTCTTTAAGCTCCCGATGAAAGGTTTCTCTCAGACGAAACGGAGTAATATTGAGAATGCCTAAAAAATTCAGTGCAATCCCGATAACAACAAGGAACAGCATCAAAAGCACAGCAATATACACAGCAAGTCTCTTTTTCATAGAAAGACCGCTGTTTTTTATTTCCGCCAAAGTGGCTTTAATCTGCGGCAACTTCATTTTCTGCTCCTCCTTATACTTTAATATTTATTTCTCAGTTCATTAAGTGCCTTTTCGCAAAGCTCAGTTAAAACGGTGTTTTTATCCTCGCCTGCGGACACTCTCGCCTGATATTCTGCCCGTGCCTTTGAAAGTATATTGGTAACATTGCCGTCAAATTCCTTTTGAACGGCAGAAGAATTTTCAAACACGGGAAGCGGCTTAAAGGTATATTTGCCGTACATATCGCTTACAGCCTCATAAAGCATACGGTATTTGGGATTTTCCACACCTTCAAGATTTGTAAAAAGTCCTTCAAAGGCTTCGTCTGTTCCCGGAATATAGCCCGATGCAGAGGCAAATTCAATGTTATTGTCCTTTTCTGCAAGGAAATCAACAAATATTTCCATTGCCTTGTTTTTCTTTGCGTCGTCTGTTTTATGAGCAAAGAGCGTTACACCCCTTTGCATAACGGTAGGTGCAGCACCCTCAAAAACAGGATATGCAAGAACCGACAGCTCAATCTTTTCCACGCTGTTGTCAGGATAGGTTACATCATCACGGGTATAAAGAATACCGGCAGACGAACCGATGTAGGATATAATATCGCCTGTTTTCCAAAGATCGCTTCCGAAATTATCATAAAGGCTTATACCGCCTTCAATTCCGGGCTCGGCAATCGCATAAAAAACATCCTTAAATTCGTTGGTATCGCAGTTTACCTTGCCGTTTTTGATAAGCTCGTCACCCTTTGCGGCAACATTGATAAGGAAATAGTTGTAGAAATCATCATACTGGAATAGATCCTTGCCGCCCGACCATTCGTAATAGGCGGATGCCATTTCAAAAAGACCGTCAAAGGTTTCAAAGTCCTTGACTGAAAAACCGCTTTCATTTGCAAAACGGTCAAATAAGGTTTTGTTTACAAAAAGAAGCTCTGTCGATTTGGCAATGGGAAGCGTGAGCTGTCTGCCCGAAATATTGCCCTCCGCAAGAAAGTCATCAACAAAGACGGAAAGCTCCTCCTCGGAATATATTTCGTTCCAGTCTGTAAGCAATTCTTCACCTATACCCTCGGCAACTCTCGGATATGCAGTAAACAAATCGGGGAAATCACCGCTGCCCGGTGTACCCTTTGCAGCGTCAAAAAGGTGCTGGTCAATGGAATCGGAATCAACCATAGAGGTTACGGAAACAAAAACACCCTTTTCCTTGCCGACAGTTGAATTAAATTCATCTATTGCATCGTTAAACGGCGACTCGGATTGATTTCCGTAAACATGCCAGATGGATAAGGTCGTCGGGCTGCTTGGATTAAGTCTTGTATTTTGACCGCAGCCGACAAGTGAAAATGTGATTAAAATTCCCGTGAGAATGAGTGCCGTTAATTTTCGCATAAAAATATGTCCCCTTTACCAAATTTTTCTAATTTCCCACCCTTTTTCTCACCCTTTTGAGAAAATTTTTTTAATTTTTTTTGATTTTTCCCATCCTTTTGGCATTTTGGGGTGAGGACAAAGGTAAAAAAATATGTATAATTGAGCTTGTAAAGTACATCAAAAAATCATTTTCCGATGCACCTTACCAATTCTGATTATTTATATTATATCAGATAATGTTGAAAAATTCAATACTTTAGAAAAATTTGTTACTTTTCTAAGGAAAAATTTTCTGAAAGGAGGATGCGTATGCCGGAGAAAATTGCTTCTTATAAAATCATAAACGGAAATCGGTACAGCTTCTTCTGCGATTTATCGGGAGCGAGAGTTTTTCTAACCGAACCGATCGTGGGCGGCACACCGGAGGAAAGATTAAAAAGAGCATGGGAAATTGCAAAGCCGGAAATCAGCAGATGCAAAAAATGCGGACGGTTCGTATGCGATGCAATGTATAACGCAGATACTTTTATGTGTGTTGACTGCTCCCCCTGGGAGAACCCGCCGAAGTTTTGCAGACATTGCGGAAGCAAGGTTTCAATATCTGATACATTTTGCACAAGCTGCGGCTCGGCTCTGCGCTATGAGGAGGTATGAAGAATGAGACTGATTTTAGCGGAACAGGTACGGCAGGAAAGTATGGACGAATACGGTTTCGGTCCCCGTGCTATGAAAAGACTGAAGGTTTGCAAATCCTGCGGACGCGCATCACCTTCAACAGAAAGCTTCTGTACCGAGTGCGGTGCAAAGCTTCCTGAAAAGAATATGTTTCAGGAATATAAGGAAAGACACAAGTTTTGTAAAAACTGCGACACGGTTGTAAAGGATGACACCGAATACTGTCCGCAGTGCGGAGAAAAATTATGAGGCACTATATATAAAGGAGGCATAAGTTATGAGTTTCTTTGATTTGGAAAGAGCAATCAGACGAGGTGTGAGTCAGGGAATCGGCAGAGCCGTTGGCGATGC
>JAZSET010000047.1:0-1991 GCA_045531795.1 Eubacteriales bacterium | reverse complement strand
AGTCAAGACCGTATCCTACAACGAATTCATCCGGGATGGATTTTCCAAAATAGTCGGGAGTAAAATCAACAACTCTGCGAGACGGCTTGTCAAGCATTGTACAGGTTTTAACACTGTTAGCGCCCTTGAGCTTTAAATAATCAACAAGATATGAAAGTGTTTTACCGCTGTCGATAATATCCTCTATAATAAGTATGTCAAGATTTGATAAATCCTTGCGGTGCAGGTCAAGAACAATATTTACCGTTCCGCTTGTAACGGTTCCGCTTCCGTATGATGAAACCTTCATAAAGTCAATCTGAGTAGGTATTGTAAGGTGCTTCATTATGTCACCCATAAATACGACTGCACCTTTAAGGATACATAAGAGAAGCAGATTTTTGCCCTTGTAATCCTCGCTGATTTTTTTTGCAAGGTTTGTAACTATTTCTTCAACCTCTTCTTCGCTTACAAGTACTTCAAGTATGTCGTTGTTAGTCATTGTTTAGTCCTTTCCCTTTTTGCCGTCGACAAAAAATAATGTTTGTGATCCTTTGTCTTTTTCGCGGAATGTACCTGTTCTTGAGTGCTTGCCGGGAACCCAGAGAATGCCGCTGTTGTCACATACAAGAGGCAGTGTATCGCGCCGGCAAGGGTCGTCACAGATTTCCCAAAGCACTTTTTTCAGTTTTCTGTTTATTCCGTTCAGATTATAGGTGTCTTGCATTTTTCTGTTTCTGACAAGCAAATCACCTACTATTTTATCAGACGATATCTCAGTCTGTATAAATATTTTGTAAATATTTTTAAATTTTTCAATATTTTCCCGGTCGCTCGAGTCAAATCTTGCGACTATGTCGCCTGTTCCGGGGATTTCGGTTATCCCAAATTTGAGTGGGAGTGAAAACTCACTTGGTGAGTCACCCGGTAAGTCCTTTTCAAACGACAAATAATTTCGCCCGATCTTTGCTGTATATTCACCGGGTAAATTAACCTTTGAATGTATAATTCCTTTTTCACAAAGGTCAATTACAGAAGTTATATGGGCATCAGTCAGACTGCCTTTGGTAAGATATGCAAAAGCAAAACAGATAACCCTTGATTTTATCGAGTAATGCAGAGAATTTATTGCTTCAAGATTTATTCTCCCGTCACGATAATTGCTTTTAACAAAGGTTTGTGCCACAGAGTCGAGGTAATCGCGGTCATATGAGAGAGTTTTGCTCATTCGTGAAATTGTGTCGCACAATGACGGGTTTATTTCCCGGAGCACCGGCATTACCTTTGCCCTTATCTTGTTCCTTGTATACAAAGTGTCGCTGTTTGTACTGTCAGTAATGTATTCTATACAGTTTTCCCTGCAGTAAGACAGAATATCGTCTTTTGATGACAGAATAAGCGGCCTGATGATATTATTCCTGCGGGCTTTGATTCCGCAAAGACCTGAGAGAGAACTGCCTCTGACCATATTGAAAATTATTGTTTCAGAGTTGTCATCAGCATTATGTGCAGTGGCAACTAATATTTTGTTACCTGTAGCTGATTCAATTAAAGACGACGTTTCCGCAAAAGCGCGATATCTGACATCACGTGCAGTTTCCTCAATACCGGCTTTTTTCTCTTTTGCAAGTCCGGGAACGTCTGCTCTGTGAACATAAAAGGGAACAGAGAGCTTATCGCAGGTGTCTTTGCAAAAATTCTCATCTCTGTCAGCCTCATCGCCTCTTATCATATGATTGATATGAATGGCATATAACTCGTAGCTGAACTGTGTTTTGAACTTGTATAAAAGATTTAAAAGAGCAGTTGAATCAGCACCGCCTGAAAATCCAAGCAAAATACCGAATTTTTCTTTTGGCAGTGCAAGGGAATTCATAGTATTTAAAAAACTGTCAAGTACTCTTTTTGTCGGATTTGACTGCATTTTACACCTCGTCAGGCTGGAGGGTCAGGAACTTCGTATATTTACCGATCCATTTCATTTTTACAGATCCCGTGTCACCGTGACGGTT
>JAZSET010000096.1:0-7711 GCA_045531795.1 Eubacteriales bacterium | reverse complement strand
GGTGATATCGGCAGGATAGAGCGAATAGATAATGTCGGTGAAACTATGACTATAAATTTTGACGGCAGGATTTGTGAGTATGAATTTTCAATGCTTGATGAGCTCGAACATTCTTACGCAATTACCGTGCATAAGAGTCAGGGAAGTGAATACCCGATTGTAATTTTACCTCTTACAACATCCGCACCGATGCTTCTTACGAGAAATTTATTATATACCGGTGTCACCAGAGCTCAAAAAATGATAATTCTTGTTGGAAAAAGCGAAACTGTATATGAAATGACTGATAACAACAGACAAAGTATCAGATACACGGGGCTTGTTGATAAATTATGCTCGGCTGATGTATCATCAAAATAAGAGTTTTGCTGAAAATACAAGCAAATTTTCGATAAAAATCAAAAAAATTTCAAAGAAACTATTGCATTTGTTCAAAAGATGTGCTATAATACTATATGTTGATTTTGAATAGTACTTCAGTGAAGTTATAAACAGGAGGTGTCTGTAATGGCAAAGTGCGATATCTGCGGAAAGGGCGTAGTATTTGGTCTTAATGTTTCTCACTCAAACCGTAAGACAAACAGAACTTGGAAGCCCAATATCAGAAAAGTTAAGGCAGTAGTTGACGGTACACATAAGACTGTACACGTTTGCTCCCGTTGCCTTCGTTCCGGCAAGGTAACAAGAGCCGTTTAATTATTTTTGTTGAGAATAAGACTGTCCGAGGGCAGTCTTTTTTCATAGGTAGAAATATGAATAAAACAATATTTGTCAGTCGCCTTTTAAGCAAAAATATTCTTGACAGACTAAAAGCTGATTTTGAAAACATCGTAATAATAAACGACAATAATAGTCTCCCAAAGCCTGTAGCTTCACATCCTGATTTGCAGATTCTGAAGCTTTACGATACCATTATTACAACAATAGAACTTGCGAAGTGTTTTAATAATGCAATAATAACAGAAGCTCAGCTTGGAAATAAATACCCACTTGATGTATTATTGAATGCTTGTTTAATCGGTAATAGGCTTTTTGCTAATGCTGAATATATCGACAACTCAGTAAAAAAGGTTTGCCTTGAAAATAATACTGAAATTGTACACGTAAATCAGGGGTATGCAAATTGTTCGACTCTAAGTATTAAAGATAAGGCAATAATCAGTGCCGATAATTCGATAATTAAAGCTGCGGGAAAAGCGGGTATTGATACACTGCAAATTGACAGCGGTAACATCAGACTTGATGGCTACAATTACGGATTCATCGGCGGCGCATCGTTTTATTGCGAAGATAATGATACTGTATATTTCTTTGGCGATATTAAAACTCACCAAAACGGAAAAGAAATAGTGGATTTTATAGAAAGTTATCATACAAAAGTTGTATCACTTGATAATGGTGAGCTATGCGACTATGGCAGTGCGATAATCATATAAGGAAATAAAGCTATGTTGAATGAAGTAATAAATTTGAGAAAAGATAATCCTGAAGTCACACTGACAACCTATGTTGCAAGTGACGGAGCGAATGCTAAGCCACGCAGAGCAATCCTGGTATTGCCGGGCGGTGGATATGAAATGCTTGCCCACCACGAGGGTGAAAAAATTGCACTAAATTACCTTGCGGCAGGAATAAACGCATTCGTACTCAATTATTCTACTAAGGGCAACAATAAATCTATGAAGTATCCTATGCCTCAGGTTGATGTTGCTAATGCTATGAAGTATATAAAGGATAACGCAGGCAAATATAATATTGACCCTGAAAAAGTGTTTGTTATAGGCTTTTCTGCAGGAGGTCATCTTGCAGCAACAGCAGGGGTGTTCTGGGACAGAGAGGAAATATATAAGGATGCAGAGCCGATGGATTATGGCTACAACAAGCCTTGTGGAATGATTCTTTCTTATCCGGTGATAAACTATAATTCTAATAAGGGTTCATTTCATAACCTTGCAGGAGAGGGGCTTGAAGAAAACGAGTATAATTATTATTCGCCAGATCTTTATGTAGACGATAAAACCTGTCCTGCGTTTATCTGGCACACATCAGATGATCCTGCAGTAAATGTTCAGGGCTCACTGTCGCTTGCAAGCAAACTCAAGGATAATAACATTCCTTTTGAGATGCATATATATCCGCACGGAAATCACGGTCTCGGCCTACCTGATGGAAATGCAAGTGTTAAGCTTGATAATGTTGCGACCTGGATGAAACATTCGATAGAATGGATAAAAAGCATATAAAAATATTGCAGTGATTTTTCACTGCAATATTTCTTTGTTCTGTATAAATCCTTTGATTTAAGTCAAGAATATAATCGTAACGGGCTTGTGACAATTATTGTCACGAACATATATGATTTGAAAGGTAAGGTAAATATGGAACAGTCAAAAAACAAACGCGCGAATAGTATGCTTGTATTTGTGATTACATTATGTGCACTTGCAATTGTAGTAATTTCAATAGCAACCTTTGCATCAAAGCGGGAAGAAAGTCCTGTAGACACAAATGCTATTACAGAATCAACTGTAGAAACAAGCAAAAAGGATACTCAGACAGAAAAGCAAAGTGAAAAGACAACAGATGCGGTAAAAGCTGAAAACAGTAATGTAGAAAGCCAGAAAACAAGCGAAAGCAAAGAACAGACACCGACAAAAGAGTCTGTAAAGCCGACGGTGGTTGAAGAAAAGGAAAACTTTGATATGCCCGTATCAGGCACAATTGTAAAAGAGTTTTCTATAGATACCCCCGTGTTTTCAATGACAATGAATGATTACAGAGCGCATACCGGCATAGATATTGCCTGCGAAGAGGGAAGCGGAGTTTCGGCCTCGGCAAGCGGTATTGTAAAAAACATCAAAAACGATCCTATGATGGGAACAACAGTAGTGATCGAACACGCAGACTCCGTATATACAAGTTATATGAATCTTAATGAGACACTGCCCGAAGATATTACTGTCGGTGCGGTAGTTGAAAAAGGACAGCTCATTGGCGCGGTTGGTAACAGCGCTATTGTTGAAATAGCAAGCGAGCCCCACCTGCACTTCGAAATGACTGTAGATTCGGCGTATGTTGATCCGCTTTCACTAATTTCAAGTGATAATATCAGTGTTATGAGCGAAAATGTTGTAGAATAATAGTAATGGCAGAATTTTCTGCCATTATTTTATTGACAAAATGATATTTTGTGTGTATAATGAATGTATGCCAATTGGCAAATAAATTTCAGGAGATAAAAAATGGACAGTGCCGGGATAAGTAAAATTTCATACAGAAGCTGCATAAGTGTACTGTCCGTGATAAAATAATTATCAGGTCCTGTCCTTATGCAAGGACAGGATTTTTATATCCTGTCGCAAATCATTCTGACTTTTTGTATGAAATCATACTTTGGGTAAATCCTTTTTATAAGGAGGTAAAGTATGCAGACAAAAGTATTAAATTTACTTAACGAGAGAAATTATAAAGCGGTAATAGAATCGTTTACATCAATGAATGAGACGGATATAGCCGAGCTGTTTGACGGCTTATACAAAGAGAATCTTCTTGAAAACAACAAGTTTATCGCATTGTTCAGACTGCTTCCAAAGGATTTGGCGGCTGATGTATTTTCGTATATGGACAGCGATATGCAGAAGCTTCTTGTAACATCGTTTACCGACAGAGAACTTCAGAATGTAATAAGCGAGTTGTACATCGACGATACCGTCGATATGCTTGAGGATATGCCTGCAAATCTTGTTTCGAGGATAATTGCTCAGACAGACAGCGAAACAAGGAAACAAATCAATGAAATTCTGCGCTATCCCAAGGACAGTGCGGGTTCGCTTGTCAACACGGATTATATAACCGTACGGCGTGAGTATTCTGTCGATAAGGCTATTGAAGCTGTCAGAAAAAACGGTCTGAAAAAAGAAACTGTTTATACATTATATGTAACCGAGAACAGAAAACTCGTCGGCGTATTATCGTTACTTGACCTGCTTGTTGCGGATAACAGCCTGTCGGTCGAAGATCTGATGGAGAAAAATGTAATCAGCGTAAACACCCTCGATGACAAGGAGGTTGTTGCTGACACACTGTCGAAATATGACTTTGCGGCGTTGCCGGTAGTTGATAATGATAACCGAATGGTCGGTATAATCACTTTCGACGATGCTATGGATATTATCGAAGAGGAAACAACAGAGGACTTTGAAAAAATGGCAGCTGTTGCTCCGAGCACCGATTCGTATTTCAAAACATCAGTGTTGACGCACGCAAAAAACAGAATTGTATGGCTTTTGGTACTTATGCTTTCAGCTACAGTCACAGGAATTGTAATTTCGAGCTATGAAGCAGCATTTGCGGCTGTACCGCTGCTCGTTGCATTTATTCCGATGATTACGGGTACGGGAGGTAACTGCGGTTCACAGACATCTACAATGATAATTCGCGGTATGTCGCTTGATGAAATTAAACTAAAGGACTTTTTTAAAGTGCTTTTCAAGGAATTCAGAATATCATTGATTTGCGGAATGGTACTTGCTCTTGTAAATGGTGTCAGAATAATACTTACTTATACAAGTGACCCTACAGTTGATGCTGTGCGTCTGGCGATTACGGTAAGCCTCGGCATACTCGTAACGGTAATAATGTCAAAAAGTATTGCCTGCATTCTGCCTATGCTTGCTAAAAAGATGAGACTTGACCCTGCAATAATGGCATCGCCACTTATAACAACAATTGTTGATATTTGTTCAACGCTCATTTTCTTTTCACTTGCTACTAAAATATTCGCTCTATAACAAAAAGACTGCAAACGCAGTCTTTTTTGCATATAATCTGTTCTTTTGAATATATATGTAACGATAATATTTTGGGAGAGTGATTATATGAAAGATATGGTAAAAGAGCAGTTTATTAAAACTGAGCTTATGAACAGTCAAAGCGAGATTTCGGGTGACTATATTTTACCCGATTCATTTCCTGATGTAAAAAATATTCTTTCTGCGAGCGCGAGAATAGAAAAGAAGAACAAATATTTTGGTGCAAATGATTTTGAAATAAACGGATGTATTGTATATAACATTATGTTTTCAGCTATGGATGAAAACGGTGAAGAGAAAATTTTTTCCGTTATTTTCAAGGATGATTTTAAAAATACAACAAAGTACAAAAACAGTAACAATTGCGGTGTTGGGGCATTGACACGAATTAAGGACATTTCCTGCAGAATGGCAAATCCGAGGAAGTTTTCAATAAAGACAATATTTGAAAATCTTGTGTATGAGGATACAAATTACAGTGCTTTGCCAACTATTGACAGTGATGTGGCTGATTATCAGATTGAATATAAATGGAATGAGTGTGACATATTAAGGTGCAGGAGCTTAGAGCTTGTCGAGCATAGCTTCAGCGATAATATTGAACTTGATATGAAGTCACCCGAAATTGATGAAATTGTCCACTATGATATAGCCCTGACAGTAAAGGATGACAGAAGCGGAGACCTCAGAGAAAACACGCCAAAGCTCGGCGGTGTCTTTACATTGAATGTACTTTATAAGGATATCGAGGGTAAATACAGAACGGCGAAGTCCGATATACCTTTTGGAATATCATTCAGTGAGGATGAACTTGCATTGCTTGGTGATTTCAGCGATTCTCAGACAACACTTTTGATTTCGCCGACACTGACAGCAGTGAATGTAAATACATCAACAAACCAATATTCAGAAAAGAAAATAATCGAGTTTGATGCTGATTATGACATTGATTTGATGATTATATTTAATGAAACAGTAAGTTATGTTTCCGATGCGTATTCCACAAACTATAAATCTGAGTGCAGGTATGAGGGACAGATAATGAATAAGCCTGCAGGAAGAATAAAAAACAACTTTACTTACACTGAAACAAAATCAAAATCCGAAGAAGGACTTGATGCTCTCTCAATTGTAGCCTCAGGTATTCCCGCAATTTCTGAAATTAGAGATGAATCAAATGCAGGATATGTAAATATCTGCGGTAAGATTTCGCAAAAATGTACATTTTCAGGTGAAGAGAACAAATTCAAAAATAAGGAATTGGTATTGCCGTTTACATACAAGTCAAGTCTTAAGTGTCAAAGTGATACAATGAGCCTGATTGGCAGTAGTTGTGCAGTAAACAGCAGACTCAGAGAGGATAGCGACAGAGTCTATGCGGAAACAGAAATATACCTTGACTATATATCAGTAGGGAAGCATAACGCAACCTTATGCAAGGCAGTAAAGCTTGATTCAATGAGCGACTCCGGCAAAAATAATGTTCTTTTTTCGATATATTATCCTGAAAAAGATGAGGAGTGCTGGGAAATAGCAAAATCAAAAAAGACTACGTGCGAAAAGTTATATCAGTCTAACCCGGATATGGCAAATAATATGCCAAAAGCAATAATAATTGAATAAATAAAGCTCCCGACAGGGAGCTTTATTTATAAAGTATGGTTATATCATCATTGTTTATTCTGTCACGACTGCATATTGAAAAGATATGTGTGTGTGAATTATTTGTGTAAAAGAAGTAAGGAGCCGGTTTATTGTTGTCAACACATTTGATTTCGCTGTGCAGAGAATCCGTGTTTATGAATTTAATATTCTTAAATCCGTGAGACAAACCGGTGCCAGTCGCTTTAACATACGCTTCCTTTAATGTCCAGAATTTAAAGAAATCTTCTTCGTTGTTTATAATTTCTTCTTCATTCATAGAATACTTAAGAAGTCTTTCGTTATAATTCTTAATTTTTTCAATATCAATGCCTACTATATTATCGGATACAATACAAGCAACTGCATCGTCAGTGTGAGAGATATTAAAATATATATTACTTCTTTCAAAATACGGCTTTCCATTGTCGTTTTCACTAATTTTAAGTTTACTGATATCATCGCCAAACACTTCGTCTATCATTTGACCGAGCAAACAGTATGAATACGCTGACATCGCTTTATAAACGGGTGCTTTGATTGAATCGATATGCCCGCGGATATATTGATTATCGAAAGCACCTGGTATCTGCGGTAATTTGCTAAATATAACTATCCTTGCTTTTGTCATTTTGACCTCAAAATAAAATTCTTCAGATTTTTTATAAAAAGCCTTGAAATCGCTCACTGTTTGTGGTATAATCTACATTGTTATATGCCGGTGTGATGGAATTGGCAGACGTGCCGGACTCAAAATCCGGTCCTGGCGACAGGGTGCGGGTTCGACCCCCGCCGCCGGCACCAGAAGAAGCTACACCGCAAGGTGTAGCTTCTTCTGGTTTCTGCGGTGTGGGGAATCCTCAGAGGCCGCACTGCGGGTGGCAGGTTTTTGCGCGACGCAAGGAGCACAAAAACTGCAAGACCCGTCCGCCGCCGTTTCGGAACACGAGGAATCCTCAGAAGCCGCACCTGCGGGTGGCAGTTTTTGCGCGACGAAAGGAGCGTAAAAACTGCAAGACCCATCCGCCGCCTATAATTCCATTGACTTTCTCGGCGCATTCTGCTATACTTTTAGTATCAATCTATATTCGGAGGAATATCTCTATGGCTGTTTCAAATATCAAAGCAATTTTTAATAGCAACATACAAAAAGTATGGGATACTGTCACATCGCTTGAAAATTATCAATGGCGCAGTGATTTAAGTAAAATAGAAGTGCTGAACGAAAAACAGTTTGTCGAATACACAAAGGACGGATT
>JAZSET010000170.1:0-19079 GCA_045531795.1 Eubacteriales bacterium | reverse complement strand
CATAAACCTTTTTCATGCCGTCAAAGGGATATTTCCAATATAAAATACTACTTGAAGGCTTTACGATTATAGGATAGTCAAAACCAAGGTTATTTAATATATTTTTGTCATAATTTTTGCCAATTATCTTAGTTTTGGGGTAAAGTATACCGGATGCATCGCATTCCTTGTAGAAATTAGCCTTGCTCTGAAGCTTTTCCCATAAATCGGGGCTTATATAGGGCATAATGTATTTGCCTTCTAAATGTTCCTTGTTTTTAATAATAAGCCCTGCGTAGTCATCTGTGCAACCGATAAGAATAAGTTTTTTATCGTTGTGTGAGTTGTAAAATGAAACAAGCGTCTGTACAAAAGTATCGGGGTCGTCAAAGTGGGGTACAGTCATAAAATTGACTATTTTTGAATGTTTGGTGCATCCGATTTCATATCTTCCAAAGGCATAAGCAACAGTTCCGTATGCCTCGTGAAATGCTCTTGCGACATTATAGCAGTTTAAGTCAGCACCTGCTATGACGAGCTCAAAATCGTTTCTTTTAATCCTGGACATTTTAAAATTTTCTCCTGAAGTTATGCTTTTTTACAAGCAACATTTTCGTCAATAAAGAATCTCTTGTACCATACAAGGAAAGTGAACACGGTCCAGATTTTTCTTCCTCTGTCGTGAGCACGGTCTGTATGATTCTTATGTTCATCAAGTATATGCATCAGCATATCGGTATCAAAGAATTTTTCAGCAAAATCGCTTGTGAAATACTCTTTAACAATACTATAGTACTTGTCTTCTCTGAGCCAATATCTTATCGGTACGGGGAAGCCCTTTTTCTCTCTGTCAGCCCACGCATCGGGCAGAGTCTTGTTGGCTGCCTTTCTCAGAACATACTTTGTGTTCTCGGGTGTAATCTTATATTTTGCGGGGATTTTCAGCGCCGAGGCTAAAACCTCCTTATCAAGGAAAGGAACACGAAGCTCAAGAGATGATGCCATACTCATTTTATCGGCCTTTAAAAGTATGTCTCCCGGAAGCCACAAATTGAGGTCAAGATACATTTTCTTTGAAAGCTCGTCAAGATGCTTTACACGCTTGTATATGGGCGCAGTTATCTCTTTTACGCTCTTTCCGTTTTTGTACTTGTCATTTAAAACGGCTATTGCTTCTTTTTCTTCAAAGACCTTTGCCTGACCTATGAAATAATCCTCAGGTCTGCCCGAATTTTTAATAATAAAATCGTGACCCCTGAAGTAGGGAAGAGCTTTTGAAACACCTGCAAGTGTGCGCCTTATAAACGAGGGTATTTTTTTATACTTGCGCGCAAGTGCTCTTTCGTTGTATTCCTCATATCCCGCATATATCTCATCAGCACCCTCACCCGACAGAACAACTGTTACGTGTTCCCTGGCAAGTTTCGCAAGAAAATAAAGCGGTACCGATGATGGATTTGACTGAGGCTCGTCCATATGATACTGAATATCAGAAAAAGCATCAAAGCATTCATCAGCGGAAAGTAACCTTTTGTGATTTTCGATTGAAAGCTTTTCTGAAAGTTCAGCAGCATAGTCGGTCTCATTGAATTTGTTGTAATCGAAGCCGACAGAAAAGGTCTTGTCAGGCATAAGGGAGGCTGTAATATAGCTTGAATCAACGCCGCCCGATAAAAATGAGCCGACCTTAACGTCGCTTATAGAGTGAGCCCTGACAGACTCGTGTACAATATTGTCTGTTTCCTCCACATATTCTTCAAAGGACTTGTTTCCGGGCGCAAATTCTGCGTCAGCATATCTTTCGACAGATAACTTTCCGTCTTTGAAGAGGAAAGAGTGAGCCTGCGGCAGTTTATATACACCCTTGAAAAAAGTCTCGCTGTCTGCGGAATACTGGAATGTGAGATACGGCCTCAGAGCGTTTTCATTAACTTGCATCAGGAAGTCAGGATGCTCTAAAAAGCTCTTGATTTCCGAGCCGAAAAGCATATCGCCACTCTCAAGAATTGTGTAGTAGAATGGCTTTATTCCGAACATATCACGCGCACCGAAAAGTTCTTTTGTCTCAGTGTCCCATATTGCAAATGCAAACATACCTCTGAGCCTTTTTACTATCTCACGGCCAAAATGGCGGTATGCTTCAAGTAAAACCTCAGTGTCGCTTGTTGTGTTAAAGGAAACGCCATTAGCTTCAAGCTCTTTACGTAGTTCTAAAAAGTTGTATATTTCGCCATTAAAAACAATCACAGATTTACCGTCACGGCTTATCATAGGCTGACCTGCCGCTTCACGCAAATCGAGTATGGAAAGGCGCCTGAAGCCAAAGGTAATACCGTCGCCAAGATATGTGTTACCCATATCGGGGCCTCTGTGAACGATACGCTCGTTCATTCTATCTATTATTTCCTGTCGGCGTTCAATAAAGCCTGTAAAACCGGCAAATCCGCACATTTGTTTAAAATCCTTTCAAGAATATGAGGGTATATAACCGCACTGACCGGCGGAGCAAAGTCCGCCGGCAGGGTTATAGTTATTTTATAGCTTAAATGTTATATTCCTGTCTTCTTATAACGTGATCCTGATACTCACGGTCAAGCTCGACAAAGTATGCACTCCAACCCCAGATACGAACAACAAGGCGTCCATAGTTTTCGGGATGCTCCTGCGCGTCTTTCATTGTTTCGAGATTAACACTGTTAAGCTGGAGCTGATGTCCGCCAAGAGTTATAAAGTACTTGACAAGCTGGGCTACTTTCTTTATTCCGTCTTCGTTCTTGAAAACAGAATTGTGGAACTCAATTGTGAGAGGTCCGCCGTTCATAACATTTTCAAAGTGCTGCTTTGAGAATGATTTGATTACAGATACAGGTCCTACCTTTGCAAAAAGGCTGGGAGCAAAGTTTGCGCCAAAGGGCTCTTTTGCGCGTCTGCCGTCAGCTGTCGCACCAATTTCGTTTGCATGCCAGAGATAGTACATAGCAGAGCCTGTACCTGCTCTCCAGATACCACCCTGACAGTTCTTCTTACCCTCAAAGCACTTTGCAAATGAATCCATAAGCTCTATGGAGATATTGTCAACATAGTCGTCATCCATACCGAGCTTGGGTGTATCATTTCGAAGCTTGGAAAGAAGTTCAGGATAGCCCTCAAAGTTTGCTTTAACTGCTTCTATCATTTCGTGAGCCGAAACACTCTTTTCATCGAATACATACTTTTTAATGGCTGCAAGTGAGTCAACAGCAGTTGAGTGGCCTGTTCCGTGTACGCCATAGTTCCTGTACTTGATTTCATCAAGCATAACTCCCTCAAGGAAAGGTGAGGGAACGAACCATACATTCTTTACAGAGTCCATAATTTTATCGCACTCTGCCTTAATTTTGCCCTTTACTGCATCAAAGAACTCATCATAGGTTGCAGACTTTTCAAGGCTTTCATACATAGCGTCGTTTACTGCCTTGGGGTATGACATAGCTGCGATGTTTACTATATCGAATGCACAGCCGGGAATGATAAATTCCCAACAAGCAGCAACAACATAGTTTGCCGCATCCTCGTGTGAGTAGCCGAGTTTTTCAAGTGCAGGGATAGCAATGTCGTCGTTTTCATACTGCGGGAAGCCGAGTCCTGCACGGGTAAGCTCTGTACCAAGCTCATATATTTCATCGGGAGTATCCTTTGTAACACGGAGATTGATCTTAGGGTCAATCATCTTGAGGTTGCGGGAAGCCTCAAGACAAATTCTTGAAAGCTCGGAGAATACATCCTTACCGTTTTCGTCAACACCGCCAAGTACCATACTCTGACCGTTATCGCCCTGCTGTACGCCAACATACATATCACTGTCCTTGTTAAAGGAGAGGAAGAAGTCTTCGATAAGCTCAAGAGCAGTTTCGTATGTATAAACACCACGGTCAAGGTCAGCCTTGAAATAAGGGTACATATACTTGTCAAAACGGCCTACCGTATTATGGTAGTTACCCTCAAGCCACATAGAGAAGTGAATAAGTCTGAAGAGCTGAAGAGCTTCTCTGAAGTTTTTAGCACCGTATCTCGGAGCATTTTCAAGAGAGTCTGCAATATCCTGTCTGCCAACTCTGATAGCCTCAGCCTTGTATCTGTCAGCAAGGTCAAGAATCAGGTCAATTGCTTTGTCTGAATATTCATTTGCACCCTTGAATGCGAGAAGACCTTTCTTTATAACCTTTTCAAAGTTAACATTAAGGTTTGAAATATATCCGAGCTCGTGAATATAATGGTCCTTCTTAATCTCGGCCCATTCATCTTCTGTAAAGCAATCGGGAATACAGGTTGTTGTACGAAGAATTGTAATTTTTTCCTCAGGGAGAATATGAGGAGTCTGGAGCTTCATAAGACGCTCGAAACGGTCGCTCATACGCTCAATCGGAGATAAAGCGCGAGCCTTGTATTCGCTTGCAAGGTCGCAGGAGTTATCAACTCTGAGCACGTGATGCTTTTTTGCGATAATGTAATCAAATAAAACTTTGCTCATATAAAATCCTTTCTTGCGACTGTATCGCAATTTACGTTATAAAATCTACAAGCATTTATATAGGTTTGCTCAAGTATTTTCTCAGTTGTGACGCCCTTTATTTCTGCAATTTTAGCTGCTGTGTAAATCAGGTTTGCGGAATTATTAACACTTCCTCTCAGCGGAGTGGGAGCAAGATAAGGAGAGTCTGTTTCAATTAAAATTCTGTCAAGAGGCACGGCCGTTAAGGCTTCCAGTGCACGTCTTGCATTTTTAAAGGTAACTACACCTGAAAACGAAATATATCTTCCGTCATTTACAAGGGATTTTGCCCATTCAGCACTTCCGCTATAGCTGTGAAGTACAATTTTCAGGTCAGGGTAGTTTCTGATTATCTCATCAACATCTCCGTGAGCGTCCCTGTCGTGAATTACAACAGGCATTAAAAGCTCCCGTGCCAGGTCAAGCTGTTTGGTGAAAAACAGTTTTTGCTTTTGTTTGTCGAATGGTTCCCAATAGTAGTCAAGACCGATTTCACCTATCGCAACTGCTTTTTTGTGGGAAGCAAGTCTGCGTATTTCCGCTATCGCAGAATCAATATCACCGACCTTGTCAACATCGCCCGGATGAATGCCAACACAGGCATATATGCCATCAAACTTATCGCTTAGCTCAAGAGAGTCTTTTGAATCCTCAACATTTACCGATGCGTTGACAATTGCAGTCACACCCTCACCCAAAAGCTTATTTAAAAGCTCGTCACGGGAAATATCGGGAGAATTGAATTTTTCGTCGTTGTAATGTGCGTGAGAATCGAAAATCATATTATCTTATTCTGTCGCCGAGCTTTGCTGACTCGTCAAGGAATACCACTTTGACATCATCCTCACCGCTTGCAAGTATCATACCCTGAGATTCAACACCGCAAAGAGTTGCGGGAGCAAGGTTTGCAACAACAATGATTTTTTTGCCAATAAGGTCATCGGGAGTGTAGAACTTTGCAATTCCCGAAACAACCTGTCTCTTTTCATATCCGAGGTCAAGCTGCAATTTCAGAAGCTTTTTAGCTTTAGGTACAGTTTCGCAGGCGATAACCTTTGCAACGCGGAGTTCAACCTTCATAAAATCGTCTATGCCAATCTGTGCAACGCCCTCGGGCTTTTCAATTTTGTTTTTGTTAATTTCTGCAAGGCGGGCTTCATTTTCTGCCTTTATCTCTTCAAGCTTCTTTGCTTCGTCAATTCTGTCAAACAGATGAGCTGAAGCACCAACTGTTGTACCAACCTGAAGCTTTCCGAATGAGTCGATAGAGTCAAAGTCTCGCTTGTCGGTCGCAAGTACATCAAATATTGTATTTGCCGTCTGGGGCATAAAGGGGAAGAGCATAACCGCACTCGCTCTTATAACCTCAAGGAGATTATAAAGTACAGTGCCGAGTCTCGGCTTTGATGCCTCATCCTTTGCAAGCACCCAGGGAGTTGTTTCGTCAATATACTTGTTTGCGCGTCTGAGGAGATTGAATACCTCTTCACTTGCATCAGCAAGCTTGAAATCGTCCATAAGCGCACAGTAATTTTTCTTTGCCTGTTCAAAAGCTGCTGTCAGCTCGTCGTCAAGAGCCTCTCTGTGCTCATCTGAGGGAACGACTGAATCGAAGTACTTTGCAGTCATTGAAAGTGTACGGTTAACAAGGTTGCCGAGATTATTCGCAAGATTTGCGTTAAAGCTTTCTATAACCGATTCATAGGTTATTGAGCCGTCAGCAGCGAAAGGCATATTTGCCAGAACATAATATCTCACACCGTCAACGCCGAAGTGACGGACAAGCTCGTCTGCATATATAATGTTGCCCTTGGACTTTGACATTTTATCCTCTCCGAACAAGAGCCACGGATGGCCGAATACTCTCTTGGGTAGAGGCTCGCCTAAAGCCATAAGCATTATAGGCCAGTATATGGTATGGAATCTTAAAATATCCTTACCGATAATGTGAACATCAGCAGGCCAGTACTTGTTATAAAGCTCAGGCTGCTTTTCGTTATCGGGATTGTATCCAAGTGCTGTAACATAGTTTGAAAGAGCATCTATCCAAACGTAAATTACGTGCTTGTCGTCAAATGATACGGGAACACCCCACTTAAACGATGAGCGGGATACACACAGATCCTGAAGACCGGGCTTTATGAAGTTGTTTATCATTTCCTTTTTGCGGGGTTCGGGAGAAATGAAGTCGGGGTTATCCTCGATATACTTCATAAGCTTGTCGGTGTATTTACTCATTCTGAAGAAGTAGGCTTCTTCTGTCGTTTTCTGTACAGGACGGCCACAGTCGGGACAAATTCCGTTCGGTGCCTGTGTCTCGGTAAAGAATGATTCGCAGGGAACACAGTAAAGTCCCTCGTATTCACTCTTGTATATGTCACCCTTTTCGTAGAGCTTTTTAAATATTGCAGAAACTGCTTCTTCGTGGTAATCGTCTGTGGTGCGGATGAATTTGTTGTAATCAGCACCTACAAGATCCCAGATGTCCTTGATTGTACCTGCAACCTTGTCAACATACTCCTTGGGAGTGATACCGGCATCCTTTGCAAGATTTTCGATTTTCTGACCGTGCTCGTCTGTACCTGTAAGAAAGTAAACATCATAGCCACGCATCTTTTTGTATCTTGCAATTGCGTCAGTTAAAATGATTTCGTAAGTGTTACCTATGTGCGGTTTGCCCGAAGCATACGCAATAGCTGTAGTTATATAATACTTTTGTTTTTCCATTGTCTTAAGCCTTTCTGCTGACTTATGCCTTTAACGGATCAATTTCATTTCCGTTGGCAATAATTTTTACTATGTTGAAATCTTCGTCAAGAATTAAAAGATTATTTGAGTCTGTTGTGTTAAGAGAGGCATATCCGAAAGTCTTTATCATTGAAAGGGGATTTGTGATAGCTGCTCTTGTTGCTTCGTCTATATCTGCATCTGTAAAGCCCATATAGTTCTTTACAGCCTTGTACATTGAAAGTGCGCTTCCGTTGATTGTACCGTCAAGAAGCTTTGCCACACCGCCGTCAATTATTACTTCACGGCCGTCAAATCCCTTGTAGGTTGTACCCTCGGGAATACCCATCGCGGTTGAATCCGAGACGAGCACAACACGGTCTGCAGCTTTGCAGTGTCTTATCAGCTCTGCTATCTCGGGAATTGAGTGGTAGCCGTCACAAATATACTCTGTATAAATGTTGCTTGTGAGGGCGTAAATAAGTGAAGTGGATGTTCTGTGATGAATGGGGCGAAGCTGATTAAACAGGTGAGTCATTGAAACAGCACCGCTGTATGCAGCCTGTTCTGCCTGAAGATAATCTGCGTCAGAGTGACCGATACCTGCAGTCGCACCCTGGTTTGTAATGTACTCAATAAAGTCCAGAGCACCGTCAAGCTCGGGAGCAAGAGTGAAGTGCACGGAGAGCTTTCTGCCAAGCTTCTTTTCATATGCCTTGACTTTGTCGATGAGCAAATCGGCTTCATCAGTGTTCGGTGCGGCAAAAAACTGTGTTTGATGAGCACCGGCCTTAACCTTGCTTAAGTATCTGCATTCATAGTGAATACCGATAACTGTTGAGCAGGGAAGCTTTTCATTCTGAATTTTCTCGGCCGCTTCAAGAATACAGTCGGCAACTTTGCATATCTGTTCAAATTCCACAGTTGCAATTGTAGGCATAATGTAAAGTGTACCCGCACTTGCATAAATCTTAAGCATATCAATTATATCATCGACCTGTGCATGCTCGAAGAATTTACCCTGAACTCCGTGAGTATGAACATCAACAAAACCGGGAAGGGCATACATATCGGAATAATCGCTGCACCTGGTCATATCAGTACCCATTTTTACAGAACCGCTCTTGTATGAGCCGTCAAGGGTATCGTAAACGAACATATCTGTATAAATCATAGTGTTATCCGCCTCAGTCCAATATCTATTTATTATATTATACTTTATATAATGTTTAGTGTCAATAGAAATAGCAACAAAATATGGGCATCATAGCAATTTTTTTACACAAACTTGCACACATATTCATAAACTTAATAAAAAACGGGAAAATCCGGTTGACAAACGTCGTTTTGGTGTGATACAATAATAAACAATTACTAATTGAAAGGCAGTATCAGTATGAACGAAAAGAAAATGCGCGTCGGTATAGTTGGCGCAACAGGTATGGTTGGTCAGAGATTCATCACTCTGCTTGACAATCACCCCTATTTTGAAATAACAGCCCTTGCGGCAAGTGCCCGCTCAGCAGGAAAGCCTTATGCAGAAGCAGTAGCCGGCAGATGGAAAATGCAGGTAGAAATGCCCGCAAGTGTCGGCAAAATGGTTGTAATGGATGCTTCGAAAATTGATGAGATCAAGAAGCTTGTTGATTTTGTCTTGTGTGCAGTTGATATGAAAAAAGACGAGATCCGTGCACTTGAAGAAGCGTATGCAAAGGCTGAAATTCCCGTGGTTTCTAATAACAGTGCGCACCGTATGACTCCGGATGTTCCTATGGTAATTCCGGAAATCAACGAACAGCACCTCGACATTATCAAAGCACAAAAGGAAAGACTCGGTACAAAGAGAGGCTTTATCGCAGTTAAGCCTAACTGCTCAATTCAGAGCTATGTACCGCCGCTTTCAGCACTTTTGAAGTATGAACCTACAGAGATTGTTGTTACTACATATCAGGCAATTTCAGGTGCAGGCAAAACCTTTAATGAATGGCCCGAAATAATTGACAATGTAATTCCCTATATCGGTGGCGAGGAAGAGAAGAGCGAACAGGAGCCTTTAAAGATTTGGGGTACTATTGAAAACGGCGAAATTGTAAAGGCAAAACAGCCTGTTGTAACAGCACAGTGTATACGTGTTCCTGTAAGTGACGGACATACAGCTGCAGTTTTCGTAAAGTTCAAAAACAAGCCTACAAAGGAAGAAATCCTCGAATGCTGGAAGAATTACAGCGGATCACCGCAGGAACTTAAACTTCCTCACGCACCCGAACAGTTTATCACATACTTTGAAGAGGATAACCGCCCGCAGGCAAAGCTTGACCGTGATATTTACGGCGGTATGGGCGTAACAGTAGGCAGACTCAGAGAAGACACTGTTTACGACTATAAGTTTGTCGGACTTCACCACAACACATTAAGAGGTGCCGCAGGAGGTGCGGTACTCATAGCCGAGCTTCTTTACAAAAAAGGCTATTTCGACTGATAGAAACAATTACATCAAAAAGGTCTCGCATTTTGCGGGACCTTTTCTGTTTTCATTTATTCAAACGAAGCTATTCCGCGGAAGATAGCATAAAGTTTGGCAACATCAGCATAACCAAATCTACCGTTACCATCAATATCAACATCAGCATTTGCAGATACTTCAGAAATTCCTCTGAAATGTGCATAAAGATTTGCAACATCAGCATAGGTGAAGTTGCCGTCACCGGTCATATCGCCGGGGACGTGTGTGTCCTTTACCGTTACAATACAGGTTGCCTTTTTGCGCCCGTCCTCTGTTGTAACAGTTATTGTTGCAGTTCCGGGACTAACGGCCGTGATGGTACCGTCATCAACAGTTGCAACTGCCGGGTTGGATGTAGACCACGATACATTAGTATTATCGGCATCTGCAGGGAATATTGTTGCCGTGATAGTTTCACTGTCACCAATCTTTAGTGTAAGTGTATCATCAGATACAGTCACACCTGTTACACTTATAGTTGGAACATAATTAAAATGAATTGTTGCCATAAGGAGCCAACCATTGTCTGAGCCAATAACAATTTCATTCCATTTGGTTTCACTGCCACCGTAATATACATCTGTAAGGCAGTGACAGAAAGAAAACGCACCCTCGCCTATGCTTTCGATTGAGTCGGGGATAACTATACTTGACAGACTCGAGCAGTCAGAAAACGCAATATCGCCTATGGTTTCGACTGAGTTTCCTAACGTTACACTTGTCAAACTGCTGCACCAAAAAAACGCACCATCACCTATAGTTGTGACAGAGTCAGGAATAACTACACTTGTCAGACTGTAGCAGGCAGAAAACGCACTATCGCCTATGGTTTCGACTGAGTTTCCTAACGTTACGCTTGTCAAACTGCTGCACAAAACAAACGCACTTTCGCCAATTGTTGTGACTGAGTCGGTAATAGCCACGCTTGACAGACTGTAGCAGGAATAAAACGCATTATCCCCTATAGTTGTGATTGATTCGCCTAATGTTACACTTATCAGACTTTCGCAGCAATAGAACGCAGAATCGCCAATTGTTGTGACAGAGTCGGGGATTGTGTAGCTTGTAGCTGTATTGCCACTAGGGAACTGTATAAGTGTTGTTTTATCTTTGTTGAATAGCACCCCACACTCATCACTTGAATAGTTTGTGTTGTTTGTATCAACTGTTATTGCTATTAGGCTGCCGCAGTTATTAAACGCACTATCGCCAATACTTTCGACTGAGTCGCCTAATGTTACGCTTGTCAGACTAGAGCAGTAGCTAAATGCACTCCCGCCAATTGTTGTGACTGAGTCGAGGATATCTATGCTTGTCAGACCGTCGCAGGAATCAAACGCCATCTCGCCTATGCTTTCAACTGAGTCGCCCAATGTTACGCTTGTCAGACTAGAGCAGTAGCTAAATGCACTCTCGCCAATGATTTCGACAGAGTCGGGGATTGTGTATCTTGTAGCTGTATTGCCACACGGGAACTGTAAAAGTGTTGTTTTATCTTTGTTGAATAACACTCCACACTCATCATTTGAATAGTTTGTGTTATTTGCATCAACTGTTATAGCTGTCAGACTGTCGCAGGAATCAAACGCACCCTCGCCGATTGTTGTGACTGAGTCGGGGATAACCATGCTTGTCAGATGGTTGCAGGAAGAAAACGCACTATCGCCTATGGTTTCGACTGAGTTGCCTAACGTTACGCCTGTCAGATCGTAGCAGTATTTAAACGCATTATCACCTATTGTTGTGACCGAGTCGGGGATAATTATGCTTGTCAGATCGTAGCAGCACTCAAATGCACTACTGCCAATTGTTGTGACAGAGTCCGGTATAACTATGCTTATCAGACTTCTGCAGTAATCAAACGCACTCTTGCCTATGATTTCGACTGAGTCGCCTAACGTTACGCTTGTCAGACTATCGCACCAACCAAACGCACTATTACCTATTGTTGTAACTGAGTCGGGTATAACTACACTTGTTAAACTTTCACACGAATAAAACGCATAATTGCCAATGATTGTGACAGAGTCGGGGATAGTTACGCTTGTCAGATTTTTACAGTAATAAAACGCATAATTGCCAATTGTTGTGACTTCGGATTCAATATAAATGTTTGTTATTGAATTTCTGTATGAATACCACGGTACATATGAAGAATAAGTCCAATCCGTCATTGCACCGGTACCTGAGATTACAAGCGCACCATCTTCATACAATTCCCAAGCAAGTTCGGTTCCGCAAGAGCCTGAGGCTGTCACTTCACCGTGATCAACATAATTAAAATGAATATCTGCATCGATGAGTGGATCGTTGTATTGTGCAATAATGATTTCACTCCATTCTGCTCTACTGCCACAGTAATATACATCTGCAAGGCAGTTGCAGCCATGAAACGCCTCATAACCTATGCTTTCAACTGAGTCGCCTATTGTTGCACTTGTCAGACGGCTACACCATTTAAACGCGCTCTCGCCTATGCTTTCGACTGAGTCGGGGATTGTGTAGCTTGTAGCTGTATTGCCAATCGGGTACTGTATAAGTGTTGTTTTATCTTTGTCAAATAACACACCGCGCTCATCATTTGAATAGTTTGTGTTATTGGCATCAACTGTGATTGCTGACAGACTGATGCAACAATAAAATGCATCATTGCCTATTGTTGTGACTGAGTCAGGGATATCTATGCTTGTCAAACCGCTGCAGTTAGAAAATGCTTGATTACCTATTGTTGTGACTGAGCCAGGGATATCTACATTTGTCAAACGTTCGCACCAATAAAACGCAAAATTGCCAATTGTTGTGACGTCTGACTCAATAACAACAGATTCTATTGAACTCCTGTAAGAATACCACGGTACATTACTATCGCTCGTCCAATCCGTCATTGCGCCGGTGCCGGAGATTGTGAGTGTTCCATCATCATCGAGCGCCCATGTCAGCCTGTCTCCGCAAGTGCCGGAATATGTATCTGAAAGTGCAACCGTTCCACTGTTAAAGGTCTCGGGTTCGGCGAAATATTCAATCGATTCTTCCGCATCTTCAATCGATTCACTTTCAGACTCGTTTGACATAATGGCATCAACATTTTCGTCAGTATCAAAAGCTTCATTTTCGTCACTGGCTACGTTACTTTGTGCTTGCTCAAGTATAGCTTCAGCAAATGTCGATGTATCGATACTTGGTACGGCACGCGCCGGTATTACAGTGCCGACAAGCATAAGCACCGACATAAATAGTGAGAAAACTTTTCCTGTAATGCCCGTTATTTTCATAGTATTTTCCTCCGGTGATAACAATGACTTTATATATATGGCTGTTCATCTGTTATATATTGATCTTTCAAATGAACTCACCTGTATATAACATATAGTGTGAATTGTACCATAAATTAACTAAAAAGTCAATGTTTTCGCCTGTAACTATCACATCAAATTAAAGTTTTACACAATGAATAATTGGATTTTACTATGATTCGAGAACATATAATAAAACAAACAAAACGCCGTCGGCAATTCTGCCGGCGGCGTTTTGCTTTGTCTCTGGTATGTGAAGGGAGTTATTTCGCTATAAAATTTTTAAACATTGTCATCATTTCGCTACGCATTCTGGAGATTTTTTCTGCAGCGGCAGAGCGGCGGGAGGAAAGGTCGCCGCTATCTGCCCTACAGACATCACTTTGAATACTGCCATCATCAGTATTCGTGTTATTATCAAATTTTGAAACGCTGTCAAATGCAGCACCTGTTACAATGTCTATTTCAATCTCTTCGGTGAAAAGTTCTCTGGTTTCAACACCGTAGAGAGTGTATGTCTCACTTTCGCGGTGGGTTGCTTTTTTGAACTTTTCCTTGAGAGAGAGGCGCTCTTTTTTTGCTGCTTCCTCTTCCTTGGAGAGAAGTTCCCACGCGGCAGCCTGTTCAATGGCCGTCGGCATTAAAATAACATCTGCGTTCGGTGAAATATAAGCGCGCCTTTTTTCACTGACTTTCGCAGGAATGATAATCTGAGGAGTGCGCCTTGCATATTTGGAACCTGTTTCAAATCCAACCGATACGCGCGGCGCCGATTTGTCAATCGGGCGGTTGCTCTGACTGGAATTATGGAAGCGGGGAGCGAAAATCTGATTTCTTCTCTCTGAAATTCTGTTGGCGTTTGTCATTCCTTGTCTCCTCAATCATTAAATATCACTTATATAATATTCTTTATTTAAATTATAATATATAATTATTTATTTGTCAATAGATTTCATAAACTTTTTTTGAAAAATATCACTTTTTTTACAAAAAATGCTTTCTTTAAGCGATAAGACAACAAAAAAGGCACACAGCCGAAGCTGTGTGCCTGAAATACTGAATAAATTTTATAAATATCAGCTGAAATAAGGAAAAAATTCGTATGATGACCAGCCTGCCCAGTATCTGATAAGAATCATCTGGTCTGTGACAGTTACTTCGCCGTCTGCATTAAGGTCACCGACAGTTCCGGGACTTTCCTTGTATCCCTCAAAGTCTGCAACGTGGCGGGCGAGACTGATCATATCAAGGGAAGTGATTTTGCCGTCGTTGTTGAGGTCACCGAGATACCTGTAATTCTGACCGTAAGCATTTGCATATTTGATAATTGTACTGCCGGGCGTAGAGTAAAATACCAGGTCTTCGTGACATTCGTCAAATGAGAGCGCACCTATAGTTTTAAGTTCAAAGGGAATTATTACAGTTTTAAGATTTGAGCATCCCCTGAACGAGTATGTGTTGATAAAAGTCGTAGAGTGGGGAAGTACGAGAGTTTCAATTGTTGTGCAGTCGCTGAACGCATTTTCTCCTATTTTTGCAAGGGTGTGCGGGAATTCTGGACTTTCAAGCGAAGAGCAGTTGCTGAACGCCAGCTCGTCTATGGTTTTAAGACTTTCGCCAAAATCAACATATTTCAAATTACTGCATCCAAAGAATGCCGCGTAGCCAACAGAAGTTACACCGTCAGACATAATAACCTCAGTTAAGTTATCAGCATAGGTAAATGCTGTGTCCTCAATAGTTTTTACTGTATCGGGGAGAGTATATGTCTGAGCCTCGTTGCCAGCAGGATAGTTGATAAGAACTTTTTTATCCTTGTCAAAAAGGACACCTGTACTATCACTTGAATAATAGGGATTATCAGGACTTACGGTTATATTTGCAAGTGAACTGCAGCCTGTAAATATTCCTTTGTCACCTATGTCTAATGTTTCAAGAGACGCGCCGATATATACACTTTCAAGAGATGAGCAATATGAGAAAGCATCCGGATATATTTGCGATACACTGTCGGGAAGTACCGCTTCTTTGAGTGAACTGCAGCCGGAAAATGCGAATTCACCGATATAGTCTAAACCGTCGTTGAATTCAAATGATGAAAGCGAAACGCACTCATTAAATGCAAGGTCACCGATGTTTACAAGACTTTGTGTGTGAGTTACACTTGCAAGATTTTCGCACAGCATAAATGCACCAACGGGTATTGATTCAATATCTCCTAAAATGCTGATTTCTTCAAGCGACATAGCACAGCAGAAAGCATATTTACCAATTTTGGTTACAGATTCAGGTAATGTTACACTGATAAGATTTGCGTTTGACTGAAAAGCTCCGGGAGCAACAGTAATTACAGTATCGGGAGCAGTATATTCAGTGTCTGGCTTATTTGCAGGATAGACTATTACAGTATCTATGCTTTTTGTGTATAACACTCCGTCAATTGACGAAAATTCAGTGTTATCATCGCTTACATTTATTTCTTCAAGGGCAAAGCATTCGCAGAAAGCATCTTCACCGATTGTTGTAAGTGTTGCTGGCAAAGCCACACTCGTAAGAGACGAGCAGGAGGCAAACGAATTGGAGCCGAGTGCTATGAGTGAGTCAGTAAATGCGGCTTCAGAGAGCGCGTGACAACCAAAGAAAGCATAGTCGCCAACTGTTTCAATGCCGCTGCCAAAGGATACATATGCAAGAGAGTCACAACTATAAAAAGCATAGTCGCCGATAGATGTGATATAATCGGAAATCTCAAATGCAGTCAGGGAAGGACACCATCTGAAAGCATAGTTGCCGATAGAGGTTACAGAATCTGCAATAAATACATTCTCAAGATTGCTGAGCCTGTCAAAAGCCATTTCACCAATGCTTGTGACGCCGTCTTCGATTACAACAGAGACAATATCATCAAGATATGCCTGCCAGGGAGCCTTTGAATAAAGGCTGTAAGATGTGTTTGTAAAATCATCCATTGCACCCGAACCTGTTATGGTAAGAGTGCCGTCAGTGTCAAGTGACCAGGTTAAAGCATCACCGCATTCGCCACTGTCTACTTCAGTTTTTGTTTGCTCTGCAGACTCTTCCGCAGACTCGTCAGTGGATTCTTCAGTGGATTCTTCAGTAGATTCTTCAGTAGAAACCTCCGTAGATTCTTCTGTTTCCTCAAGAGTTGAGTCAACAGTTGTTTCCTCGGCAAATGTCGGGAGTGAAAGTGCGAATAATAATGCTAAGGTTAAAGCTAAAATGAGAAATTTACTTTTCATAAAAAGCTCCTTGATTTTTATTATAGCATATACCTATACATAATAATTATAGCATTACTTACAAGTTTTGTCAACGAGTATTTTGACGAGAAAAGGCTTTGCCTGAGCAAAGCCTTTTCTTAGTATTTTATTCGTATATGGAAATTACATTTTCAAGTTTTCCTGCAGTCCATCCCACAGTGAAACCGAGCCCCTCAGCGGCATATCTTATCGGTATAAATGTCTTGCCGCTGGCAGGATCGATATACGCACAGGTATCCATCATATGCTTAGTATTGTTTATATAATAATAGTTGTCATCAATAGGGAATTTTACAGTATTCTTCTTGTATTCGCCGATGGCAATTCTGTTGACTGCATCCCATATAACCGTAGCACCCATAGCTTCAAGACATTCTCTGAACGGATACATTGAACGGTCATCCTTGATCTGTACATTTGTTTCAAGTTCAACAGTTTTGTTATTTATAACAAGTCTTGTTTTCTTTGAGGTAAAGGCGGTCGGGAACTTTTCGGACACGTGGTTTTTGCCGTTACCCTGAGTATATTTTGCACCGTAAATTTCCTTTGCGTTTGTGATGAACATAATATAGTCCTCACGCAAGGAAAGGTTACCCTCGCTGCATCTCATAAATTTTTGAATATTTTTGCTGTATTTTTCGTATATATAAGGCTTTACATCGGTTTTTACGGCAGAGTAAACCCAGCCGTCAGTACCAAGATAAAACTGAATACTGTCACCGATAAGCTTTGCAACATTTTTGATTTTGTAATTGTTGTCGAGATGGTTGCCGTGAAGCTTTGTAAGGGTATTATTGAAGTCAAGAGCAAAAATATTTGTGCTGCTGCCACTCTGATAGCCGAAAATAGACTTGATTTCTTCTGCAATTTCGACAGTGTTTGTAACCTTGTCGATGCTTATCTTTTTGAGTATATTTTCAGAATCAATGTAGTAAACTTCGTTACCCTTTTTGTTTACAAAGATATTTGTCTCATCAAAATTCTTAAGTGCAGAGCCGACAATCTGAATATCGCCTGCGCCGTCTGCCTCGCTATATGAGATTATATCGCCGTTTTTTCTGACAAAAACACTGTAATCGCTACCTCTGTAAACCTTTACAATATCTGTAAGAAGTTTTTGCGACTTTATATATTTAGTCTCGAGTTTCCACTGATTTGTGTCATCAATTCTGTAAAGAGTGTTGTCTTTGGTGAGAACAAGCATATTTTGACCGTTTACATAGCACTCCTTGGCATTTTCAAGTAGAGCAAGGTCGATACTGCTGTTTAATTTTCTCAGGTGCAGTGTGCCTTTTGTGTCAATAAAAGCATATTCACCGTTATCGGGTCTGAACTCAACAAGCTTTATTGCATTGGTTTTAATTGTCTCTTTGATATTTTTGCCGGTGATTTCAATATTGCCGTTGTTGAACAAAATGGTAGTTCTTTGATCGCCGTCATTGTAAATAGAGAACTCACGCACACCGGTATATAAAACATCAGCCTCAGTATCAAGTACATCCGTAACATATTTGAGATTACTGCTTTCGGTGAGTACATATATGCCCTTTTCGTCAATCTTAATATCCTTTGCGGCATAGTCGTTAGCAGATGCCGGGAGAATAGTCAGTACGGTAAGCATAATCAGAAATAAAAACAATAAAGACTTTTTCATAGTATCTTCCTTTCACGGAGTGTTAGATTTTGCATACACAAAAATTTTAGCATACTTTCAAATTAAAGTCAATAAACAGAGTGGAAAAAACGCTGATTTTTAACTAAGTTTATAATTGTATTGAAAAAAGACTTTCGTTGTGGTATAATAAAGACGCAATTTGTCGGCTTTATAAAAGGAGAATAATTATGGAATATCTTGTTAAGAAAACAAATATAATAAACCCCGGAATCGACTCAGCTGAGTGGAGCAGGGCAGAAACCGGCTACATAAATAAAGAACCTTGGGTCAGTAAATATACAAAAGCTCCCGAAACTACATTTAAAATGCTGAAAGGCCCCGAGGGACTCAGTATTTTAATGCACACAAACGAAACACACCTGAGGCAGGAGATTTCTGCTGACAATGGGCCGATATGCACCGATAGCTGTATGGAGTTTTTTTATAAGCCAAGTCCCTGGGATTTGCGTTATCTAAATTTTGAGATAAACCCGAAAGGTTTTCTGAATTTAGCTATCAGAAAGATCAGACACGAGAAAGAGCCTGTTAATGAAGACAAGAAGATATTCGATATTGTGTCTACGGCAAACGAGGGAGACTGGACTTTGAAATTCTATATTCCCGATTCATTTATTGAAAAAATGTACCCGGATCTTGAAAAACTTTCACACGGAAATTCATCAAATATCGCTCGTGGTAACTTCTATAAATGCGGAGACGAAACTGACCATCCGCACTATGCCTCCTGGTCGGAAATTCTCACAGAAAAGCCTGATTTCCACCTGCCCGACTTTTTCGGCAGATTTGTATTTGAAGAATGAGGAGTAAATATGAACTATTTGGTTTTATATTTAATTTCACTTGCAGTATGTCTTCTGGGCTTTAAAAAATATCTTTATTTTATTTCAATCGGCTATGGATATTCGGTTGCAGCAATCGGTGTGGCAATGCTTGCAATTTACATAAACGAACTTACATCCGTAACCGTTATAGCAACACTGCTTGCAATTGCCTACGGACTCAGACTTGGTACATTTCTTCTTTTGAGAGAAGTTAAAAGCGGTTCTTACAATGAAAAAATGAAAACCGAGATAAAGTCGGGAGACGGCAT
>JAZSET010000029.1:0-6119 GCA_045531795.1 Eubacteriales bacterium | reverse complement strand
ATTGACAAATCCACTATTTATTGCTATTATAATATAGTCAATTTTATGCGTGACGCTATGCGGGTGTAGTTCAATGGTAGAATCTCAGCCTTCCAAGCTGATTGCGTGGGTTCGATTCCCATCACCCGCTCCAGAAAAAAGCACTTGCAATAGCAAGTGCTTTTTTCAACTAAATCCGTCCTCAAACGGATGAAATCTGTTTCACAGATGAAATCACTTCGTGATGAAATCCGACTTCGTCGGAATATTTGACGGATTTAATTTCATTAAAGCCGAAAGGCTTCAATTTGATTGTTTGGAGAATAATCTAACATAATTTTGATATAATCAAATCACGAGGATATACTATGATAAATCCATTCAAAAACTCGGACAATAATAAAAGGTATTATTCGTATGACTATTACCTGAGAAGAACATACGGAAAGAAATGCCGGAGAATTCCTCTTGACGGTGGCTTTACCTGCCCTAACCGTGACGGCACTAAAGGTGTCGGTGGATGTGCTTTCTGTTCAAATAAAGGAAGCGGTGATTTTACCGCTTCGGCACAAAAAAGCATACTTGAGCAGTATAGTGAAATAAGTAAAAACATATCTTCAAAGTGGTCTGACGACTCGCTGAATATTCCGTATTTTCAGGCATATACCTCAACTTATGCACCAATAAGCGTACTTCGCAAAAAATATGAAGAAGCCTTGAAAATTCCTGATATTGCAGAGCTTTGTATCGGCACAAGGGCAGACTGTATAGATGATGACACGATAATTTATATTAATGAAATATCACAAAGCACACCTGTAATGCTTGAGCTCGGACTTCAGAGCATACACGATGGTACAATGGATAAAATGAACAGGTGTCACGATTATAAAACATTTCTTGATACTTATGAAAAAATCCGTAGAGCTGCACCGAAAGTCAGAATTTGTATTCATCTGATATTCGGACTTCCGGGAGAGTCAACTGAAATGATGCTTGAATCTGTAAGGGAACTTGCAAGAATCAAGCCCGATGCAGTAAAGCTTCACTTGCTTCACGTACTTAAAAATACCCGCCTGGCTGAAATGTATGAAAACGGAGAGTTTGAAACTCTCACACTTGACGAATACGCAGAGATTATAGTTGAAGCTCTTGAACTCCTCCCACCCGATACGGTTATATGCAGAGTAACGGGAGACGGAGCACCTGACGAGCTTATAGCCCCTCTCTGGAGCAGAAAAAAGTTTGTTGTAATGAATACGATTGATAAGCTGATGGTACAAAGAGACACATACCAGGGCAAAAAATATAATCAATAAGAAAAAGTCGGCAGACTCTCTGCCGATTTTTTTATTTTGTGCATAAAGGCTTTAAAGGGGAGCAAAACTATTGTTACATCAATTTTTGAAAGGTGGAAATATAATGAAAAGAAAAATTGTGGCACTGACTTTAGTGCTGATTATTTTAACTCTTACACTTTCGTCATGCTCATCAAAGAGCTCAGATAAGAGTGTATATTATTTAAATTTCAAGCCCGAGGTAGCAGAAGTTTACGACCGTATTGCTGAGGACTATTTTAAGGAAACAGGTATTACTCTCAATGTAGTGACAGCCGCTTCCAACACATACGAGCAGACACTCAAATCAGAGATTGCAAAAGCGGATGCTCCGGCAATTTTTCAGATAAACGGACCAAGAGGCTATGCTTCCTGGCGTGACTATTGCAAGGACCTGAGTGACACACAGATATATGACCTGTTAAATGATAAGGATATGGCAATAAGTGTTGACGGCGGCGTTTACGGCATTCCCTATGTTGTTGAGGGCTACGGCATAATTTATAACGATAAAATTATGCAGAAATACCTTATGAGCGAAAACAAAATGGTAGACATTACCGATGTTAATGAAATTAACTCATTTGAAATGCTCTCACAGGTTGTTACGGATATGACACGAATGAAAGATGAGCTTGGAATTGACGGAGTATTTGCGTCAACATCCTTAAAGCCCGGTGAAGACTGGAGATGGACAACTCATCTTGCAAATGTCGCAGTTTATCACGAATTCCAGAACAATGAAATTGACCTGACAGGAGATGACACCAAGGAGATTGAGTTTTTGTATTCAGACGGCTTTCGCAATATTTTTGAGCTTTATATAAACAACTCAGTAACAGACCCGAAACTGCTTGGCAGTAAGCAGGTTTCAGACTCAATGGCTGAATTTGCTCTCGGCAGATGTGCAATGGTACAAAACGGAAACTGGGCGTATAGCCAGATAGCGGGTATCAGCGGCAACACAGTTGATGAAAAGGATATTAAATTTATGCCAATATATATTGGAGTGCCCGGAGAAGAATCTCAGGGACTCTGTATTGGTACGGAAAACTACCTTGCGATTAACAAAAATATAAGCGAAGAAAAGCAGAAACTAGCAGAGGATTTTCTCTATTGGCTCTTTTCAAGCGAAACAGGCAAAAGATATGTAACAGAAGAACTTGGATTTATCACTCCCTTTGCGTCATTTGATGCAGATGAAGTACCAAACGATCCTCTTGCAAGGGAAGTGGTAAAATGGATGTCAAGAGAAGACAAAAAGAGTGTTGACTGGAATTTCACACTTTTCCCAAGCCAGGTTTTCAAGGATAATTTTGGCTCGAATTTACTTTCATTTGCTCAGGGAACAAAGCCCTGGACTGATGTTAAGAATGAATTTATAACAGATTGGAAAACAGAAAGCGAAAGCTGATGCTTTATGATAAAAAAATATTTAAGTAAGTACTTTCCCGTATTTCTTTTGCCCACACTTGTAGCCTTTTTTATCTCGTTTCTGGTTCCGTTTGCTATGGGTATGTATCTTTCTTTGTGTGAGTTTACAACTGTGTCAAATGCCCGCTTTGTGGGCTTTGATAACTATATAAAAGCCTTTGGTCAGGGAACGGACTTTTTAAATGCACTCTGGTTTACCGTTAAGTTTACCGTAGTATCGGTTATAACCGTAAATCTTATTGCTTTTATCCTCGCCCTTATACTCACGAGACCGATGAAGGGAACAAATGCATTCAGAACGGGATTTTTTATGCCAAATCTTGTCGGCGGAATAGTCCTCGGATATATCTGGCAGATAATTATAAACGGTGTACTCGGCTACTTCGGAGTAGATATAACCTTTGATGCAAGCTATGGCTTCTGGGGACTTGTGATACTCACAAACTGGCAACAGATAGGCTATATGATGATAATCTATATTGCGGGAATACAAAATGTACCAAATGATATGCTTGAAGCCGCTGACATTGACGGCGCAACGTACCTGCAAAAGCTTCGCTATATAATTCTGCCTACCGTTTCGTCAGCAGTGACTATATGTACCTTTTTAACACTTACAAACAGCTTCAAGCTTTTTGACCAGAACCTTGCTTTAACGGGTGGCGCACCCGGAAATAAGACAGCAATGCTTGCACTTGATATTTATAAGACTTTCTATAACAGAGTCGGATACGAGGGAGTAGGTCAGGCAAAGGCAGTTGTATTCTTTATAATAGTTGCACTTATTGCGCTTCTGCAGCAGTATATTACAAGAGAAAGGGAGGAAAACTGATATGGACAAAAGAGCAAGACGGATAAATCTGCTACTTTATGTAATTCTTACAATAATGGCGATTTTGTTTTTAGCACCGGTATTTGTAGTTCTGATGAACTCATTCAAAGGGCAGTTCTATATTACCGATTCTCCCTTTTCACTGCCGGACTCAAATACCTTTGCGGGACTAACTAACTATGTAAACGGACTCAGAAAAACGGGATTTTTATCGGCATTTCTGTATTCACTGTTTATTACGGTGTCTTCCGTTGCGGTAATTGTGTTCTTTACTTCAATGTGTGCTTATTATATGTCACGGGTTAAGAACACCGTAACAAAAATTATTTATGCTTTGTTTTTGTTCAGTATGATTGTACCGTTTCAGATGGTAATGTTTCCGATGTCAAAGGTCGCCAATGCAATGAATCTTGATAATCCCGTTGGCATAATACTACTGTATCTCGGCTTTGGTGCAGGAATGGCAGTGTTTCTGTTTACGGGGTTTGTATCGGGAATCCCCCGCGAGGTCGAGGAAGCGGCGATGATAGACGGTGCCACACCGCTTCAGATGTATTTCAGGGTGGTTTTCCCGATGATGAAGCCTATTGCAATAACAGTTGCAATATTAAATTCTATGTGGGTATGGAACGACTATCTGCTTCCGTATCTTGTTATAGGTAACAAATATAAAACAATACCGATAGCAGTGCAGTATCTTCAGGGCGGTTACGGCTCAAGGGATATGGGAGCACTTATGGCGATGCTTGTTTTATCGATTATACCTGTTGTGATTTTCTATCTTTCCTGCCAGAAGTATATTATTAAGGGCGTAGTTGCAGGAGCAGTTAAGGGTTAGGAGGAAGTATTTTGGCTGGAATTAAGCTTGTAGATGTAAATAAAACCTTTTCGGGTAATATAACCGTTATACCAAAGTTAAATCTTGAAATCCGTGACCGTGAATTTGTCATTTTAGTCGGTCCCTCGGGATGCGGAAAGTCGACAACACTCAGAATGATTGCGGGACTTGAGGATATAACTTCGGGTGAGCTTTATATAGGAGACAAAAAAGTAAATGATACGCCTCCCAAGGACAGAGATATAGCAATGGTGTTTCAGAGTTACGCGCTTTATCCGCATATGAGCGTGTACGACAACCTTGCTTTTGGACTCAAACTCAGAAAAACGCCAAAAGACGAGATTGACAAAAAAGTGCACGAAGCGGCAAGAATGCTCGATATAGAAAAGTATTTAAACCGTAAGCCGAGAGCTCTTTCGGGCGGACAACGCCAGAGAGTGGCTCTCGGAAGAGCAATGGTGCGCTCACCGCAGGTTTTTTTGCTTGACGAGCCGCTGTCTAACCTTGATGCAAAGCTGAGAGGAGAAATGAGAACATCAATATCAAAGCTTCACAAGTCGCTCGGCACGACATTTGTTTATGTAACTCACGATCAGGTTGAGGCAATGACAATGGCAGACAGAATTGTGGTTATGAAAGACGGCCATATAATGCAGTACGACACACCGAAAAATCTCTATCATAAGCCTGCAAATACTTTTGTGGCAGGCTTTATCGGTTCGCCGAGAATGAATTTGTTCAAGGCACGAGTAGAGAAAAAAGGGAATAAAATAATCCTGAGGGCAGGAAAAGAAAACATCATATATAACGGTAACGAAGACCTGTTTGTAAATTACCTTGACAGGGAAATACTTGTAGGGATAAGACCTGAGGATATTCACGCAGAGGACTTTTTTGCCGGGCTTGATAGCACCCATAGAATAAATGTCAGAACAGATATGGCTGAAATGATGGGAGCTGAATATTATATTTACTTTGATTTCAATGAAAGTAAAATGATTGCACGGATACCGTCGAGAATGAATGTTGAATTATCAAAAGAAATACCTCTTGCTCTTGACCTAAATAAGGCTCATTTCTTTAGTAGCGAAACAGGTGAAAGAATTGAGTCCTGAAAGGACCTGATATAATGAGAAAATGCGGAACACTTCTTCATATTTCATCTCTGCCCGGAAATTACGGAATCGGTAATTTCGGAAATGATGCGTATGCATTTGTTGATTTTTTAAAAAACAGCGGGCAGAGTCTGTGGCAGATACTGCCGCTCGGTATAACAAGCTTCGGGGATTCGCCTTATCAGTCACAGTCGAGCTTTGCGGGAAACCCTTATTTTATTGATCCCGAACAGCTATATAAAGACGGACTCGTAACACGGGATATGCTTGAAAGTCAGAAGAATAATGCTGATTTTGTAGACTACGGTAAACTCTACAGAGAGAGATATCCGTTTCTCAGAAAAGCGTTTTCCTCTTTCGATACTCACAGTGAGAAATATGAAAAATTTTTAAAAGAAAACGAAAGCTGGCTTGATAACTTCGCACTGTTTATGGCTATCAAGTCACTTCACAAAAACCGTGCACTTACAGACTTTGAATACAAATATAAAAGCCGTGATGAGTCTGCACTTAAGGATATAGAAAAAAGATATTCCGATGAAATAAATTTCTGGAAAATAGGACAGTATTATTTTTTCAAACAG
>JAZSET010000088.1:0-24541 GCA_045531795.1 Eubacteriales bacterium | reverse complement strand
AAGCCGTGGGAATGCATAAATCTCCTAAAAAGAGAGAAAGAGTGTCAAATTAACAAAAAAAGAGTGACTGACATCAAACGGTGACTTACACCTATATTGAAATAAATGAGTAATATGGTAAAGAGGTGTAATAAAATACACTTCAGAAAATCTTTAAATATAAATTTAAAAAAACATGTTTAAAACTATGTGAAGTGTGCAAAAAATAATAGTGCTGACAAGTAGTTTCACAAAGTTTAAAATAATGGAGAGTGAATTAAAGTGAGCGTTAAGCGCGGAGACATTTTTTATGCCGATTTAAGTCCTGTTGTCGGAAGCGAGCAGGGAGGACTCAGACCTGTACTTATTGTACAGAATGATGTTGGAAACAAGTACAGTCCTACCGTTATTGCGGCGGCGATTACAAGCCAGGTGTCAAAAACAAAGCTGCCTACCCATATTGATGTGTTTGCAGATAATTTCGGGCTTGCCAAGGATTCGGTTATACTTCTTGAGCAAATAAGGACTCTTGACAAAAGACGGCTTAAGGAAAAGATGGGACATCTTGATGACGGACTTATGAGCCGTGTTGACGATGCAATTTCGGTAAGCTTTGGACTGAGTACTGCAGAGACAAATACATCATTGGGCACCGGCGTTACTGCATAAGGACTAAAATTTCAGACTTTAAAATACATACGCGGATATAGAATAGCTCTATATCCGCGTATTTTCCGTTAAAATTTTATTCTTTCAACATTTATACATTTGCCACTTTCCCTGTCAAGCGAGAAGATGGCTCCTGTTGCTGAAATCTTACCACAGGCCTGCTCAAAGCGGACAGGCATCCGTGTTGTGAATTTTTCAATTATAATTTCGCTTCTGACTCCGAGAATGCTGTTTGTGACTCCGACCATACCGAGATCACAGACAAAGCCCGTGCCTCCTTCGAGTATCTGCTCGTCTGCGGTAGGCACGTGGGTATGAGTGCCGAAAACTACACTGACACGGGAGTCGAGATAATGGGCAAGCGCGAGCTTTTCGCTTGTTGCTTCGGCGTGAATATCGACAATCGCATAATCGTATTTCCCATTGTTTTGCTCAAGGATTTTGTCAGCGCAGGTGAAAGGATTGTCAGAGGTGTCCATATATACATTGCCAAGCAGATTTATTACAAGTACGCGTTTTCCGTCGGCATCAATTATTTTGTAACCGAAGCCGGGAGCACTGTCAGGCATATTTGCCGGTCTGACACAAACAGGACTGTCATCAAGATATGAATATACCTCGCGTCTTCTGAAAGTGTGATTTCCACCGGTAATAACGTCAGCGCCCGCATCAATAAGTGCCGTGGCGCTTTGAGGGAGTATACCGTTTCCATCAGCGGAGTTTTCTCCGTTTATGAGAGTAAATGAAATGTTATATTTTTTTCTTATATCCCAGAGATTCTTTTTAAGGTAATCACAAGCCTGCATACTTACTGCATCGCCAAGTGCTAAAATATTGTATGTGTTTTGCATCAGACACACCTCTGTTACTTGTAAAATATGGTTGACATTATCTTTTTTTAGTGTTACAATAATGATAACACAAAACTTCGCTTTAAGCAAGAACTTTTTTGAAAAGGAGCATATATGCGATATATTGTTGACCGTATCGAAGAGGGAATTGTTGTGCTCTCGTCAGAGGGTGGGGACATAAAAAGCGTTTCACTAAGTATAATCGGTGATGTACGCGAGGGTGATGTTCTCGGTTTTGACGGGGAAAGCTACAGACTTCTTGAAAACGAAACAGATGCAAGAAAAAAGTCACTTGCAGAAAGATTTGAAAAACTAAAAAACAGGAGATAAGAAATGAACGGATTAAAAGGAAATGCAGTAGTCGGACAGTCAGGAGGACCTACTGCGGCAATAAATGCAACACTTGCAGGAGTTGTCAGAGGAGTTCTTGAAAGCAAATGTATTGATAAGCTTTACGGTGCATTCAACGGTGTTGAGGGACTTCTTGAAGAAAGATACTGCGTGCTCAGCGATATTGCAAATACCGAAGACGGTTTGAAACTTCTCGAGAATACACCTGCAGCAGCTCTTGGCTCCTGCAGAAAAAAGCTCCCCAAAATCGATGAGGGAAAGGAAACTTACGAAAAGCTTTTTGAGATCTTCAAGAAGCTTGATATAAAGTATTTCTTCTACATAGGCGGTAACGACTCTATGGATACTGTTGCCAAGCTCACCGAGTATGCAAAAAAGATTGGCAGTGATCTCAGGGTAATGGGTGTTCCGAAAACAATTGACAATGACCTGTGCGGAACCGATCATACACCGGGTTACGGCTCTGCGGCGAAGTTTATTGCAACATCTATGCAGGAGATGCTCCGTGACACTGCCGTTTATACTGTAAAGGCAGTAACAATCGTGGAAATAATGGGACGTGATGCAGGCTGGCTTACAGCGGCAGCAGCTCTTCCGAGACTTAACTGCGGTATTGCTCCTGACCTTGTGTATCTTCCAGAAGTAGCATTTTCTATAGATGAGTTTGTTGAAGATGTAAACAAGGCCCTTGAAAAGAAGCCGAATGTTGTAGTGGCGGTATCAGAGGGTGCAAGAGACAAGGATGGCAGATATATTGGTGAGGGAACACAGAGCGGCGCTCTTGATGTGTTTGGTCACAAGTATTTGTCAGGTACGGGTAAGATGCTTGAAAATATCGTAAGAGAAAAAATCGGTTGCAAGGTTCGCTCTGTGGAACTTAATCTTCCTCAGAGATGTGCGTCTCACTGCGCTTCACTTACAGACCTTCAAGAGTCTGTAAAGGTAGGAAAAGCAGCCGTAAAAAATGCAGAATCGGGTGCATCGGGCAAGATGATGTGCTTTGAAAGAAAGCAGGGAGAATATGATGTTGACTGTGTACCGAGAGATGTTTGCGAAATTGCGAATATGATAAGATTTGTTCCCCGTGAATTTATAAATGAGCGCGGTAACAACGTCACAGACGAGTGCCTCAGATACATTTTACCGCTTATTTACGGCGAGGTATCACCCATATATAAAAACGGACTTCCCGTTCATTTTGTAATAAAAATGTAATGCAAAAAATGAGCTATTATAATGATAGCTCATTTTTTTATGCATAGTTAAAAAAACTCTGGTAATTTGGAAAACTATATGTTATAATAAAAATAGAAATGCAAAAAATTTGTCATAGGAATGGTATAAAATATGAAAAACTATTACATAGAGAAAGAAAGCGCAGGTCTAAAGGAAAATGGCGTACTTGTTTTCGAGCAATCGCTTAGCGGACCTTTTCTTGTTCACAATCATATTCACGAGGCAATAGAGATAATATATATGTTTCGTGGCAAAGCAGTTGCATATATTGACGATGTCGTTCATCCTCTTAATGAGGGTGATTTAGCAATATTTCGCTCAAATACCCGCCACAGTATTTTTGTAGCCGAGAAAGCTGAGGCAACTTATTATGTTCTTAAGGCAAATCTTTCTTGGATATTTGAACTTTCAGAAAAACAAGATAACGCGGACCAACTTTTGAGGCTTGTTATAAATTCTGCTGAGGCAAAGTCCGTGTGGTATAAGGACGAAGAAGACAGCAGGAGGGTTTTGGACAGCTTCAAGTATCTTCTTAATAAGACTTTAGAAAACGCACCCTGCAAAGGAATGGCAGTCAAGGCAGGTGCCGGAATGGTATTTTATGAGATTATGAAGTATCTTATAGAGCACGATTACAGAATTCCTGATTACACCCATCTCAACAACAAGCTTGTTTATGAGATATACAAAGCGATTATTGACATAAACAAGCAGTTTGATGAAGATTTACAGCTTGAGGGCTTTGCCCGTAAGGCTAATGTAAGCTATAGCTATTATTCAAGAAATTTCAAGGCAATCATCGGCAAAAGTTTTAAGGAGTATTTAAACTTTGTGAGAGTTGCACGTGCAGAGCAGCTTTTATGTTCAAGTGATATGAGTATAACGGAAATTGCTTTCAAATGTGGTTTTAACAACACCTCCTACTTTGCTTCGGTTTACAGGGGGATTAAGGGAATAACTCCTATGGCAGCAAGAAAAAAAGTAAAATCTATTTTTTCAGAACAAAAGGCATTGAAGTAAAAACTTCAATGCCTTTTTGTTAAAACATTTCCCATATTTCACCGTGCGGTATTTTTTCAAAAACAAGGGATTCTTTGGTATAAGGGTGTGTAAATGATAGTCTGTATGACCAGAGTGCTATTTTCTTGCCCTGCTTTGCCCCGTATTTTCTGTCACCGTAAAGCGGCATATTGCGGGAGGAAAACTGCACTCTTATCTGATGAGAACGGCCTGTGTGAAGTCTGATTCTGACAAGTGAAAGATTACCGTCAGCCGTTTCTTTAGTGCTTGTCAGTTCATAATCAAGAACAGCTTCTTTGACTCCTGTACGCTTTTTTGCAACTACAAATGATTTATTCTTTTTTGAGTCTTTAAAGAGCAGATCTCTGTATGTGCCTGAATTTTCTCCGGGATTTCCGCAGACTACCGCCATATATTCCTTTACAAGTCCACCGTTTTGAATAAGCGCTGACATTTTTGCGGCAGATTCGCTGCTTTTAGCAAATACCATAACTCCGCCAACTCCAAAATCAAGTCTGTGGAGAGGGAAGGCTTTTGAGTTTTGATTTGAGATACTGTAGTACTCATCAAGCTTTGTCAGTATGTCCTGACCGTTTTCGCTTTTTTCGGATAAAAGCTTCGGATCCTTGATACAAAGCGTTATATATTTGTCGTCATATAGTATTTCCATATAAATTCCTTGACTTATTAGTAAATTTGTGTTATTATACCTATGTAAACGAAAATTGGAGGTGTATTCCATGAAAATAAAAAACGGTTTTGTCAGAAGAGAGGTTGCAGGCAATAATGTTGTTGTTGCTGTTGGCGAGGCATCCGAAAAATTCAACGGAATGATGAAGCTTAACGGCACAGGCACATTCCTTTGGCAGTTACTTGAAAAAGGAGGTACTCGCGAGGAACTTATCAAGAAGCTTCTTGATGAGTATGATGTTGATGAGGCTACCGCAGAAAAGGGTGTTGATTCCTTTATAAGTGAGCTTGAAAAAATCGGTTGTATAGAAAAGTAACATTACAAAATTTTGTGGCACATTTCTGTGCCACAATTTTTTTGTTTACAGTGAATCAATATAACGGCAGGCGTTAACAGCTGCAACAGCTCCGTCGCCTGTTGCGGTGGTTACCTGTCTTACTGCCTTTGTACGGCAGTCGCCTGCTACAAATATACCGGGTATTTTGAGGCTGCAGGCTTCATCTGCAATAATATATCCGTATTTATCAAGGCGGGCAACATTTTCAAAGGGCTTGTTTTCGGGAGCCTGGCCTATTGCCACGAAAACTGTATCTACATAGAGCTCTTTTTCAACGCCGCTTTCGGTATTCTTTATTTTAATATAATCAAGCTTGTCCCGGCCCTCAAGAGCAGATACAACTGTGTTGCAGATAATATCAACATTGTCCTTTTTGCCAATGGTATCAGCAAGCTTTTTTTCACCGGTGAGCATCGGAAGATTCTGTATGAGAGTTACGCTTTCACATATGTCTGAAAGCATAACCGCTTCCTGCAAAGCAGTGTTACCGCCGCCAACAATTGCGACCTTTTGTCCCTTGCAGAAAGCACCGTCGCATACTGCACAGTATGAAACTCCGTTGCCTACAAGCTCGTTTTCGTTTTCAAGACCGAGCTGTCTGTGTCGGCTGCCTGCGGCAATGATTACGGCTTTTGCGTTATATTTTTTATCGCCCTCGCAGATTATTTCAAAGCACTCCCCGTCTTTGATATCAATTACTTTTTCAAGTTCTATTTCTCCGCCGAGTGACAGTACCTGGTCAACAAGCTTGTCCGCGAACTCGGTACCGCTCATTTCCTTGAATCCGGGATAGTTTTCAACCTTTGGTGAATGTGTGATCTGGCCGCCAAAGGTTTCTTTTTCTATAACAAGTACGCTTTTGCCGAATCGCAAAGCGTATATTGCGGCTGTAAGTCCTGCGGGACCTGCACCGACTATAACTATATCGTACATAAATATTTCTCCCTCTTTAAAACAGAATCGGGACAAGTCCCGATTCTGCCTTTATATATTTGTTCGTTTTGCGGGATTATGCGTTGTATTCTTCAGCAAACTTTTTGATGTTTGAGAGATTGATTACCTTTTCAAAAGTGTCACCCTGATTAAGTACAAGAGTGGGAGCCTGGCGTACGCCGTACTTTTCTGTTTCTGCGATGTTTTCATCTGCGTAAACGGTGGAGTAGGGTACTCCTGCCTTGTCAAGATATGTCTTTGCTATCTTGCAGTTGGGGCAGGTCTTTGTAGCAAAGAGGATTATTGAACTTGCAGGATTTGAAGAGGTCTTTTTATCTGCTTTGGGAGCTTCTGTGGTGGCAAAGCTTTCGCCTTTCTTTGCCATAGAGCTTGCTGCGTTGTAAACGAGTCTGTGCTTGAATTCCTGGCTCTTACCGTCGTTCCAGTTCTGTACAGGGCGGTAGTAACCTGTAATACGGCTGTAAACCTCTGTGCGTTCACCGCATTCGGGGCACTCATACATTTCGCCTGTGATATATCCGTGATTCTTACATACAGAATAAGTAGGTGAAAGTGTATAGTAAGGAAGCTTGTAGTTTTCTGCAATCTTTCTTACGAGAGCAGCAGCACTCTTCCAGTCGGGAAGCTTTTCACCGAGGAATGCGTGGAATACTGTACCTGATGTGTAAAGAGTCTGTATGTCGTCCTGAATATCAAGAGCTGCAAATACATCGTCTGTATAGCCAACAGGAAGATGTGAGGAGTTTGTATAGTAAGGAGTTTCTCCATCTGCCTTTGAAGCTGTTTTGATTCCGGGGAAACGCTTAACATCGTGCTTTGCAAGACGATATGAAGTGGATTCTGCGGGTGTTGCTTCAAGGTTGTAAAGGTCACCGTACTGCTCCTGGTAGTCGGAAAGTCTTTCGCGCATATGGTTAAGAACTTCCTTTGTGAATTCCTGTGTTGCAGGATCTGTCATATCCTTGCCGAGCCACTTTGCATTAAGACCAACTTCGTTCATACCTAAGAGACCGATTGTTGAGAAGTGGTTTGCAAATGTTCCGAGATATCTCTTTGTGTAGGGATAAAGTCCCTCATCAAGAAGCTTTGAAATTACATTTCTCTTGATCTTGAGTGAACGAGCCGAAACATCCATCATATGGTCAAGGCGCTTATAGAAGTCTGCCTCGTTTTCTGCAAGATATGCAATTCTCGGCATATTTATTGTAACAACGCCGACAGAACCTGTGCTTTCACCGCTACCGAAGAAGCCACCTGACTTCTTCCTGAGTTCTCTGAGGTCAAGACGGAGTCTGCAGCACATACTGCGGACATCGCTCGGCTCCATATCGGAGTTAATGTAGTTTGAGAAATAAGGAGTACCGTACTTTGATGTCATTTCGAAAAGAAGCTTGTTGTTTTCGGTTTCTGACCAGTCAAAGTCACTTGTGATTGAATATGTAGGAATAGGATACTGGAAGCCTCTGCCGTTTGCGTCACCCTCAATCATTGTTTCAATGAAAGCACGGTTTACAAGGTCCATTTCTTCCTTACAATCCTTGTATTTGAAGTCCATTTCCTTGCCGCCTACAATTGCAGGAAGCTCTGCAAGGTCATTAGGTACTGTCCAGTCAAGAGTTACATTGGAGAACGGTGCCTGAGTACCCCATCTTGAGGGGGTATTTACGCCATAAATAAAGGACTCGATGCACTTCTTTACCTGGTCGTAGTTTAAATTGTCTACCTTAACAAAGGGAGCAAGATATGTATCGAATGACGAGAAAGCCTGAGCACCTGCCCATTCATTCTGCATAATACCGAGAAAGTTTACCATCTGGTTGCAGAGTGTTGAAAGATGCTTCGCGGGAGCGGAGGTAATCTTACCTGTTACGCCTCCAAGACCTTCCTTGATGAGCTGCTTGAGTGACCAGCCTGCACAGTAACCTGTGAGCATTGAGAGGTCGTGGAGATGAATATCTGCGTTTCTGTGCGCATTTGCGATTTCATCATCATAAATTTCAGAGAGCCAGTAGTTAGCGGTAATAGCTCCCGAGTTTGAGAGAATAAGACCGCCGACGGAATATGTAACTGTTGAGTTTTCTTTAACTCGCCAGTCATTATCCTTGACATAGTCGTCAACTATCTTCTTGTAGTCAAGAATTGTTGACTTCATATTACGGAGCTTTTCTCTCTGCTTTCTGTAAAGGATATATGCCTTTGCAACTTCTGCATATCCTGCCTTTACAAGAACGGATTCAACGCTGTCCTGAATATCCTCAACGGCAACGAGTCCCTCTTTTACCTTGGGGGCAAATTCTGCGGTTACCTTGAGTGCTAAGAAATCAATAACGCTTGGGTGAAATTCAACTTCCTGTGCTTCAAATGCATGGGAAATGGCATCCGAGATTTTTTCAAGGTTAAAATCAACAACCTTGCCGTCTCTTTTTAGTACCTGATACATTTTTATTTCTCCTTAATAATATTATTTACAAGTTAATCGGTTCCGCGTAAGCGGGCAGTGGGAACATAGTCCCTGATAATTGTAAGAAAACGCTTTAAATCGCCGGCACTTGGCGGGGTGTTCCCGCTCTCAAGTATATCTCCTGAGTCCTTAAAGGGCTGAATATAATATTTGGGTGCGCCCTTTATCCACTTTCCGATTTTTTTCATATCCTCATCGGTGTGAAGCTCGTTTGTGACTGTTGTTCTGAACTCGAAATCCACCTTGTTTTGCATAAGAAAATCAATACTTTCCTGCACCTTTTCGAGTACATTTTCGCCAACACCTGCCGTAATGGCATATTTATCGGGAGAGTTCTTGATGTCCATCGCAACATAGTCTACAAGACCGTCATTTACAAGTGATTTAAGCATTTTGGGATTTGCCCCGTTGGTATCAAGCTTTACGGGAAGCCCCGTTTCACTTTTTATCTTTTTTATAAAGTCCGACAGGTCAGGATGTATGGTAGGCTCTCCGCCCGTTATACATACTCCGTCGAGAATTTTCTTTCTGGAGCGTAAAAATTCAAGGATTTCTTCTTCTTCGAGTTCATCGCCGTTTGTGTTAACAAGAAATGCGTTATGACAAAAGGGACATTTGAAGTTGCATCCTGCAGTAAAGATGGTGCACGCCACCTTGTCGGGAAAGTCAAGAAGCGTAAGCTTCATAAGACCGCCAATTTTCATATATGTCTCCGTTATTTACCTGATTATGCCAAAACACGATATTTTGTGCCTGTAAGAATAATTCTACACTATATCTTGTGTTTTGTCAATAAGATTTGAACAAATTAAAAAGATTTGGTACTATTGACAAATCTCCCTTTTTTAAAATGTCAGAATTGCTTGTAAAATAAGGATTTACTAAATTCCCACAAATGAGAATTTTGTGTATTTTAGCCAAGAGCATAACAAAGCACCTGCCGAAAACACAAAATATATTGTGGTGCAACTTATTTTTAAACACAATATATTGTGTGTGTGCGAAAATCAATCAGGGTAAAAAAGAGAGATATTTGTCACAATGCACTTGAAAAAACTCCGATAATATGATAAAATATAAATGAATGAATATTTAATAAAAATTCTGATTAAACAAAGAGGTAAAAAATGATAAATCACGAAGAAAAAGCAAGGGAATTATTTGAAGAGGGCTATAACTGTGCTCAGGCGGTGTTTGGCGCATATACTGACCTTACAGGCCTTGATATTGACACAGCGGCAAAAATCGCATCATCGTTTGGCGGCGGTATGGGCAGAATGAGGGAAGTCTGTGGAGCAATCAGCGGAATGTTTTTAGCGCTCGGGTACGTTTGCGGATACAGCGATCCATGTGACAATGAAGTTAAAATGGAGCACTATAAAAGAGTGCAAAAGCTTGCCGAGGATTTTAAGGCGATACACGGAAGTATCATATGCCGTGAGCTATTAGACGAAAAGAAGGGAGAGGCAGGGTATGTTCCTGCAGACAGAACCCCCGAATACTATGCATCGCGCCCCTGCACGAGAATATGCATGGATGCAGCAGCGGTACTTGATAAGTTTATTGAAGAAAACCCTGTTTAAGATATTATAGAAATGAAAAAATCAAAGGTTTCTTTTTTGCAAATTGTATTATACGGAATTGTGATATTTTCTTCCAATTGGGTTAGTAAATATCCAGTAGAAAAGTTTGTCCGGTTCTCACACAATATATTGGGATATAATGCTTTTTTCTTGATTATCACCTGTTTTGCATGTTTTTTAATTCCGTTAGGAATATCATGGATATCAGTTTATTTGCTTTTCAAAATACAACAAGTTTCTTCTCACTATGACCCGGATGTGAGTAAGTCTTTTTGGATTAAATCTTGTGCAAGTTTGTTGCTTCCATCAGAAATTTTTAGGTTCCTTATATCATCTTTTTATTTGGGAATTATTAGCAAAACCGGATATTTTGCAATCCCGCCGTCGTTTCTGTTTGAGATAACATATTTGAAATGGTCCGGAAGAGAATATCCTGTGCGTCAGGAATTATCATATATATTCTTTGATTACGTTGCATACAACTTGTGCTATCTAATTTACATTGCAATACATCTTTTTGGAATTTTTATGATATATCGGTATTTTTGGAAAACAGGTAAAAACGAGCATGAAGATATGATTGTCTATGAATCCAAGCGCCGTTTTTATTAAATCACTTATATTGGAGAAGAAACTATGTTTATAATTGCATTTGTTTATTTTCTTGAAATAGCGTTATGTATTTTGATTTTGTATTCAATATACAAAATGATTTGGTACACTGTAAAAATGCTTTCACTCAAAAAAATAATCAAAACACTAAATAGTGAAAATACAACCGTTACGTATAAACGAAATTTTATTAATACTATTTTCGGTAAAAAGGGTGTAGCTGATTTTGTAGTTACAACACCAACACAAAAATATGAAGTAAGTGTTATTTCTTTTATATCTACCCATAGCCGTTGGAATATAGAAAAAACACGGAATAACTATTATATAGAAGCCCGTAGATATAACAAAATGTTTTATAAGGTCGATGTACATTCCGAACAGCCTGAACATGCTATACAGTACCGAAGAGAATCGAGATTTCAACGCTGTCAATTATTTTTGAACCCACAAAAAGAAGAAGGAGTGAAAAAAATACTTTTAATTTATCCGCGGCCGAAACAGATTACATATACTGCGACTCAATATGAATATTTGAACACAGGAAGTTTGGTTTGTGGATATGAAATTATGCATACTGATGACTTTTTTGAACTTATTTTGAAATCGCAAATTTAGCAAATAGCATTAAAAAATATTAAGTGATTATAATTTTTCAAACCTACTTTAAGCTTAATATAGGTGATCTCATCATCCGTCTCGCGCTGCGAGCCACCTTCTCCGCAGGAGAAGGCTTTGCCGTTTGCCATCGTTTATACTTACTATCTACATAATTGCCTATTAGTTATGTTTTCAGATCAAAAAGCCCGAAAAATTCGGGCTTTTTATTTTTTGCTGAATTTTCACCTTTAGCAGAAGAAATACTAAAAAGGATAATAATTCACAAGGGGATTTGTATGGAGATAAACAAGCTTTCAATGATTTCGGATTTCTATGAGTTTCTGATGTGCCGCGGCTATCTTAAAAGCGGCAAAAATACGAGGTACGCTTATTTTGACTTGTATTTCAGACGTGTGCCCGACAAGGGAGGCTTCGCTATCGCCGCAGGACTTGAACAGGTATGCGAATATATAGATAATCTTCATTTTAATAAAGACGACCTCGATTTTCTGCGCGAGAGGGGAATAGATGACGAGGACTTTCTGGACTTTCTTGCCGCTTTCAAATTTACAGGTGACATTTATTCGGTAAAAGAGGGAACGCTTGTATTCCCGAATGAGCCGATTCTCGTGGTGAGGGCTCCGATAATTGAAGCACAGCTTATTGAAACGGCTCTTTTGCAGATTATAAATCACCAGACTCTTATTGCTACCAAAGCGAGCCGTATGGCGTATGCGTCAAAGGGGACTTCTGTGTTTGAGCTTGGTGCCCGCCGTGCTCACGGAAGCGATGCCGCCATTTATGGTGCAAGAAGTGCATATATAGGCGGTTGCTCTGCCACCTCCTGCACACTTGCGGGAAAGCTTTTTGACTTGCCTTTGGTAGGTACTATGGGACACTCATTTGTTCAGCTTTTTGACTGCGAGTATGAAGCCTTTTGTGCCTATCTGAAAAATTCACCCGAAAAAGCCACCTTACTTGTTGACACATATGACACATTAAACAGCGGTATACCTGCGGCAATTGAGGCTATTCGTGACATTGGTGCAAATAACAGTGCTATCCGTCTTGACTCGGGAGATGTGCTGGAACTTTCAAGAAAAGCAAGAATAATGCTTGATAATGCGGGACTTGATAATTGCAAAATAGTAGTATCCGGCTCGCTTGACGAATATAAGATCGACTCACTTGTAAAAGCCGGTGCTCCGATAGACGGCTTTGGGGTGGGTGAAAGCCTGATTTGCGCAAAAACAGATCCCGTACTTGGCGGTGTGTACAAGCTGTCAGCGGTGGAAAATGAGGGGATTATTACTCCTAAAATCAAATTAAGTGAGAGTGCCGGAAAAGCATCTTTGCCGGGAGCTAAAAGAGTTCTGAGATATTATGACAAAGACGGCAGGGCTATTGCCGACGAGATATTATTGACAGATGAACCGGTGCCACAGGGAGAACATACAATTTTTGACTCAGACGACACTTCGAAAACAAAAACAATAAATAATTACACGGCAAGAGAGCTTCTTGTTCCGGTATACAAAAATGGTGTGCGAATATATGATAGTCCGAGTGCAAAGGAAATAAAATGCTATGCCGAAAAGGAAAAAGAAACGCTCTGGAGTGACATTTTAAAACTTGATTCTCCCGAAAAATACTATGTTGACTTGTCGGAAAAATTATGGCTGTTAAAAAGGAAAATGACAGGTCAGAGACGCTCGGATTTTTTTATGTGATTTGTTCTTTTGTATTTTTGATTCTTCCTATTTACTTTAAAAAATATTTGTGATATAATTGACACGCTAGGGATTTTATATAATAAAATCCCCAAAGCCTCTTGGATTTTGCGGTCTTTTGACCGCCGTGTCAATTCTCACTGATTTTATTATATAATTCAAAAATAATTCTGAGCAAAGGAGTGAAAGTATGCCCGATAAATTTATATTGCATTCCCCATACAAGCCGACAGGCGATCAGCCTGAGGCTATTGATAAAATATGCAGTGGAATAAACAGCGGAATGAAAGCTCAGACACTCCTTGGTGTTACAGGCTCGGGTAAAACATTTACAATGGCAAACATAATTGCCAGATGCAACAGACCTACCCTTGTCCTTGCTCACAACAAAACTCTTGCGGCTCAGCTTTGCTCGGAATTTCGTGAGTTTTTCCCTGAAAACGCAGTTGAATTTTTTGTCTCCTACTACGATTACTATCAGCCTGAGGCGTATGTCCCGGGCAAGGATATGTATATCGAAAAGGATAGTTCTGTAAACGATGAGATTGATATGCTCCGTCACAGTGCCACAAGCTCACTTTTTGAGCGACGTGACGTCATAATCGTTTCGAGTGTTTCCTGCATATATTCTCTCGGTGACCCGCGAGAATACAGCAAAATGGTTATATCATTAAGACCCGGTATGATTTTCGAAAGAAATGACTTTATAAGACAGCTTATATCAATGAGCTATGAGCGAAATGATGTAAACTTTATAAGAGATAAGTTCAGAGTCCGCGGCGATGTTGTCGAGGTTTTTCCTGCATCTAGCTCGGATAAGGCTATAAGAGTGGAATTTTTCGGTGACGAAATTGAGAGAGTTTCGGAAATCAACACTCTGACCGGTGAGCTTATAAGAGTTTTATCCTTTGCAATGATCTTCCCGGCAACCCACTATGCGGTTACAGATGAGCGAAGAGAAGCGGCAATCAAGGAAATTGAAGAGGAGCTTACCGAAAGAATAGCTTTCTTTGAAAAAGAGGGCAAGCTTATAGAGGCACAGCGAATCAAGGAGCGTACTCTGTACGATATAGAAATGCTCCGTGAAATCGGATTTTGTCCGGGTATTGAAAACTATTCCCGAGTAATGTCGGGCAGAGAGCCGGGCTCAACTCCCTATACACTTTTTGACTTTTTTCCAAAAGACTTTCTTTTGTTTGTCGACGAGTCTCACGTAATGCTTCCGCAGGTCAAGGGTATGAGTGTGGGTGACAGGGCAAGAAAGCAGAATCTTGTTGAATATGGCTTCAGACTGCCCTCGGCTTACGATAACCGACCGCTGTTCTTCAATGAATTTGAGGACAGAATAGGGCAGACGGTGTTTGTCAGCGCAACTCCTGCAGAGTATGAAAAAAAACACTCGTCTCAGATAGCCGAGCAGATTATAAGACCTACGGGACTTCTTGACCCCGAAATAGAGGTAAGGCCTGTAAAGGGGCAGATTGATGACCTTATCGGAGAAATTCACGCAAGAGAAAAAAAGGGCGAAAGAGTCCTTGTCACAACCCTTACAAAAAAGATGGCAGAGGACCTTACCGAATATCTTGAAAACAACCTTATCAAGGTAAAATATATCCACCACAACGTTGACACAATGGAGAGAATGGAGATAATCCGTGATCTCAGACTCGGAAAATTTGATGTGCTGGTGGGAATAAATCTGCTCAGAGAGGGACTTGATATTCCCGAAGTATCGCTTGTAGCCATAATAGATGCTGACAAAGAGGGCTTTTTAAGAAGCGAAACCTCACTTATACAGACAGTCGGCAGAGCAGCAAGAAATGCCGAGGGCAAGGTAATAATGTATGCAGACACCATAACGGGCTCAATGCAGAGGGCGATTGATGAAACAAACAGACGCCGCCGGATACAACAGGAGTATAACGAAAAGAACGGCATCACTCCGCAGACTATTAAAAAGAGTGTCCGTGACCTTATTGAAATAGGACTTAATGAAGCGAAAAACTCTCCTGAAGAGAAGCTTCGTGAAATTAAGAATTCTAAGAAGAAACTTTCACAAAGCGAAAGAGAAAAGCTTATTGCCGTACTTACAAGCGAAATGAAGCTTTGTGCAAAAAGCCTTGATTTTGAGCGCGCTGCAATGCTCAGAGATAAAATTGCAGATTTAAAAAAGCAGTAGTGCGAAAGGACAGATAAAATGGCAGAGCTTACCCTCAGGGGCGTAAAAGTAAACAATTTAAAAAATATAGACATTACCATACCGAGAGACAAGCTTGTTGTGTTTACGGGGCTTTCGGGCTCGGGAAAATCGTCACTTGCCTTTGACACTATATATGCCGAGGGACACAGACGATTTGTTGAGTCTTTGTCTTCATATGCAAGAATGTTTATCGGTCAGCTTGATAAGCCCGACATAGATTTTGTAGAGGGGCTTTCTCCTGCTATATCCATCGACCAGAAAACCACCTCGAAGAATCCCCGGTCAACTGTTGGAACAGTTACCGAAATATACGATTATCTCCGTCTTTTGTATGCCCGTATCGGAATTCCGCACTGTCCCATATGCGGCAGGGAAATCAAAATGCAGACAACTGACGAGATTATTGAGCGAATTCTCGAAATTAAAGAGGGAAGCCGTTTTCTTGTACTTGCTCCCGTTGTAAAGGCTCAGAAAGGCAGACACGAAAAGGTTTTTGAGGATGCAAAGAAAAAGGGATACGTGAGAGTCCGTGTTGACTCTAATATGTACGAGCTTGACGAGGAAATCACTCTTGATAAAAATAAAAAGCACAATATTGAAATCGTAGTTGACCGACTTGTAATGCGTGATGATATGCGCTCGCGTATTGCAGATTCTGTTGAATCGGCGCTTTCTCTTGCAGGCGGCAATGTGCTTATAGCCGTGCTTTCCCGTGACGGTGAAGAGGGAGAAGAGCTCTCCTTTTCGCAAAGCTACGCTTGCCCCGAGCACGGTATAAGCCTTGGAGAGCTGTCGCCGAGAATGTTTTCGTTCAATAACCCTGCGGGCGCTTGTCCCGAATGTGCAGGCCTTGGCGAAAAAAGTATTATTTCGCCTCATAAAATGATACCCGATAAGAACCTTACAATTCGTGAGGGCGCTATCCAGGTTAACGGATTTAAATCTATTGACGAATATACCTGGAACGGCCCGCTTATAATTGCAGTGGGCAAAAGACACGGCTTTGATATTGATACTCCTGTGAAAGAGTTCAGTGAGGAAAGCATTAATAAACTCTTGTACGGTACAGGAGACGAAACATATTTTGTCACACGGTACTTTGACGGTGTTGCTCACGAGAGGAATGCTACCTTTGAGGGTATTGTAAATATGGTGCAGAGCCGTTTTGAGTCATCGCATAACGAGTATTATCAGGATTTTATTGAGTTTGTGGACTGCCCGAAATGTAGGGGCTCAAGGCTTAACGATAATTCTATGTCGGTAACTGTGGGCGGACTGAGTATTTATGAATTCTGTCGTCAGTCTATAAGCACAGCACTTGAATTTACAGAGAATTTAAAGCTGAGCGAAACTGAGCAGATTATAGCAAAGGAAATAATAAAGGAAATAAAATCACGGCTTGGATTTTTGAAAAGTGTGGGACTTGAATATCTTACACTCTCCCGTAAGGCAGGAACACTTTCGGGCGGAGAGGCTCAGAGAATAAGACTTGCAACACAGATAGGCTCAGCCCTTATGGGTGTGCTTTATATCCTTGATGAGCCGAGTATCGGACTGCATCAGAGGGATAACAGCAAGCTTATAGCCACACTCAAGAGGCTTCGTGATATAGGCAACAGTCTTATTGTGGTTGAACACGACGAGGAAACGATAGAGTCTGCGGACTTCGTTGTGGATATTGGTCCGGGTGCCGGTATTCACGGTGGAGAGGTAACGGCGGTGGGTACACCCGAGGAGATTAAAAATAATCCGGACTCGATAACGGGTGCGTTTTTGTCGGGCAGAGAAAGTATTCCCGTGCCGAAAAAACGCAGAAAGGGCAATGGGAAAAGCCTTAAAATAATCGGCGCGAGACAAAACAACCTCAAGAATATTGATGTTGAAATCCCTCTCGGTATGTTCACTTGTGTTACGGGTGTATCGGGCTCGGGTAAGTCTTCGCTTATCAATTCTATTCTTCTTGAAACACTTGCTCACAAATTAAACAGAGCGATAACCTCTCCCGGACTTCACGACAGAATAGACGGCATAGAAAATCTCGATAAGGTAATCGCTATAGACCAGAGCCCCATTGGCAGAACACCGCGGTCAAACCCCGCAACATATACCGGACTTTTCACAGATATAAGAGAGCTTTTTGCCCTTACTCCCGACGCAAAAGCGAGAGGGTACAATTCGGGCAGATTTTCCTTTAATATAAAGGGCGGAAGATGTGAGGCCTGCGAGGGTGACGGTGTAAAGAAGATTGAAATGCACTTTTTGCCCGATGTTTATGTAAACTGTGATATATGTAAGGGTAAAAGGTATAATCACGATACCCTTGAAGTGAAATATAAGGGTAAAAATATATTTGATGTACTTGATATGACGGTGGACGAGGGAGTGGAATTTTTCTCAAGCCTGCCAAAGCTTGCCCGCAAACTGCAGACACTTCAGGATGTCGGCCTCGGTTATATAAAAATCGGTCAGTCCTCGACAACTCTGTCGGGCGGTGAAGCGCAGAGGGTAAAGCTTTCAACCGAGCTTTCAAAGCGTTCAACGGGTAAAACCGTATATATTCTCGACGAGCCTACAACAGGACTTCATATGGCAGACGTAAAGAAGCTTATTGAAGTATTGCAAAGACTTGTTGATGCAGGTAACAGTATAATTGTAATCGAGCATAATCTTGATGTAATCAAGAGCGCCGACTATATAATCGACCTCGGTCCCGAGGGCGGAGACGGAGGCGGTACTCTTGTAGCTGCGGGCACACCCGAAGAAGTAGCAAAATGCGAAAAATCATATACAGGTCATTATATAAAGAAGTGCCTTGAAAAGGCAAAATGGGAGTAAAATTATGATTCATTCAATTTTGATTATAGGTCAGTCAAATATGGGCGGCCGTGGCTTCAAGGAAGAAGTTGAACCAATAGTTAACGACAAACTGCTTGTTCTGAGAAATGGTCGTTGGCGTGCAATGTATGTGCCTGTAAACCCCGACAGAAAAACCTCCGGTGTAAATCTTGCGGAGAGCTTTGCTGACCTATATGCTAAGGATCACGATGTGGAAGTAGGTATTATTCCCTGTGCAGACGGAGGCTCAAGCCTTGACCAGTGGCAGGTTGGCGGACTTCTTTTCGACCACGCCTGCTATATGGCAGAGCTTGCCAGCCGCACATCCACCATTGCTGCTGTTCTGTGGCATCAGGGAGAATCGGATTGTGCACCTGCACAATCCGCTGTATACAAGGAAAAACTTTCTGTGATATTTGAAGCATTCAGAAAAAGACTTGACCTTTATGATGTGCCGTTTCTGGTCGGAGGTCTTGGCGACTATCTCGTAAACTATTTTCAGAATGAAAGTCACCTGAAAGTAAACAGTGCCCTGAAGCAATACGCGGATGAAAACAAAATGACGGGATACGTGTCTGCCGAGGGCCTCGGAGCAAATCCCGACAATCTTCATTTCTCTGCAGAAGCACTCAGAGAATTCGGCGTGCGTTACTATAATGAATTCTTGAAAATTGAAGACAAGAATAAAGTATTTGTTGAAAAGAGCACGCCCGATCAGGCGATAAGAAATGATATAGAACATTTGTAAGCTACATAAAGTGTGCACCCGGAAAGCAGTCGCTTTCCGGGCGCATTTTTTGTTGAGATGTTTATGTAAAATCCTTTTTGTACATTATGTCCCATAAAAGAGCTGTACCGACAACAAGTGTCAGTGTCAGCAAAGACTCACTTATCATTAGCCTGGCTTCACTCAGCATGAGCAGCTTTTGCGTATCAGTAAGCAGATTATATCTTAATAGAGTGGCGCAAAGCATAGTTATTACAAGAAACATCCCGCGTTTTAAAATAAAAAAAGAATGCCGGCATAACACGGGCAACCTGATGCTTATTTTCATATTGTTTTCCTCGCCTGTGATAGTATTTACATAAAAATTATATCACAAAACAGAGAACTTGTCATTATGTAATATTTGTAAAAGCGCAAATAAAACGGACCGGATCTGTAAGCCGGGTTTTGTAATTGACAATCATCTATCTCTACTGTACGTTACCGCACAGCTCCAAGCAAAGCTTGTGCCACCAGAGAAGCAGAGTCGGGCAAACCTGGCAAAGCCGTTCTCAGGTGTTGCTTCGGATAGGGTTTACAGCGAACCTATGTTACCATAAATTCGGGTGAGCTCTTACCTCGCCTTTCCATCCTTACCGCAGAATGCGGCGGTCTATTTCTGTTGCACTTTCCCGGGAGTCGCCTCCGGCGGACGTTATCCGTTATCCTGCCCTGTGAAGCCCGGACTTTCCTCACGGTAATACCTTTCGGCGTGATACCGCGCGATTGTCCGATCCGGTCTGTTTTATTTGCGCTTTTATTGTATTATATCCTAACATAAATAAAAGATTTTGTCAAGGAAAAGGAGTTTGATTTGCACAGCACAGTGCGACTTTAAACCTGCATTTTTGAAACAAATAAAAAAATTTTGACAAAAAATTATATTTTTTATCAAAATACAAAAAATACTATTGAAAAATCACTTCAAAAGTGATATAATATATGGCGTCAAAAATCAATTATAAAAAAGAGGGAACATTTATGTCTGCAAAAGAGAGAAAAGTTGGCACAATATCGAGAGGTATTCGCTGCCCTATAATCAGAGAGGGAGACAATCTTGCTGAAATTGTAACAAGCAGTGTGCTTGAAGCAGCAGAGGCTGAGGGCTTTGAGCTTCGTGACCGTGATGTTATTTCTATGACAGAGTCAATTGTGGCACGTAGTCAGGGCAACTATGCAACTGTTGACAATATTGCCGCAGATGTTAAGGCTAAGCTTGGCGGCGGCACTGTCGGTGTTATTTTCCCGATACTTTCCCGTAACCGTTTTGCTATCTGTCTCAGAGGTATCGCAAAGGGCGCAAAAAAGGTTGTGCTTATGTTAAGCTATCCGTCCGATGAGGTAGGAAATGAGCTTGTAAGCATTGATAAAATAGATGCTGCGGGAATCAATCCTTATTCAGACGTACTCTCGCTTGAAGAATACAGACGCTATTTCGGTGTAAACAAGCACCCGTTCACCGGCGTTGACTATGTTGAATACTACGGTGACCTTGTTCGCGAGAGCGGTGCAGAGGTTGAGATAATATTTGCTAATCAGGCAAAGGCGATTCTTGATTATGCCGACTGCATCATCAACTGCGATATTCACACCCGTGCACGTACAAAGCGCATACTCAAAGAGGCAGGCGCAAAGGTTGTCTGCGGACTTGATGATATAATGAATGCTCCCATAAACGGAAGTGGATATAATGAAAAGTACGGTCTTCTCGGTTCAAACAAGTCAACCGAAGAATCAGTAAAGCTTTTCCCGAAGGAATGTAAGGATCTTGTACTTGATATTCAGGCGAGAATACTCAAGGCAACAGGTAAAAATGTAGAAGTAATGGTTTACGGTGACGGTGCGTTCAAGGATCCTCAGGGTAAAATCTGGGAGCTTGCAGACCCGGTTGTATCACCTGCATTTACAGACGGCCTTATCGGTACACCTAACGAATTAAAGCTCAAGTACCTTGCGGATAATGATTATAAAGATTTGTCGGGAGAAGCGCTCAAGGCGGCAATCTCCGAAAGCATCCGTAAGAAAGACGGCAATCTTGTCGGCAATATGGTATCGCAGGGAACAACTCCCCGTCAGCTTACAGACCTTATCGGCTCGCTTTGCGACCTTACAAGCGGCTCGGGCGACAAGGGAACACCCGTTGTACTTGTTCAGGGATATTTCGATAACTACACTGACTGATTTTGTGACTTGGTTTTCTTGAAAGGAAAGGTAATATATGCTCAGTAATAAAAGACCCGATAATATGGAAAGAATTACAACAAAAGCTCTGGCAGATGCCTTTATCGAAGAACAGATAAAGGAAGTACGCGAGCAGGTTGGAGATAAGAAGGTGCTTTTGGCACTTTCAGGAGGAGTTGACTCATCAGTAGTAGCGGCTCTTCTTATAAAGGCAATAGGTAAGCAGCTCTACTGCGTACACGTAAATCACGGACTTATGCGTAAGGGCGAAAGCGAGCAGGTAATCGAGGTTTTCAAAAATGGACTTGACGCAAACCTCATTTATATAGACGCAACAGACCGCTTCCTTGATAAGCTTGTAGATGTAAGCGAACCTGAAAAGAAGCGTAAAATCATCGGCGGTGAGTTTATCGAGGTGTTCAACGAAGAAGCGCGCAAACTCGAGGGAATCGACTTTCTTGCACAGGGTACAATTTACCCCGATATTCTCGAAAGCGACGGCGTAAAGGCTCACCATAACGTTGGCGGACTTCCCGAAGATATGAAAATGGAACTCGTTGAGCCCGTAAGACTTCTTTATAAAGATGAAGTAAGAGTAGTAGGTAAGGCGTTGGGACTTCCTGCCGGAATGGTAGACAGACAGCCGTTCCCGGGACCGGGACTTGGCGTAAGATGCCTTGGTGCAAACACCCGCGACAGACTCCACGCTCTCAGAGAAGCAGACGCAATCCTCAGAGAAGAATTTGATAACTGCGGACTTGCAGCAAAGGTATGGCAGTATTTTATTGCAGTACCCGACTTCAAGAGCGTAGGCGTAAGAGACGGCAAGAGATACGAGGGCTGGCCTGCAATAATCCGTGCCGTAAATACAGTAGACGCAATGACAGCAACAATAGAGGAAATCCCCTATGATGTGCTTCACAAAATAACAGAACGTATCACCCGTGAAGTAGAAGGAATCAACCGTGTACTTTTAGACCTCACACCCAAGCCTATCGGCACAATAGAGTGGGAATAATCTCAAAACACCGAAAAGCCTTGTATTTCAAGGGTTTTCGAGGTTTTAGGCTCAGAGGAAAATGATTTTTGACGCAAATTTGACGCAAGTAGCCTAAAAAACACTATCAGAAGCAATATAGATGCTCTGCTGAAAACCAAACAAAAACAACGAACCCACAGCAGAATCTTCTTGCTGTGGGTTCTCAATTTTTATGATATAATGAGTTCGATAAACTTGAATTTACCGTATAGTGGTTATTTTCGGAAAGAGCAGATATTATGGAATTTAACGAAAAATTACAGGAACTCCGAAAGCAAAAAGAAGTTACACAGCAAGAACTTGCAGAGGCTCGTTTTGTGTCCCGAACTGCAATTTCAAAATGGGAGTCAGGCAGAGGGTACCCTAATATAGATTCTTTGAAAGCAATTGCAAAGTTTTTCGGGATAACAATTGATGAACTGCTATCTGGTGATGAATTGCTGACCATTGCAGAAGAAGATACCAAGCAAAAAGAAAAACATTTTCGTGACTTGGTATTTGGGTTGCTCGATTGCAGTATCGCAATGTTCTTCTTCCTGCCGTTCTTTGGACAGAAAGTAGATGGAATGTTACAGGAAGTATCCATTTTCTCCCTTAATGAAATTGCACCCTATTTGAGGGCGGCTTATTTTGTTGCTGTAATTGGAATTATAGTATTGGGGATTTTGACCCTTGCTCTGCAAAATTGCAACCAAGTATTTTGGGTGAGAAACAAAAGCAAAGTGTCATTATTATTAAATGCAATCGGGGCACTTCTCTTTATCATTAGTTCACAACCGTATGCTGCCATCTTTCTATTTATCTTCTTGGCAATAAAGGTGTTAATGCTTATTAAATGGCAATGATACGAAAAGTATCATCGTTGTGACACCCCGTTTCTTGTGATTGCTCATACCTTCTCTTAAAATGTGTTTAGGCGAGAGCCAAATACAAAAAAGAGAGGTTTAACAAAATGAAAAAAGAACACAGAAGAAACTTGTTATTTGCAATATGTCTGCTTGTGGCATTTTTGTTATGGACATTGGCAATCCAATTTATTGATGTGCAAGCAATCGGCCCGAGAGAATCAACCGTTGGGTTTGCAATGATTAACCAGTTCGTGCATAACCTTACAGGTGTGAATATGACCCTATATACTATCACGGATTGGCTGGGTCTGGTGCCGCTTATGTTTGCGATGGGATTTGGCATCCTCGGACTTTGTGAGTGGATTAAAAGAAAGCACATCCTGCGAGTTGATTACAGTATCCTTGTTCTTGGCGGATTTTATATTGTCGTGATGGTGGCATATATCCTCTTTGAAACGTTTGTTATAAATTACAGACCAATACTCATTAACGGATATTTAGAAGCATCTTATCCATCGTCAACAACAATGCTCGTAATGTGCGTAATGCCGACTGCTATAATGCAGTTTAATGCCCGTATCAAGAACGGTATTCTCAAACGGTTGGTTGCGTCTGTGATTACCACATTTATTGTTTTTATGGTAATTGGCAGACTTGTTTCGGGTGTGCATTGGTTTACTGATATCGTTGGAGGTGCATTATTAAGTGCAGGACTTGTAATGCTGTATTGCTCCGCTTGTGGACTTGAAAGAAAGGAAAAATTCTAATGAATTATATTAAAAGCGAAAAATATCAAACCCCTGACTTAATGAAGAAAATAATGGGACCTAATCCGTTAAAATTAGAAGAAGAACTTTTAATGGGGCATAAAATCAAAGATGGTGCAGTCGTATGTGATTTGGGAAGTGGTCAAGGTTTGACCAGTGTGTTTCTCGCAAAAGAATATGGCTTTAAGGTATATGCCGCAGATTTATGGAGCGACCCTTACGAGAATGCTCGATTTTTTGAAACGATGGGACTTTGCGAAGAACAAATTATCCCTGTCAAAGCAGATGCCACTGATTTGCCTTTTGAAAAAGATTTTTTTGATGCTGTTGTTAGTACGGACTCTTATAATTATTTTGGACGGGACACTCGTTATCTTGATGATAAACTTTTGCCCTTTGTAAAAAGCGGTGGCTATATTTATATTACTGTACCTGGTATGAAAAAGGATTGCCACGATAACTTACCGAAAGAACTGTTGTTGTCTTGGACACCAGAACAACTTGATTACATACACGATATTGATTATTGGACAAAAATCGTTAGCGCTTCGCAAAATGCAGAAGTCATTTCTATAAAAGAAATGGAAAGCAATGAAGAATGTTGGAACGATTGGCTTATGCAGGAAAACGAATATGCTGTCGGGGATAGAAAAGCAATGAATGCTGGCGGCGGAAAATATTTGAACTTTGTTGCGATTGTGCTTAAAAAGAAATAGTTCATATTTATGAGGTGCTTCTGTGATAGATATTAAAACTTGGATAGACCTGTTTTTGAAAGCATTAAATCAAACTTTTGAAAATCGAGTGTGGTTTGTTGGTTTGCAAGGCAGT
>JAZSET010000033.1:0-3416 GCA_045531795.1 Eubacteriales bacterium | reverse complement strand
AAATTGGTTGTTTCTCTCGGATATAAAGCGATTGAAAGATTGCTTTGTAAGCCGGCAGACAATGAGGACGGCGAACAGATACCCGACTTTTACAAAGGACAGACCCATGCAGGCATAAGGGCTGAAATCACAGAAAAATTCACATCACCTCCTAAACCGTACACAGAAGATACTTTACTTTCTGCAATGGAAACGGCAGGCAGCAAAGAGATTACGGACGAAGCGGAACGTAAAGGCTTGGGAACTCCGGCAACAAGAGCCGGCATAATTGAAAAGCTGGTGCAGACAGGTTTTGCCGAGCGCAAAGGGAAAAATATTATTCCTACACAAAACGGAACGCTCCTTATTTCCGTTCTGCCCGATACCCTTATATCTGCCTCTTTAACTGCGGAATGGGAAAATCAGCTTACTTTGATTACAAAAGGTAAAGCGAGTCCGAAAGAGTTTATGCGCGGAATAAATAAAATGATAACCGAGCTTGTGAGAAAATACCCTTGTATTTCAAGCGAGCAACAGGATATTTTCAAAGGCGATAAAGAAGCCAGATAAGGTAATACCGATTGGCAAAGCAATATCTTGATATTGTTAAGTCTGTTATGCGGATTGATACAAATTCCTTTTCTTTTGATATGCAACAAATTGAAAATCGCAGGTTTATGTTCAATCCGCAAACAGGCACTTTAATTTTAGGTTATCAGTATTCACGGCAGCAAATTAAATCATCTCACGCAGCAGAACACGCAGACGCAAATATTGATGAAGCCTTTGACAGTTTTATTCGTGGTTGGATAGGAACGGGTAAAGAATACCAAAACGGCATTATCCATTTTTCTCCGAACATTCCCACTACGATAATACCAATGTTTGAAAAGGGCTTTGATACTTTGGAAATGTTTGCAGAAAACGGAGCAAATAAAAATACGGTTGTCCGGGCCTTTGGTGAGGTTTGGGAACAACCATTATCAGAACTTATTAAGGAGGTTGATTATATGGCTGAAAACACTAAAACACATTCGCTTGATAATCTCATAGAGTTTGGCAAAGACGAAAATACAAAAGAACGAGTTGAAAAACTTACAGGGATTTTAGAGCAGGAATTAACAAATGTTTTTGAAAGCGAAAACTATAAACGGTACTTGTCGGCAATGGCTGTATTTCATAAATACAGTTTCCGTAATACAATGCTTATTCTTCACCAGTTGCCTAATGCTTCATATATTGCGGGATTTAATGCTTGGAAAGACCTTAACCGTTATGTAAAAGAGGGCGAAAAAGCTATAAAGATATTTGCCCCTGCTCCGTATAAGACAAAGATTGATGAAATACAAAGAGACGGAAACGGCGAAATAATCAGAGACGGCGACGGAAACCCCGTAACAAAAGAAAAAGAAATTACTGTCCCTGCATTTAAGGCTGCTCCTGTTTATGATATTTCGCAGACAGACGGTGAGCCTCTTCCTGAATTGGGCGGCGGCGAGCTTGTAGGAACGGTTGAAAACTACGAAGAATTTTGGTCGGTATTAAAGAAAATATCTCCGTTCCCCATTGAACTCATAGAGTTTGAACCGGGAGATACGGCACAGGGATATTGTCATTATGGAGAGGACGCAAAAATAACTGTCAGAAATGATATGTCAGAGATAGAAACCATTGCGGCAGCAGTACACGAAATATCTCACGCAAAGCTCCATAATTACACGATTGAGGAATTGGCGTTGCTTCCTCCCGAAGAAAAGAAAACAAGGCGTATGCGTGAGGTTGAAGCTGAAAGTGTGGCCTTTGTTGTATGTAAACATTTCGGTATTGAAACGGGAGAATCGTCATTCCCATATATTGCAAGTTGGAGCAAGGATAAAGAAATGCCGGAGCTTAAAGCCTCTTTATCTACAATTCAAAAAACCTCTGCTGAACTCATAGACGAGATTGAGGAAAATTTGATTGCGCTTGAAAAAGAACAGGAAAAGAGTAAAGAATCGGTTATGAGCAAATTACCACCTGAAAAACAGGAGGAAATCAAAGACGCAGTAAAAGATACTTTGCAGACTTTGGCAGATGCGGATATTAATGCAAAGGGCGAAATTTCAGAGGGTACAAAAAGTGCAGCAACGGTACAGGGATATGAAATAAACGCACACGGCGATATTGTGAAAAAATCTTCTCCTGATATTGAGCCTACAAAGGTACATTACTACACCATAAATGAGTCAGCAGCAAAGCACGCAAAAATGATGTATAGCTTTTCAGACTATGTACCGGGAAGCGAAACGGCAGCATACAGGGCAAAAGTTGACGCGGCAGTAGAAATTGCAGATAAACAGAAAAAGCGTGTAGATAAGCAATATCACGATAAAATTGATAGACTTCTTGACACCTACGCCCGAAAGCTCGCAGAAAATATAAATAAAGGTTTTGAAATTGAAATGCGCTGTCCGTCTGTTATGATTGCAGGAGCTTCAAATTTCCCCGTTGGTAAAAAGATAAAGCAAAACGCAGCAAGAGACCGAAATATGGAGGAATGGCAATACATTGAGGGGCTTCTCGATAAGATAAGGAGTACGGGCATGGGCGGCATAAGTGCAGACGATCCGCAGGCCATTGCAAAACTCAAAGATAAGCTGGAGCACTTACAGGCAGCACAGCAAATGATGAAAGATATAAATGCTTATTACAGAAAGCATAAGACACTTGACGGCTGTACTATTCTTGCGCCGGAGGAAATGGAAAAGATAAAAAGTGATATGGCGCAAAGCTGGCACTTGGAAGATAAGCCTTTTGCTTCTTACACCCTTACAAATAATAACGCTGAAATAAGCAGAGTTAAAAAGCGTATTGAGGAATTAGAGAAAAAGGCATTAACAACATTTCCGGGTTGGGAGTTTGACGGCGGAACGGTTGAAGCTAACAAAGCAGAAAACCGATTGCAGATACTTTTTGATGATAAGCCTTCTGCAGAAGTGCGAGAGCAATTAAAAAGCAACGGTTTCCGTTGGTCGCCAAAAGCCAACGCTTGGCAAAGACAGCTTAACAGAAATGCGTATTATGCTTGTGATTATGTGGAAGCTATCAAACCTCTTTCCGGCGAAAAGCCCTCTGAAATAATGAGAAATGGCACAGTTGTTCCGGCTGCTCCCGAACAGGAGTCGGATATTTTTGAGCCGATACCCGAAACAGTTGATATGAGTACAAAAGTCGGTGATTGGTATATGAAAGAACATTCGGCAGACGGCGCAGGCTCTTTGATAAATCCCGACATAACATTTGAGGATTTATATACTGCTATCGGACAGTCTGATGTGTATAAATTGCTTGGTGTTGGCGATAGCGTTATAAGAGAAAACTGTTTTGCAAAGCTGGCAGAAATACAATGTGTTGACTACACGGAAATATATAATAAATGGCTTGGTGATACCGATATT
>JAZSET010000166.1:0-6527 GCA_045531795.1 Eubacteriales bacterium | reverse complement strand
TTTTCAGTTTTTCCATTTTGCTTTTTCACCTACATTTTTTGCATACAGCAGAGTACGAGTGAAGATTATAATTTTTATCAGACCTCACACGCGTTACGGGTCCAGGGGTTACACCCCTGGTTTATCATATTTACCCTCTACAAGTACAGGGTACGGTATTTTCAGTTTTTCCATAATATCAGCCTCGCTCATACCCGATTATCAAATGCAAAGTGTGCATATAAGTTTTTCTATTATAGCATAGCCGTCTGAATATGAGGTCTTGAGTTCGAGATCCGCTTTGGCTGCGGCCTCGGCGATTCTGTTAAGCTTTGCCGAATCGGTATCCTTTAATGCTTCCATATAAAGTTTTATCCTGTATTCGTGCATTTCGCAAATTTTTGCCGTCTCACTTCGTGTCATCGACTTGTCCATGCAGTCCCTCACCTTGATAAGATTAAGGATTTCTTTAAAGAATATCGACAATATTATAACAGGCTCAACGCCACTTGTTTTCATATCCTCAAAAATATAAAAAGCAGTACCTGCATCACGGCGCATCAGCGCATTTGAAAAATCAAACGGGGATATCTCCTTGTTTTTTACACACACCTTTTCCATATCCTCATATACTATGGTGCTTCTGCCCTCGCTCAAAGCATAGGCTATAAGCTTTTCAAGCTCGTTTTTCAAAACGAGCATATTGTGTCCGAGTCTCCCGATCAGCCGTCTTCCGAGATCCGCTTCAAGTCTTACCTTGCTTTTTGCAGCTATTTTTATCATCCATGAGCAAAGCTTTGCGTCACTCTCATACGGAAAGCATACGGGCTTTGACACCTTTGAAAGCTCATTTATTATGCTTTTGTGAGGCTTTGAGTCCTCGGGAAGCTCTGCTGATGTGGAATATATGACAACAACAGTATCTTCGTCGGGCTTTTCCTTTAAAAGTTTTACAGTCTTTGTAAGCTCGCCCGTCTTCAGTGACTTGAACGCCACCTCGTAAAGCTCCACGAGTCTACGGCTTTCTTCTCCCTCCGCCAGGGACATAAAATCGGGCATTACAGGCGCAGACAACGCTTCTTCAAGTGCGTCAGATGAAAACTCGTCATCCGTGAGCCTTATAAAATTCATATTCTGACGGTCACCGACAACCTTTTCTTCAATCGCATGGAGATAATACTGCTTTAAATAATCCTCGTCTCCATAGAAAAAGTAGACTCCCGAAAGACCGTTTTTTAATTCTTCCTTTATAAAATCCGCACCCGGGACAGTTTTCTTATCTGCCATTATTTAAGTCTCACTTCTATATTCATTTTTACTCTTGAAACTGTAACTCCGCCATTTTCCAGGGTGTAGCCGAGCATAAGGCTTCCGCCACCCTCAGAGAGCTTGTTTTCAAGCTCAAAGGTACGCACAACAAGCTCCAGCACCATACCGCCCACATCATAGACGCTTATGTAACGCCTGCCGGCTTCAAACACCATTGCAGTTCTGCACACGCCGTTTCTCTCCATTGTGACAACAGATGGCTCTGCCACATTAAAGGAGACGGTAGTCTGTTCATTTCCAAGGTCACTTTCATCGGTTTCAAGATACTTAAGTTCAAGTCTTGAGTCGTTATAACCGATAGTTCCCTCGGTGATGATTTCAATCCCCTCTTCGGGAAAAGCCTCTGTTTTAATATCACTTGTGCCGACTTCATCGTCTTCTTCAAAGTCGTCATAAACATCATCGTCAGGATCACTTTCTTTTGCAGAGGCGAAAGGCTTCAAGTCAAATGAGTCCTCGTTTTTTACTTTTATTTTTACAATTACATCTTTTTTCATTTCATTTCCCCAAAATGCAAAATTTCATTCCATTTTAATTATATCACTGCATACTTTTTTTGTCAATCGCATTCCTCATCAGACACAAGTTCAAATCCGAGTTTTCCCGTTGACAAATCAATATCTGTAAGTGTGACCTTTACTCTGTCGCCTACTGAAAAGCTGTTATATGCACCGACAAGTCTCATTTCGTCTTCGAGAAAATAGTAGTCGTCACTGAGACTGCTTATATGCACAAGTCCCTCGCAGGTGTTGTCAAGCTCCACAAAGAAACCAAATGCCGTGACAGAGACGATTATTCCCTCAAACTCGTTTCCAATCTGATTTTTCATAAAGTGAGCCTTGTACACATCAACTATATCACGCTCGGCAAAAATCGCTCTGACTTCTCCCTCGTTTGCACTCTCGCAGGCAGACAATGTGTCGGCATTAAAGGGTGTAGCCGTCTTGTCGCAGACATCGCCTTTATTATAAACAAGGCTGACACCGTTTTTTATTGCTTCCTTTAAATATCTGTGGAGAATAAGGTCACTGTACCGCCTTATGGGAGAGGTAAAGTGAGAATAGAAGTCAAGAGCAAGTCCGAAGTGTCCGAGTGGCTTTGTGTCGTAGCGGGCTTTCATAAGGCTTCTGAGAAGTACGGGCGAGAGGGCTCTTGAAAGTCCCTTTTCCGCACCTTTCGCAAGAAGCTTCTGTATATCGGCAGGTGAAAGCCTGTCGGGTGAAAGTTTCAGCTCTTTAACATCAATTCCGATACTGCCGGCATAGCTTATAAGCGAGCTTGCCTTGTCACTATCAGGGCTTTCGTGGACTCTGTATACACCCAAAAGTCCCTTTGCGCATACAAGCCTTGAAACGGCTTCGTTTGCACAAAGCATAAACTGCTCAATAAGCCTTTCGGTAAGTCCCCTGTCTACCCTTACAATATCTGTGGGATTTCCGTTTTCATCAAGTACAATTTCCGCTTCGGTTGATTCAAGCTCAAAGCAACCGCGCTTGTCGGAGCGCTTTTTCAGTATACCATACAGTTTTACTGCCACTTTCAGCATTTTTATAACTTCAGGCGGGTACTTTTTCTTTGTGTCGGCATCGGCAGTTTTGTCAAGTACTTTATTAAGCTCACTGTAGACTCCGCGCGCGGCACTTGAAATCACACTTTCTGCTATTTTGCAGGAGAGTATTTCTCCCTTGTTATCGAGCTTTATTATCGCAGAAAGAGTGAGCTTGTCACTGTCTCTGTTAAGTGAGCAGTAGCCGTTTGACAGCGCCTTTGGAAGCATCGGAATAACGCCTGACGGGAAATATACACTGTTTCCTCGCGCCCGCGCCTCGCGGTCAATGGAGGTATTTGCTTTCACATAGTGCGCTACATCGGCTATGTGAACGCCGAGCTCATAGCCGTCGTCAAGTTTTTTTACTGAAATGGCGTCATCAAGATCGCGGGCAGTTGCACTGTCAATCGTGAAAACAGTTTCCGCGCGCAAATCGAGCCTTTCACATATGTCGCCATCAAAGCCTGACATAGCCTCGGCTTCTGCAAGAACAGCGGGCGAAAACTCACGCATTACACCGCTGCTGTAGAGAATTGCCTCTACTGCAGACTCAATCGTATCTGCCTTTCCGAAAATATGCTCTACCCTGCCAACGGCTTCGCTTCCTCTTTTTGGATATTCAAGTATTTTTATAGCAACACGGTCATAAAGGGCTGCCTCGCCCGCAGCCTTTCTTGAAATTCTTACATTAAAGGGTACGTGGCTTTTTTCATCGGGGATAAACTCAAACGAGTCAACTCTGACACTGCTGCCACCACGGCGGACATAGTGTCTGCCGGGCAAAAGCTTGCCGATAACGGGAGCATCATTACGACGGATAATCTCTGTAATTTCACCGTCAAGTCTTCCGTGCGGAGTCTGATGCTTTATGATAAACCTGACCTCGTCTCCGCTGAGAGCGCCCATTGTGGCACCTGCGGGTATAAATATGTCATCGTCAAACTCAGTACACGACACAAAGCCAAAGTCCCTGCGGGTAAGGGTAAACTTGCCGGTGTAAAAAATACGGCTTCTCTTGTCTCTTTTTGATTTGACACCGTTTATCGCACGGCTGACTTTTTTTCTGTCGGCACGTTGTTTCATATTGCGTTTTTTTGCAAATTTTCTGCCATTATTTTTCTTTTTCATTAACTTAAATCCTTGTATATTTTGAAAATACGCCGCCTCCGTTTAGCGGGGGCGGCGTATGTGCTATTATTATTCCCAACTGTCAACCGATTATCAGAAATTTCTGATAATTAAGATTATTCTTCGATTTCAGCAGATTCAACGTCAACCGGTTCTGTTTCTGATTCAACATCAGCAGATTCTACTGCATCAGATTCAACTGCGTCAGAATCAGCTACTGTATCTTCAACAACAACATTTTCAGGAATTGTTGTGGGAAGATCGGGCTGAATGATATACATAACAGCAACGAGTACAACGAAGATAACAGCAACGATTGCTGTAAGTGTGTTGAGCTTCTTGTCAATTGTTGCGCCCTTGGTCTTGCCGAAGAATGTTTCAGCACCGCCTGCAATTGTACCTGAAAGCTTGTGTGACTTGCTGTTCTGCATAAGTACTGCAATTATAAGGAATAAAGCGGCGATTAAAAGAATAACGCCTAAAACTGTCATTACGATTTCCATTTTATAAATCCTCCGAGATGGTATAATAGTGTTTAAATTTTTACACAGTACAACTATTTTAGCACAATAAAAGAAAAAAATCAATAGGTAAAAGAAAAAAATCCAAATTTTGTGTAAAAAAGACTAAATAATGGTGGAGGCAAAGCAAATTGGACATAAAATAACGAAGAAAGGGTAAAAGATAATAAATAAAAACATAAAAAAACAAAAAAAGTATTGACAAGGGTAAAATTTTATGGTATCATAATTATCGTCGCTAATGGCATAATAGTCTTATGCGATAATACGGAGAGGTATCGAAGTGGTCATAACGAGGCGGTCTTGAAAACCGTTTGGGTGCAAGCCCACAAGGGTTCGAATCCCTTCCTCTCCGCCATAACGCAAATAACAGAACGGCGAAAGCCGTCTGTTTATATATAAGGAATTCGGAGAAGTACTCAAGAGGCCGAAGAGGCGCCCCTGCTAAGGGTGTAGGTCGGGTTTACCGGCGCGAGAGTTCAAATCTCTCCTTCTCCGCCAAAAAAGGAACAGTCCGTGTGGACTGTTCCTTTTTTGCTGAGAATGGGGTTTGAGAAGAACTCATTCAAAGTGCAACTGAGACTTTGTTTTTTTTGCAAATGATACGCACTTTGTAGCCTTTGCCTGCAAAGGCTTGTTCAACATCTCTCCTTCTCCGCCACGAAAAAGCACCCGAAATGGGTGCTTTTTTCGTGCGAAAATGGGGTTTGATATAGTATCCTTGCTCCCGTAGGGGAGGATATTATACTACTGAAATAACGAAACGGCGGGAGCAAGCCCCCGCCCTACGATCTCAAGATTCCAAAAACACTTTTGGCTATTCTTCACCCTTGTCAAAAAACATCACAAAGGGATTTTCTGCGTGAAATGAAGCTACGCGCTTTGACTCAAATCCCTGGCTCCAATTGTGAACGGCATTTCTTTCAATATGCTTTTCTTTTGCTGATCAGTTTATATGCAATAGGAGTAAAGACAATCTGTATGAGCAGTTCCACCGTCATCGTGAAAAGAGCACAGCCTATACACTGAATCAGTGTCCAGCCGAAGAAGAAATGGCCGACTGTGAGCGAAAACAGCATATTATCCACAAACTGACCTATGAGCGTTGACACAAGGCTCTGAATAAAAAATCCCACACTTCCTTTTGCTTTTTGGGGGATAATCAACCCGATAAACTGAAAAGCATAGTTGTTTACAAATGCCGCGACAACAAAGGAAAGTGCACTCATTGCCACTACATACCACGTTCCCCCGACAGTGTTGTTAAGTGTCAGATTTATTATATGGGCCTGCTCAGCAAAAGTGTACGACTCTGCCCAATATCCGGGAACTTTACTTCCGACAAACAATAAAAAGCAGAAAAAGAGATTGAGTAAACAGCATACTACCGAAATAACATTCGCCGTTTTTGCGCCTTTTTGCTTTGTTATAATGTCAAGTGTCAGAAACACTATCCACGATATGGTTGTTCCCGTGTCAAGTGCCAGAAAATCTGAGCCTATGGCAATATTTTTGTTTGCAAGAATGTTCATTGTAAACAGTGTCATTGCAATAAATACCACAAGCAGTGTCGGCACTTCATTCAGTGAATTTTTAATAAAGGTTAAAGTATTGTTGATTTTTTTCATAGATTTGCCTTGAAAAAGGACTTCCCTCCTTAGTTTTGTTTATAGACAGGATGGTTACGAACTGTCTTTTTTTATTAAACGGATGTTTCCACCCATTTATTTTAGCATAAGCCTATGAGGCTCTGCCGCTTAACTCATTGTATCACAGTTCATCTGCAATTTCAAGTAGTTTTTATAATTTATCGGTGCAGGAAAAAGCCATTACCGACATAGATGCGGTTTGACGGGCGGAATAATAAATTGCCCCTATCGGTATGTGATTATGCGCTTCTCTACTCGTACTCTGATGTCGGTGTACGGGCGGAGATTTCGAATTTAATCAAACCTCACGCGCGTTTTGGTCAAGGGCTACGCCCTTGTGCACCTTGGAAATGAAAAGCGGGGGTGCGAAAG
>JAZSET010000082.1:0-8355 GCA_045531795.1 Eubacteriales bacterium | reverse complement strand
ATCTTACCATTGCAAGTCTTTGTTTGTCTGAGCCTCTGTTATATCTTCCGACAGCTCCCCCGATTGTATCAGACATAATATTTGAAAGTCTCTTTCCGGCATACTCCCAATAAAGCGACATTATTCCTCTGATTTTTGTTACATCAACATTGTATTCCATAGAGTTCTGATGAACTGATATTAAAAGGTCGGGAGAAAGCTCCTCAACGAAATTCATTCTGTCTGTAAGTGCGACATAGCTGTCATCTGTGCGAGTCAGAACTACATTTGCACCGAGCTTTTCAAGTTTGTCCTTTGCAGAATTTACAATTCTGAGGTTTATCTGAGCTTCACTGTAATCTATGTCAGCACCGAGTGCTCCCATATCATAACCGCCGTGTCCCGCATCAAGGACTATGGTCTTTCCCTGCAGGGGCTTTTCGCCTTTTGCATGTTTCGGCTGATTTCTCAGAGTCACAATACTTTGCGTGTCTGAATACGAAAACTCAAAGCCGTAAAAGGCGTCCGGGTCTTTTAGCTTGAAATGATATCTGAAACAATTCTTTTTTGTACTTAATTCGTACTTTACGCTTTCAAAAAGCGGATTTTGGGAAAGTTCAGGGGTGCTTACTGTTGCAGTATCAACATTATAAAGATTGAGTATGAAATACCCGTCCTCTACTCTGCCGTTCATCGGGATTTTTACATCCGTATCTATGTATATTTCAGTTGCACTCTCATCAGAGACAACCTTTGCAGAGCCTACCTTGGCTATAGGTACAATTTCTGTTAACTCTGTTGCATCCTCCGCCTTTACATAGCCTCCCACTCTGAGCAGATAGTATCCGTCTTCAAGCCTTACTGCGTTGTCTCTCATTCCCTTTGCCTGCGTAGTGAAGTCATCATAATAATAGCTGTCAGGGGCAATTTTCAGTCCCGTTCTGTCTGCCGTCACTTCAATTGGAATAACAGCACCATTGTTTCCCACTCGGACTTCGCACGGGCTTATTTCGCAGCTTTCATCTTTACTTGTTGCTACAATTCTGAGTCTGCCAAGCTCAAGTATTTCACCGCCCTCTGTTTTTGGCAGGACAAGGCTTGATGAATAGGTCATCTCATAGAGCTTGTCTTTCCCTGGCGATTTTTCCGTCGGAGTCAGTTTTACGCTGTTTTTGCCGAGATATGCCGTAACTGTCGAGTTGGCGGGTGCTTTTACGGTTATATTCACTGTCTCAGACGAACTTAAGAACAAGTCCGTCCTTGGACTTACGGGAATTATCTCGTATTTGTCCATAATCTTATATTCAGGAGCTGTATTTGTGGATGCAGAGCTCTGATTTGTTCCGTTATATATTGTGTATGTATAATCCTTGCCGTTCTGATTAAACAGAAATTCATTCTTACCCTTTTTTAAATCAAGCATCAGACTGAAATAACCACTTTTTGTGCGGGAAAGTTTTTGTCCATTATAATACACCGGGTAAAGCGGGTCACTTGCTCCGAGCAGGTATGTTGTGTCAATCCCGCTAATTGTTGCGCCGTTTTGCGGGCTGTTAAAGCTGATTCCCTTTTCATTTGATACGGCAGATGTATAGATAATTTCATTTGAAAAAGCAGCCTTTACCTCATCGGCAAGTCCGTTTGTATTTTTTAATAAATCTGCATATCCGTAAAGTATGCTTCCTTTATAGGAAATTTCGCTTCTTGCAAATTCTATCTGGTTTTGTATTTCTCTGCTGTCCTTGCCCCAGCCCTCCGAGTATCTGTATGCACCGTGACTTATTAAAAGGTCAACTCCCGTACCGTCACAAAGTGCGTTCCACCATCTTACGAGGGTATCGTATCGCGCCGCACTGTTTGTAAAGCTCCAATAAAGCTGAGGTGCTATATAATCAACATATCCGCCCTCTATAAATGCTCTGGCATCACAGTAGAGTTCATTATAGGCTTCAAGTCCGCGTGTATCGCTGCCGCCGTTTGTTCCGTTGTCATTCTGCCATATGCCAAAGGGAGAAATGCCAAAAAGCATTTCACTGTCTACTTCTTTTATTGTGTCATAACAATCTCTGACAAGGGTATTTATATTCGCGCGCCGCCACTCATCAAGGCTTTCGCCGTCTGAATACTTTTTATATGCGTCACTGTCATCAAAAGTAGCTTTTTTGCCATTTACAGTTACACTGTAGGGATAAAAATAGTCATCAAACACTATTGAGTCAACATCATAATTTTCTGCAATTTCTCGGACTCCATCGCACACAAGCTCTCTGACCTCAGGAATTCCTGCGTTAAAATAGAGCTTTCCGTCTGCATAAGCTACTGTATATTCAGGATTTTTGCGTGCCGGATGATCCTTTGCAAGCATTTCGGTATTGTGGGCAGGGTTTTGTGCAGAGCCATAGGTCACTCGCAGCGGATTTACCCAGGCGTGCACCTTGATACCTGCAGAATGCGCTTTTTCAAGAAGATAGGCAAGCACGTCAAAGTCAGGGCACGAGCTTTCGCCCTGCGTTCCGCTTAAATATTCGGATACGGGAAAAATCTGTGAATTATAAAGAGCATCGGCAGACGGTCTTACCTGAAAGAAAACTGCATTAAGGTTATTGTCAATGCAGGTCTTTATTATTTTGTCAATTTCACTCTTTAGTGCCCATTCTGAAAGTCCCTTTTTACTTGGAAAGTTAATATTATTAATTGTTGCTATCCACACACCCCTGACTTCGGCATCGGGATTGAGTACACCTGTTGTTGTTTCGTTTGCCTTGTCAAGGTCAAGGAGAAAAGCACCCATGTTTGCACCACTGCTCTTTTCAAGCACTATATCGCTTTCATCAAGCAGGGCAAAAGAAAAGAAAACCATAGTTGCAACACAAAGTATTGCAGACACAAGAAGTATTATGCCTGTTCTCTTCTTTTCCATATCAAACAACTTTACCATTTTCATAACTTGACAAGTACCGCCTTTCAAGGTGTGTGCTTTATTTCAGTATATCAAAATCCGACAATTATTTCAAGTCCTTACAGAGCATAAAAAGTAAACATTTTATTATATGACAAGAGCATAAAAAAATATCCGTCCGGAATACTTTTGGCATCACAGACGGATCAGATGTTTATACAACGAGAAAAAGCATACCGCATTTGGTATGCTGAAACTCATATTATGTGCTTGCGATTAACCCCAGATAATAGGATTACGTCCGTTTGCAACTGTTTCGGAGTCAAATCCACCATCATCGATGTTACTACCGACAGAATATGAGAGTACATCAAGTACATCGAGGTAGATTACCTCTACTGCAGGATTTTCATATACGTTCTTCATACGAGCTTCCTCCCTATAACATTTTTATAAAGATAATACTAGAGACAAAATTCTTCACGCATATATGATATCACACTATTCTCTGATTGTCAATAAGCTTTTTCCAAATTCTTGTTTTTTGTTAAAATCGCACAACAAATTCCATAATTTATGTGCAACATGCTGACTATTTTACATTCTCTTCCTTATTTAGTATATGCGCAAAATGTAAAATTTGAAAACTACATTTTATTTAAGTCAAATTTTCAATTTAGCGAGAATTAAAGAGAAATAACGAGATTTCAAGAGATAATCCTGATATTTTTCGGTGCAAGTGCTTATTTTTGACTTTCTTTGACTTTGACTTTCTTTGACTTTTGCTTTATAATTCAGTTGTAAGGTCAGAAAAGGTCAAAAACGCAAATATTTAACAAGGAGAAAGATAAATGCTTATATCCGATGCAATCGCAAAAATGATAGAAGAAATGATAAGCGAGGGAGGCGGCTCTTACGACTTAAAACGCAACGAGCTTGCAAACAGACTTGGGTGCGCTCCAAGCCAGATAAACTATGTTATCACTTCCCGCTTTACTCCGGAAAGAGGCTACATAATCGAAAGCCGTCGCGGCGGCGGCGGATATGTTCGTATAATCAAAAAAGAGATGCATGCCGACACATATCTTATGCACTCGGTATTTGCTCTTGGTGATGAAATTGATGAGCGAAGTGCATATGCATTTTTAAGCGGTCTGTATGAACGTTCTTTTATTGATGAAAGAACTCTGAAATCTGTTGCTGCCTGTGTATCCTCAGCATCGCTGCAGAAAATAGCTTCGCCCTACAGAAATACGGTGAGAGCCGACATAATAAGACAGTTTGTACTCTCGCTTATGAAATAGAATATAACCACAGTATATATTAAATGAAAGGAAGTAAAATTTATGCTCTGTACAGAATGTAAAAAAAATAACGCAACAGTATTTTATACGCAAACGATAAACGGCAATAAGACTGAGCTTGCTTTATGCAAGGAATGTGCATCAAATTTCGGAATGCCATCTACCACTTCCCTGTTTTCCGATCTGTTCAGTCTGCCATTCACACTTGACAGCACTCCAAAAACACTAAAGAAATGCTCTCTTTGTGCATCAACTGAAAGAGACTTTATAAAAGACGGCAAGGTAAGCTGTCCCGAATGCTACAACACCTTTAAAGACGAGCTTGAAAGAGCTATCAAACGAATACACGGAAATGTTACTCACATCGGCAGGGCTCCCTCTAAATACAAAAAGCAGAATGACAAGCGCAACAAACTGGAGTCACTCAGAAAAAAGCTCGAAGAGCTTGTGAAAAATGAAGAATATGAGAATGCTGCCAAGGTGCGCGACCAGATACGCGCCATTGAGGCAGAGGGATAAGGAGGTAAGTACATGTCTTGGTTTGATACAAACGGCAAGGACACTGATGTTGTTTTAAGTTCAAGAATAAGATTTGCACGAAACATCAAGGATTATCCCTTTTCGCCTATGCTTGATGAAACAGGTGCCTGCGAAATAATCGAAAAGGTTAAAAATTCGCTTCCCGGCTTCAGATTTATAGATCTGAAAGCTGAAAATGCTCTGAATAAACATTCCCTGGTTGAAAAGCATTTTATCAGCCGTGAAGCTGAAGCACAGACTTCTCCGTCTGCACTGCTTATAGACGATACTTCTTCGAGCGCTGTAATGGTATGCGAAGAGGACCACATCAGAATACAGACAATATACCCGGGACTTGCCCTTGACAAGGCTTACGAGGATGCGTGCAAAATTGACGACGGAATTGATGCAAATGTTAATTACGCGTACAGCGACACTCTCGGATATCTGACTCACTGCCCCACAAATCTGGGTACGGGAATGAGAGCCTCCGTAATGCTCTTTCTCCCGGCGCTGACAAGCACAAACTTGCTTTCGTCTTACATCTCTTCCCTTGAAAAGATAGGGCTCACAATGAGAGGAACCTATGGTGAGGGAAGCGAGTCCAAAGCATACATTTATCAGATTTCAAACAGTGTTACCCTCGGTATAACAGAAGAGGAAACACTTTCAAAGCTCTCTGATGTAATTACAAAAATTATTGACAGCGAAAGAAAAACAAGAGAGCGACTGCTGAAAGCAAACCCCGATACAATGCGTGACAAAATTTTACGCAGTCTGGGTATTCTCAAATGGGCGTATATGCTCTCCTCAGACGAGCTTTTAAAGCATTGGTCAAACATAAAACTTGGTGCAAATCTCGGAATAATCAAGGATCTCGATGACAAAAAGCTTTCGGCAATACTTGTAAACACAATGCCGGCAACTCTTATGCTTGAAAATGAAAAAGAAGAGCTTGACGAGCAGAGCCGTGACAAGCTCCGTGCGGAAATTGCCAAAAAGGAGCTTGCAGGCGCAAAGATATAGTTTTCGGAGGTAAAAAATATGAATATAAGACTTACTAAGAAAGCGGAAGCTGCTGTAAACGGTGCTATGAGTATGGCTCTTGAGCTTGGCCACTCATATATCGGCACTGAGCATATGCTTTTAGGTCTGCTTTCGGTTGAAGACAGTGTTGCGGGAAAATACCTGGCTGAAGCCGGTATTGATCTCGATAAATTCAAAAACGCCCTTGTTGAGGTTGCAGGCAGCGGTGAAAGCGGTACTCTTTCAACTGCAAGTATGACACCGAGATTCAAGAGAATTCTCGAAAAATCAGGGCTTTATGCAGCACAGTTTTCACAGAGATATATAGGAACCGAGCACATTTTACTTGCTCTTTTAAACGAAAGCGACTGTGTTGCGGTAAAGCTTTTACAGAATCTCGGAATTAAAACAAACGAGCTTATTGAAACGCTTTGTGATTATTTAAACAGCAGTACCGGAGGTATTCCAAACGACACAAAAGCAGAGCCCGACATCAGAACAAGAGGTCAGGGCAATACTAAATCGGGCGGTAAAATGACAAATCTTGAAAAGTTTGGCCGCGACCTTGTAAAATATGCAAAAGATGGCAAAATCGACCCTGTTATCGGCCGTGACAGTGAAAGTGAGCGTGTTATTCAGATACTTTCAAGACGAACCAAAAACAATCCCTGCCTTATCGGCGAGCCCGGTGTAGGTAAAACTGCGGTTGTTGAGGGCCTTGCAAGAAAAATTGCCGAGGGAAATGTTCCCGAAAGTCTGAAAGACAAGGTAATTATCTCTCTTGATATTACATCTATGCTTGCAGGAAGCAAATATAGAGGTGACTTTGAAGAAAGAATCAAGGGCGTACTTGATGAGGCTATAAATAACAAAAATATCATACTTTTTATTGACGAAATTCACACTCTTATCGGTGCAGGCGCAGGAAGCGATGACGCTCTTGATGCGGCTAATATGATAAAGCCGGTGCTCGCCAGAGGTGAGCTCCAGATAATCGGTGCAACCACAATCAAGGAATACAGACAAAACATTGAAAAAGATGCTGCACTTGAAAGAAGATTTCAGTCGGTTATGGTAGGCGAGCCGAGCGAGGAGGATTCTATTCAGATTCTGTGCGGACTCCGTGACAAGTATGAGGCTCATCACAAGGTGAAAATAACTGACTCCGCGATTGATGCTGCTGTAAAGCTTTCAAAGCGTTACATTAACGGAAGATACCTGCCTGACAAGGCAATTGACCTTATTGATGAGGCGATGTCAAAAAAGAGATTATCCGTACAAGCGCCAAATCCCGAAATCAAGGAAATTGAAGAAAAGAAAAAATCTCTTACAGCCGAGCTTGAAGAAGCGGTTAAGGCGCAGGAGTTTGAAAAAGCAGCCTCTCTTCGTGATGAGGTTCATTCAATTGAAAAAGAAATAGAAGACAAGAAAAATGAGGCAGAAAAGGAGAGAAACGGCACTTCCCTTGCGATTGATGACGAGGATATTGCAGACATTATCACCTCTTGGACTGGTATTCCCGTAAAAAAGCTTATAAGTGAAGAGTCTGAAAGACTCAAGCACCTTGAAGATATACTTGAAAAGCGCGTAATCGGTCAGAGTGAGGCGGTCAAGGCAATTTCTGCCGCAATCAGGCGCGGCAGAACGGGACTCAAGGATCCGAAGCGGCCTGTTGGCTCATTCATCTTTTTAGGTCCTACAGGTGTCGGCAAAACCGAGCTTGCAAAGGCAGTTGCCGAGGTAATGTTCGGTGACGAAAACGCCATAATCAGGGTTGATATGTCCGAATATATGGAAAAGCACAATGTTTCGAAGCTAATCGGCTCTCCTCCCGGATATGTCGGTTATGACGAGGGCGGTCAGCTTACAGACAAGGTCAGAAGCAGACCTTACTCGGTTGTACTTTTTGACGAAATAGAAAAGGCACATCCCGACGTTTTCAACATTATGCTTCAGATGCTTGATGACGGAATTCTGACAGATTCACAAGGCAGAGTTGTTGACTTCAAGAACACGATTATTATAATGACATCAAATCTTGGTGCAAGTTCAATTGTGCAGCCAAAATCTATGGGCTTTGCCGCAACTGACTCCAAAAATGATGCAGATATGCGTGACAACATAATGAAGACACTGAAAAATGCATTCAGGCCCGAATTTCTGAACAGACTTGATGACATTATCATATTCAACAAGTTAAGCGAAGAAAGTATTGAAAAAATAACGGGTATTATGATTGGTGAGTTGAAATCGCGCATTACGGCTCTCGGAATTGATGCAGAGTTTGATGACGATGTAATCAAAATGCTTTCAAAAGAGGGCTTTGACCCTGTTTATGGAGCGAGACCTCTGCGCCGTGCGATTACGAGAAAGGTTGAGGACAGTTTCTCAAACGCTATGCTTGCAGGTGATATAAAATCCGGCGACAAGGTTATAGCAAAATGCTCTGATGACGCCGGTATTGTATGGGAGAAACAATAAACAGATTTTGATAAGTAAATAAAAACACAAGAGAAAATACATCTCTTGTGTTTTTATTTATAGTTGTTTTCTTGCCTTGCCCTAGCGAGTGGGAAATGCCGTCTCCACAGATGTTAGAGACGAGGCAGGACAAGTCCTGCACCAAAA
>JAZSET010000131.1:0-14012 GCA_045531795.1 Eubacteriales bacterium | reverse complement strand
TCCCTTTGAGTTTTGTTTGTGAAAATTTTTAATTCCATTTGTTTTTGAATTTTGATAAATAAAAATTGCAAAAACCTCTTCCATTTTATAAGATTATGTGGTATACTGTTTGAGAAATGATTATTAAGAGTATGTAGAAAGGGAAAATAAAATGGCAGATAAGATTTTAATGAAAACTCCACTTGTTGAAATGGACGGAGACGAGATGACCAGAATCATATGGAAGATGATTAAGGATATACTTATTCTTCCCTATGTTGATTTGAAAAGCGAGTATTATGATCTCGGTCTTGAATACAGAAATGAAACCAATGATAAAGTCACAGTAGACTCTGCAGAGGCTACAAAAAAATACGGTGTTGCAGTTAAATGTGCAACTATCACACCTAATGCTGCAAGAATGAGTGAATATAATCTCAAGGAAATGTGGAAAAGCCCCAACGGCACAATAAGAGCAATCCTTGACGGTACTGTTTTCAGAACTCCTATTCTTGTAAAGGGCATCACACCCTATATCCCCACCTGGACAAAGCCCATCACTATTGCCCGTCATGCATACGGTGATGTTTATAAAAATACAGAAATGCAGGTTCCCGCCGGATCAAAATGCGAGCTTGTCTGCACAGACAAAGACGGAAACGAAGTCCGCGAGCTTATTCATAACTTTGGGGACTCTTCGGGAATCATCCAGGGACTTCACAACATCGACAACTCTATCGAAAGCTTTGCACGCAGCTGCTTCAACTTTGCGCTCGATACAAAGCAGGATGTGTGGTTTGCAACAAAGGATACTATTTCAAAGAAATATGACCACCGCTTCAAAGACATCTTCGCAGAAATCTTTCAAAAGGAATACAAAGATAAATTTGATGCTGCCGGCATCGAATATTTCTACACTCTGATTGACGATGCGGTTGCAAGAGTAATCAGAAGTGAGGGCGGATACATATGGGCTTGTAAGAACTACGACGGCGACGTAATGAGCGATATGGTAGCAACCGCTTACGGAAGCCTTGCTATGATGACTTCTGTTCTTGTTTCACCCGAGGGTGTTTATGAATATGAAGCAGCTCACGGCACAGTACAGCGTCACTACTACAAGCACTTAAAAGGTGAGCCGACCTCAACAAACAGCGTAGCAACAATATTTGCCTGGTCAGGCGCATTCAGAAAGCGCGGAGAGCTTGATAATCTCCCTGAGCTTATCAATTATGCAGATATGCTTGAAAAGGCAACAATTGATACAATAGAAAGCGGTATTATGACAGGCGACCTTGCTGCTATGTCAACTCTTGACAACATCAAAAAAGTTGGAACAGAAGAATTCCTCATTGAAATCAGCAAGAAGCTCGGCGAATATCTTAGATAATTAAAACAAAAATCGGCAACAGAATTCCGTTGCCGATTTTTTGTTTGTCTTATTATTTATCGCCATTATCAAGATATGCTTCAACTCTGTTTATCGGAATGCCCATACCCACGAAGTTTTTTTCATATTCGGTCATAATGTTACCCACTGCATATTCGCTGTTGTGCAAATCATACGTCAGGGCTTCAAGCCTGAAGTTTTCTTCTGCAAATTCCTCAAGCGAAAAATCAAACAGTCCTCTGTTGTCGGTTTTAAAGAAAATCGCGCCGTCAGGGCTCAGAATTCTCTTGTATTTTTCAAGAAAGCCTCTATGAGTAAGTCTCCTTTTTGCATAGCCTTTTTTAGGCCAGGGGTCTGAAAAATTAAGATACAGTCTTCCTATAGAATGCTCCGGTAATTTTTCACACACCTTTGCAGCATCCGACATAATAAAGCGGATATTTTCAAGTCCCTCTGCTTTTGCTCTTTCAAGAGCAGTCACTATTACGTTGGAGATTTTTTCTACTGCTATATAGCTTATATCGGGATTTTGCCTTGCAAGCTCACAAATAAAGCCTCCCTTGCCGCAACCAATTTCCATATGTAATGTCTTATTATTAAGAAACGGATCGTCAGGCAAAAGTTCCTCTTCTCCCTCAAAATTCAGCATTATATCCGAGCACGCCGCTATTCTTTCGTCTGCGTGCTTCTTTTTTCTCATTCTCATAGAGTGATATCCTTTCAATATTCAAGCATTTCGGGCTGTCACAGTATGTGACAACCCGAAATTCAAATGATCATAGTTTATTTTTTCAGATTGTAATCAATGATTTTTCTCGGACATTTTTCTGCACAGATTCCGCATCCCGTGCACTTATCATAATCAATTGATGCCACGAATTCGTTCACAGTAATCGCTCCTGCAGGGCAATTCTTTTCACATATTTTACAAGCAATACAGCCTGAGTCGCAGTAGCTTCTTGTAACTGCTCCCTTATCTACTGACATACACGCAACAACATACGGTGCATCAAACGGAATAAGTTTGATTATGTGCTTGGGACATGCATTCTGACACTGTCCGCAGCCAACACAAAGTCTGTCATCAACAACCGCCACACCGTCAACAACACTGATCGCTCCGAACGCACACGCCTTTACACAAGAGCCAAGTCCGACACATCCGTTGGGACAAATCTTATCTCCGCCCCCAAGCTTAACTGCAGCATTGCAGTCGTGCGCTCCGTTATATATGTATTTTTTCTTTGCCTTATTAAATGTACCAGAACACATTACCTGTGCACGCATACGCTTTGATTTTTCTGCTTTTGCACCAACGATCTCGGCAATTTTTGAAATGTTTTCATCACCAAGAGCACTGCAGGCATTTGTCTTTGCTTCGCCCTTTACTATTGCTTCTGCTAACGCATTACAACCTGCATATCCACAGCCGCCGCAGTTTGCACCCGGCAGAATTTCAAGAACCTTTTCAACTCTTGGGTCAACCTTTACGGCAAACGCCTTTGCGGCAAGTGCAAGCAAAAATCCAAACAAGCCGCCTAAGAGTGCGAAGAATACAAGGGCATACAAAACATTAGTCAAATTATTCATCATACACCCTCCTCAGAATGACATTCCCGAAAAGCCCGAAAACGCCATTGCTATAAGTCCTGCAGTAACAAGAGCAATCGGCATTCCCCTGAATGCTTTGGGTGGATTTGCAAGAGATACTCTCGCTCTTACACCCGCAAAAATTACAATCGCCAATGTGAATCCCACCGCAGACGAAAAACCGAAAGCAACAGATTCAATGAAATTATAACCGTTCTGTACATTCAGAAGCACTGCTCCGAGTACCGCACAGTTTGTTGTAATAAGTGGAAGATAAATACCGAGAGCTCCGTACAGAGACGGAATAAACTTCTTAAGAAACATCTCAATAAACTGAACAAGTGCAGCTATTATAAGAATAAATGCAATTGTTTCGAGATATTCGAGATGGAATCTGACGAGCACATACTCATATACAGCATAGGTAGCCGCGCTCGAAAGTGTCATTACGAACATTACCGCAAAGCCCATACCGAGAGCAGTATCGGGCTTTTCCGATACGCCAAGGAAAGGACATATACCTAAAAATCTTGAAAATATGTAGTTTTCAATAAGTATTGCAGTAAGCATCAGAATAAGGATTTCTTTCATTATTTTGCTCCCTCCTTATTCTTTTTCTTTGATAACAGGAAGTTTATAAATGCCATTAAAACACCGAGTATTATAAACGCTCCCGGCGCCTGTGCGACCATTGTTACAGGCTCAAAGTTTTCTCCGAACAGAGATATTCCGAAAAATGTTCCGTTGCCGAGTATTTCTCTTATACTGCCAAGCACAAACAGCGCTGCAGTATAACCGATACCCATTGTTATTCCGTCAAGAGCTGATGCAAATACTCCGTTTCTGGAAGCAAATGCTTCGGCTCTGCCGAGAATAATACAGTTAACAACTATAAGTGGAATAAAGAGTCCGAGCGACTCGTAAAGTGACTGTACATATGCTTGCATAATAAACTGCACAGCCGTTACAAAGCTTGATATAATTACTATGTACGATGCAATTCTGACTTCCTTGGGAATGAATTTTCTCAGAAGTGAAATAAAAATGTTTGAGCAGATAAGCACTACCGTTGTAGCAACTCCCATACCGAGAGAGTTTATTACACTGGTCGTAACTGCAAGGGTTGAGCACATACCGAGCAGCTGCCCCGTTACGGGATTATTTTTAAAAAGTGCGTCAACAAACATCTTTTTAACATTGAGCTTACCATTTTCACTCATCTGCACTCACCTCCACAGAATTATTGGCACCGTCAAATACCTGCCCGTATACTGACAAAGCAGTGTTGATTCCAGTATTAACCGCCTTTGATGTGACCGTTGCCCTTGCAACAGCATCTATATCAGAGTTCAGAACAATGGAGTCAAGCGATAATCCGCCAAGGCCGATATATCCGGAAAGGTAGGAACCGTCAAGTACCTTTGTTCCTACTCCGGCTGTTTCGGAATGAGATATTACCTTTACACCAATAACGCATTTTCCCATTCCGACACCTACAAGCATATTTACTTTGCCGCCAAAGCCCGACGGTGAAACCTCGGCACAATAGCCCCAGATTTCATCCCCCAATTTAACAACGTGAAGTGCATTTACTTCATCTGTCTCACACGGCACTGTCTCATAGCCCGTCATCCCCGGGAATATTTCATTTATTGCCGCCTCTTTCTTCTCAAGCTCATTCTGTAGAGTTATAGGGGCTGTCAGGTTATATACAAGAGCAAGAAGCATTGCCGCTACAGCACATATCAGTAAGAGCTTCAGGGTTATGGTAAAAATATTTTTTAATCTAATAGACTCTCTCTTTCCCTTTTCACTCTTTTTCGGCGCTTTTGCGGGCGATTTCTTTTTCTTTACTTCAGACTTCTTTTTGATGTCAGCTTTTTTGTTTTTCTCTTTTTTGTAAGCCTTTTCTTCAGGCTTTTTTCTGACTATGCGTACATCCTCTTCTTCCTCATCATCTATCGGAAGCATAAACCCAAATTCATCGTTTTCACTGATATCTGTAAGCTCGTCATCATCATCGGGAATACCAAGTATCAGATCGCTATCAAATTCCTCAAAAGGCTTTTTATTTTCCGGCATTGCTTCTACCTCCGAACTTCACAGGTTTTGTAAGTCTGTCTATGTACCACACCAGAAGATTCATTATAAGTATTGAGAAGGAAACGCCCTCGGAGTAGCCTCCGAAAAATCTTATAAACACCGTTATAAGTCCGCATCCTACACCGAATATTATTCTTCCGCTTCTTGTTACCGGGCTTGTTGCATAGTCAGTTGCCATAAAGAAAGCCCCGATAAAAAGTCCGCCAGATAATATCTGATATAAAGCAAAGTCAATCGGCTTCAGGCCGGCAGGCGCAGCGAGCAGGGACACCACAAATACCGTGCCGATATATGCCACGGGAATATGCCAGGTAATAACGCGCTTTATAAGGAGCGCAAGCCCTCCTGCCAGAATAAGCAATACTGATATTTCACCGATACATCCCGCCCTGTAACCTATAAACATATCAAGAAGACTTACGTCGGGAAGAATTCCCTCTTTAATTGACGCAAGCGGTGTTGCTGTGGCAATTGCATCAATTTCAGAAGCGGGAAGCATTATTTTAAACGCAGAAGTTGTTGCTCCCGGCTTTGAAAATGTACTCATATGATTTGTCCAGGAGAACATAAATACTCTTGCCGCCAGTGCCGGATTTACTATGTTCTTTCCGATACCGCCGAAAAGCTGTTTTACAATGACAATCGCAAAGAATGCACCGATGGGTACGATCCAGAGCGGTACGGTCACAGGCAGGTTAAAGGCCAAAAGCACTCCCGTTACGGCAGCTGAAAAATCAAGAACCGTAACAGGCTTTTTCATAACAAGCTGGTACAAATATTCCATAAGTACACAGGAAAATACCGAAACCAGCGTTATTGTAAGACTTCTAAAGCCAAATACGACCACACTCCATATCAGCGCAGGAACAAGAGCAAGAATTACCGTAAGCATTATACTCGTGGTTGTATCGCTGTGTTTTATATGCGGCGACGGTGAAACCGTTAAAAGTGAGTTAAAGTCTTTAGCACTCATTTTGTTGTTCATCAAATCGCCTCCTATTCTTTATCTGAAGCGGCCATTATCTGTGCACGCTTTTTCTCATTTATTCTTGCCTTTGCAGCCCTTATGTATTGTACAATCGGGACACTGCCCGGACATACAAACGAGCAGCTTCCGCATTCCACGCAACTCATAACATCAAACTTCTCTGCCATATCAAGATCATCACGTGATGAGAATGTGGCAAGGTAGTTTGGCATAAGATGCATCGGGCATCCCCTTACACATCTGCCGCATCGGATACAAGCAGCCTCTTTTCTCTGACTGTGTTCTTTTGACAGCACAAGTATTGACGAGGTCCCCTTGGTTACAGGAGCATTTATATTCCACTGTGCCATACCCATCATAGGCCCACCGTTTATTATCTTCCACGGTTCTCTGACAAGTCCCCCGCAATAGTCAATAAGCACAGAATAAGGAGTACCTATTGGAACAAGGAGGTTTTTCGGAGTTTCCACACAGTCTCCGTCAACAGTTACAATTCTCTTTATGAGAGGCATACCTGAAGAGAAAGCAGTATATATCGCCGCGCAGGTTTCTGCATTGAACACAACGCAGCCCACATCTGCGGGAAGCATGCCCATAGGAAGCTCTTTTTTCGTAAGAGCATATATAATCTGTCTTTCATCACCCTGAGGATACTTTGTTTTAAGCACCTTTAGTCTTATGGTATTGCTTCCGGCAAGCAATTCTTTCAATGTTTTTATGGCATCGGGCTTGTTATCCTCAATTGCAATAATTCCCTCTCTTAAGCCAAATGCTTTGATAAGTATTTTAAGCCCGTTTATAACCGACAGCGGTTTTTCCAACAATAGCCTGTGGTTAGCTGTTATAAACGGTTCGCACTCCGCGCAGTTTATTATTATGGTGTCTACTTTCCCTGCTGCCGATGAAATTTTAGCAAATGTGGGGAATGTTGCTCCGCCCATTCCGGCTATGCCTGCATTTTTGACAATTTGTATAATCTCCTCAGTCGAAGTGCAGGAAAGTTCCTTTTCAAAAGGCTTTATTGATGTATCAAGTCTGTTTTCAAAGTCATTATCAATAACCACATTAACGACCGTCATTCCGGAGGACATTTTCTTTTCTTCAATCGCTATGACCGTACCGGATATACTTGAATGAACCGGGCAATACAAACCCGACTCAGCCTCGCCTATAAGCTGACCGACATTCACTTTGTCCCCAACCTTTACAAGCGGCTTACAGTGAGCGCCGATATGCTGTGACATAGGGATTGCAACAAATTCGGGAGACGGTAGCTCCTCTATGGCGCAGGTGGCTGTATTCTTGAACTCGTTCATATGGACTCCGCCCCGGAAAGTTTTCGCCACAAATATCACCTCGTATTTCTATAATATCTTATTTAACACTATTGTACTATACAGTGCATAAAAAGTCAATAGAAAATAGCAAGTTGTATGGCATTTTTGCCCATACACTTGCTATCTTCGGCTATAAAAGTTGTGCAATATCCAGAACAAGTCTCTCTGTTTTCTCCCAGCCAAGACACGGGTCGGTTATTGATTTGCCGTAAATATTCTCGCCAACCTTCTGTGCACCGTCTTCAATGTAGCTTTCTATCATAAAGCCCTTAAGAAGCTTTTTTACATCTTTGTCGTGGCGCGTGCTGTACAGCACTTCTTTTGTAATTCTTATCTGCTCAAGAGGTCTTTTTCCCGAATTTGAATGGTTAGTATCAATTATCACCGCAGGATTTTTAAGTCCGCTGTCCTCGTACGCTTCTGCAAGATGAACAAGATCCTCAAAATGATAGTTCGGCATAGACTGTCCGTGCTTGTTCACATACCCTCTCAGAATTGCGTGAGACATATTGTTACCGTCAGTATGCACTTCCCAGCCGCGGTACAGGAATGTATGTCCGAGGTGGGCTGCTTTTATAGAATTCATCATTACAGTTATGTCTCCGCTTGTAGGGTTCTTCATACCCACGGGAATATCAAGTCCGCTTGCTACAAGTCTGTGCTGTTGATTTTCAACAGAACGGGCTCCGACTGCAACATAGCCGAGCAAATCGCTCAGATAGCGGTAGTTTTCAGGATATAGCATTTCATCAGCACATGCAAATCCTGTTTCCCTGATAGCGCGGAGATGCAGTTCCCTGATAGCTACAAGTCCCTTGTACATATCAGGCTTTTCTGCAGGATTCGGCTGATGAAGCATACCTTTGTACCCTTCACCTGTCGTTCTTGGTTTGTTTGTATATATTCTCGGCACAATGAATATCTTGTCCTTAACTTTTTCCTGAAGTTCACGAAGCCTTAGGATATAATCAATTACGCTGTCTTCATTGTCTGCCGAGCAGGGACCTATTATAAGCACAAGTTTTTCGCTTTTACCTGCAATAATACTGTTAAGTTCAGAAATTCTTTTGCTCAGCACCGTTTCAAGCTCCGGTGTTAAAGGATAGAGCTTCTTTACTTCCTGGGGTATCGGCAGTTTTCTTTCAAAATTCATACCCATTTTGTCTCATCCTCCTTTTTCATATTGTATCAAAAACAAAACAGTCAAATCGTCAAAAATGCCGCAGACATATTCAAATTTCCTGTCTGCGGCACTTTTATTATTTTACATCAATAAGTGAAGTGTCCCACATACCGGGAGCCTCATAGCCAAGAAGATTTACCATCGTTGCAGCTACATTTGAAAGTCCGAATTCACCCTCATCTGCTTTTACGGTATAATTATCCTTGTAATAATTATCGAAAATGTAGCAAGGAACAGGATTAAGTGTATGGCTTGTCTTTGCTTTGAATTTGCCGTTCTTGTCCGCCTTGGGAGCGCCTGTTTTCTTGTCAACTTCAAACATTTCGTCTGCGTTACCGTGGTCTGCTGTGATAAGAGCAACACCGTGAAGTCTGTCGATAACATCGAGCAAACGCTTGAGCTCCAGGTCTACCGATTCAACGCCAATTCTTGTAGCAAGGAGATTACCTGTGTGGCCTACCATATCGCCGTTGGGGAAGTTTACTCTCAGATACTTATATTTGCCCGATTCAAGGCACTCAATAAGCTTGTCTGTGATTTCAGCGCTCTTCATCCAGGGTCTCTGTTCAAAAGGAATTACATCAGATGGTACCTCGATGTAGGTTTCAAAATCCTCGCTGAATTTTCCTGACTTGTTTCCGTTCCAGAAGTAGGTTACGTGTCCGTACTTCTGAGTTTCGGAAATTGCAAGCTGAGGTATCTTCATATCTGCAAGGTATTCGCCCATTGTGTTTGTGATTTCAGGGGGAGATACAAGATAACGGCTCGGAATGTGAAGGTCACCGTCATACTCAAGCATACCTGCGTAAACTACCTTGGGGAAGCGTACACGGTCAAACTTGTCAAACTTGATATCTTCAAACGCCTTGGAGATTTCAATTGAACGGTCACCTCTGAAGTTGTAGAATACAACACTGTCACCGTCATTTATTGTACCAACAGGCTTACCGTCCTTTGCTATAACAAAGGGAGGCAAATCCTGGTCAATTACCTTGTATTCACTTCTGTATGCTTCAACAGCAGCTTCAGCTGACTCAAACTGTCTTGCTTCTCCGAGAACGTGAGTCTTCCAGCCGAGCTCAACCATACTCCAGTCAGCCTCATATCTGTCCATTGTAATCTTCATTCTTCCGCCGCCTGACGCAATCATTATGTCAAAGTCAGCGCTTCTTACGCTTGCAAGAAATTCCTCAAAGGGTCTGATATATTCAAGTGCAGAGGTTTCACCAACATCACGGCCGTCAATAAGAATGTGTATTCTGACGCATGCTACCTTTTCTTCCTTGGCTTTTACGATAAGTGCCTTGAGGTGGTCGATATGAGAGTGAACATTACCATCAGAGAAAAGTCCGAGGAAATGAAGTGTTCCTCCATTATTTACATTATCAACAACTGCCCTCCAGGCATCAGAATTAAAAATCTTGCCCGTTTCGATTGACTGTGTAACAAGCTTTGCACCCTGTGCAAATACCTGACCTGCTCCAAGAGCATTGTGTCCGACCTCAGAGTTACCCATATCGTCATCAGACGGAAGTCCGACTGCCGTTCCGTGAGCCTTTAATTTAAGCATAGGATAGTTTTCCTTAAGCATATCAAGAGTGGGAGTATATGCACCTGCAACCGCATTGCCCATACCCTCGGGAGCTATACCGATTCCGTCCATTACTATTGTAACAACGGGGCCCTCAACGCCATTAAATGAATTTAACTTTTTAAGTTCTGCCATTGTATTGTACCTTACCTTTCCGGGGTTCCTTAAAATTATACGGATATTATTATACCACACTTTACACCGAATTTCAAGTATTATGAATAATTATATCAATATTTACGCAAATCTATTGCAAAAAAATAAATAATATGGTAGAATATATTCAAATTGCTATTTATCTGAAAGGAAAAAAGTTATGATCAGAGATATTATGGACTTTATCTGCCAGAGTGATGCCGAAGTCGGCAAGGCAGTAAAGGATGAATTTGCGCGTCAGCAGAGAGGCACTGAGCTTATCGCATCAGAAAATGTTGTTTCCCCTGCTGTTATGGCTACGATGGCTACGGTACTTACTAATAAATATGCAGAGGGATATCCCGCAAAGCGTTATTACGGCGGCTGCGAATGTGTTGACGTTGCTGAAAATATTGCAAAAGAACGTGCAAAAAAGCTTTTTGGTGCAGAACACGCCAATGTACAGCCCCACAGCGGCGCTCAGGCAAACCTCGCTGTTTACTTTGCACTTCTTGAAACAGGCGACACTGTTCTCGGTATGAATCTTGCTCACGGCGGCCACCTTACTCACGGAAGCCCCGTTAATATGTCGGGAAAAAACTACAACTTTGTTCCCTACGGTGTTGACAGCACAACTCACAGAATTGACTACGATAAGCTTGAAGCGACCGCGAAGGAATGCAAGCCGAAACTCATCGTTGCAGGCGCATCAGCATACCCCAGAATAATTGATTTCAAGAGAATTTCCGAAATAGCAAAGTCTGTGGGTGCATACTTTATGGTGGATATGGCACACATCGCAGGTCTTGTTGCCGCAGGACTTCACCCCAATCCGGTTGAATACGCAGATGTTGTTACAACAACCACTCACAAGACTCTCCGCGGTCCCCGCGGCGGTATGATTCTCTGCAGAGAAGAGCTTGCAAAGCAGATAGATAAGGCTATATTCCCCGGTACTCAGGGCGGCCCTCTTATGCACGTTATTGCATCAAAGGCCGTATGTTTCGGCGAAGCTCTCACTCCCGAATTCAAGGCATATCAGAAAAAGATTGTTGAAAATGCACAGACTCTTGCACAGTCACTTAAGGCAAACGGACTTGATCTCGTTTCAGACGGCACAGACAACCACCTTATCCTCCTCGACCTCAGAAATGTAGGAGTTACAGGCAAGGATCTTGAAAAACGCCTTGACGAGGTTTATATCACAGTAAACAAAAATGCTATCCCCGACGATCCGCAGTCTCCGTTTATTACAAGCGGTATCAGAGTAGGTACACCTGCTGTTACCTCCAGAGGACTCGGTAAAGAGGAAATGGTAAAGCTCGGAGAACTGATAGCACTTGCCGCAAAGGATTTTGAAAACAGTGCTGATTATATCAGAGCAGAGGTTACAAAAATCTGCGAAAAATATCCCCTTTATCTTTAATAAATCATATAAAGGCTTCCCGATTACCGGGCAGCCTTTATCTTTGGACTTTTTGTAAAAATTGCTTTATTTTTATAAAAATTCACACTTGACTATTGACAATATTGACGATAATATGGTAATATATTAGCAGGTGCATAATAAAAAATGCATATATGCTAAGAATCACCCGCTTATATAATTTACCTGGAGAGGATTATGTCACAAACAGTTCTTATAACCTCGTGCAAGGGTGGTATAGGCAAATCGACCGTAGCCGCAAACCTCTCTATGGCACTTGCATTATCGGGCAGAAAGGTTCTTGTAATCGACTGTGATTTCAGAATGAGATGCCTCGATTTAATAATGGGGTATGAAAACGAGGCAGTTTTTAACCTGTATGATGTTATCAAGGGAAAATGCTCTCTTGGCAAAGCACTTGTCAGGGACAGTCGTACAGATAATCTCTTCTTTCTTGCGGCGCCCGGCGACAGGTATGCCGATGTTTCCCCTGAAGAATTTGAGGATTTAATAGAAGAAATAAAGAATCACGCGCCTGACGGCACAGGTTTTGATTATATTATAATAGACGCACCTGCGGCAGACGACGATTCACTTTCACTGTCAGCTCCTGTATGTAACAGAGCAGTAATAGTATGCTCCCATATGCCATCTGCAATAAGAGCGGCAATATTCACGGGAGAATTGCTTGAAAAGTACGGAATATCCGACCAGAAGCTTGTGATTAACAGCTTTGATGCAAAAAGCTCACTCGAGTCAAGCCGGCTCGGCATACTTGATATGATAGACAGTTCAAAAATAATGCTTATTGGTATAGTTCCCTATGACAGAACACTTATGATTTATCAGGAAAAGGGACAGCTTATTGCCGAATACAAGAAAAAGAACAATGCCAAGGTCGCTTTTGAAAACATCGCAAAGAGACTTTACGGCAGGCACATTCCTCTTTTTGAGGGATTTGCCGGAAAAGAATACAAGAAGATTCTTAAATAACAACAGCAATTTTGGAAAGGGTTGAATTTTAATGGTTATAGCGATAATAGCAGATGACAAGAAAAAAGAATTGATGGCTCAGTTTTGTATAGCATATTGCGGTGCCCTCAGCAAGCACAAAATATGTGCTACGGGCATTACGGGAAAATATGTTGAAGAAGCCACAGGACTTGAAATTGAAAAGCTGCTTTCAGGTACTCACGGAGGCGCTGAACAGATAACATCAAGAATCGCATATAACGAAATCGACCTTGTATTATTTTTCAGAGATACAACAGGTACCGTTTCAGAGTCTGAAGCAGAAATTGAAGATAATCTTTTAAGAATGTGCGATGTTTCAAACGTGCCGATAGCAACAAATATTGCTACTGCCGAAATACTCGTTATGGCACTTGACAACGGAGGACTCGACTGGCGTGAATTTGTAAATCCCACATCAGATTACAATCAGAGCAAGAGCAAATCTCTTTAATATAGTTATAAGCAAAACGGCGGAGAAATTTCTCCGCCGTTTTATTTTGTAATTATTTAAGAATATCCTTTAAATCTTCTCGTGTAAAGGTGTATTTCTTGTTGCAGAACTGACAGCAGATCTCTATTTCTTCCGCCTTGTTTTCCTGCCTGCATTCTGCAAATATTTCTTCTATGTCCTTTTTGCCGACACTTATTACTGCCCTCTCCATTCTGTCTCTTGAACAGTCACAAGCATAGCCTACCTCAATTTCATCAAACACATCGTATTCTATGCCGTCAAAAGCAAGGTCAATTATGTCTTTTTCAGACTTTCCCTCGGCATAAAGCCTTGATATATTATTGAAGTTTACAAGATTTTTTTCAATTTGTGCTACCGTTTCATCATCTGCAAACGGTAAAAGCTGAATAAGCAATCCCCCTGCTGCAAGGCAGGTGTGATCCGGACTTACAAGTACGCCAAGTGCACACGCACTCGGAGTCTGCTCGCTTGTCATAAAATATTCGGTTACATCCTCGGCTATCTCACCGCTTACAAGCTCTATCATTCCGCTGTAAGGCTCCTTTAGTCCGATATCCTTGACAACACTGAGTGTGCCGTTGCCGACAGCCCCCGACACATCAAGTTTTCCGTTTGGCTTTCTCGGCACGTCTGCCGCAGGATTGGTTATATAGCCCTTTACATTTCCCATATAATCGGAAACCGCAAGTGTTGTTCCGGCAATGCCGTCACCGCGCACGGTCAAAGTCAGAGTGTTGCCCTTATCTTTTAATAATGTTCCCATCATAGATGCGGCGGTCAGCACTCTGCCAAGCAGTGCCGTTG
>JAZSET010000134.1:0-10342 GCA_045531795.1 Eubacteriales bacterium | reverse complement strand
CGTCCTGCTCGATAGCACCGGAGTCACGCAGGTCGGAAATCATAGGCTTTGCATCTTTTCTCTGTTCAGCACCACGGGACAACTGAGCGCAGCAAACAATCGGAACGCCAAGCTCTTTTGCAAGAAGTTTGATATTACGGGAAATATCGCCAACCTCCTGAACTCTGTTTTCGATTTTCCTGTCAGACTGCATAAGCTGAAGATAGTCAAGTACAATAAGCCCGAGATTATCTATTTTGCGCAGCTTTGCTTTCATTTTGGAAACCGACATTCCGCTTGAGTCGTCAATAAAAATGTTGCATTTGCTAAGCTTGTCAGCGGCGTGGGAAAGCTTTACCCAATCGTCCTTTTCAATCTTACCCGAACGCAGATTTTTACTGTCCACAAGGGCTTCGCTCGAAAGCATACGGAGAACAAGCTGTTCTGCGGGCATTTCGAGGCTGAAAACGCAAACTGATTTGCTAGGATTTGCAGCTGATACCTGAGAAGCAATATTTAAAACAAAGCTTGTTTTACCCATACCGGGACGCGCACCGACAACAATAAAATCGCCGGGTCCCATTCCGACAAGCACATTGTCAAGTCCGGAGTATCCTGTCCTGAGTCCTGTTGTACCTTCATCGCTCTGAGAAAGCTGACGGACATTTGTAAGAGTCGCAACAAGAACGTCCTTGATATGCTTGAAGTCCTGAGTTTCACTACCCTGAATGAGTCTGAAAAACTTATCCGAACTTGCTCTTAAAACATCGTTAACATCCGCATATTTTTCGGTAAGTACAGTGTCCTCGACCTCTTCGGCGGCAGTTAAAAGCTGTCTGAGCAGGCTGTTATCTCTGACAATTTGTGCATAGTCCCTGACATTTTTTGCAGAGGGAACTATTTCAGCAATAAGCTTGATATATTCATTTATGTTTTTGTCTTTAAGTACACCTTGCTTTGTGAGTGTATCGATAAGAGTAACCAAATCAATATTCTTGTTTGACAAGAACATTTCACTCATAGCAAGAAAAATATGAGCGTGGTCTTCTATATAGAAGTCCGAGTATTTGAGAATGCCGGCAACATCCTCAATTGCACGTGGGTCAATAAGGATAGAGCCAAGCACAGATTGCTCCGCTTCAAGAGAAAAGGGAACCTTTCTGTCCGAAATCTCGGAGAATTTGTTATAAGCGTCTGTATTCATAAATATAGTACACTTTCTTTGATTATTTTATGTCGGAAACCACAACATTGATTTTGCCGATTACTTCGGGATAAAGTTTGATGTCAATAGTATAAGTACCGAAAGACTTGATCGGGTCTTCAAGCATAATTTTCTTTTTGTCGATTTTAATACCTGCAGCCTTTTCAATTTCCTCGGAAATGTCCTTTGAGGTTACAGAGCCGAAAAGTCTGCCATCAGGACCTGCCTGAAGTTTTATTTTTACAATAACACCCTCAAGCTTTTTTGCCACCTGACGGGCTTCTTCGGTTTCAACTGCGATTCTGTGTTTTTCGGATGCTTCCTTGTTCTTGATATCGCTCATTGCCTTTGCATCAGCAATAACCGCAAGACCTTTCGGGAAAAGGAAATTGCGTGCATATCCGTCGGAAACATTTATAATCTGACCTTTTTTGCCCTGTGCTTTAACATCCTGTGTGAGAATAACTTTCATTTTGTACCTTGCCTTTCTTTACTTTGACGCTGTAGTGTCGATATATAAATCTATTTGTTCTTTTAATTTGATTAAAGTTTCATCAAGTGTTGAGTCCTTGATTTGTGCACCTGCGGCTTCATAATATCCGCCGCCTCCGACACCCTCGATAATTGATGCTACATTTATCTTGCCTGCAGAGCGGGCAGAGATGTGAATAACATTGTTTATCTCAAATACTGCAAATGAAGCATCGACTCCCTTTAAGTCCAAAAGGATATCGGCTACCTTTGCCGCAGTAATTTTGTCTTCAAAATTTGTTGACTGCCTCATAGCAGCGATGGCAAAATGTTCACGGTAAATTTTTGCATCAGCCGCACAAACTGCCGAACGCTTGTATTCGTCAAGATTGCTTTCAAAGAACGCCTGTGCATCAGCGGGAATAGCTCCCTCGCTTCTTAGGTACTGACCTGCGCTGAATGTTCTGACTCCGGTATTTCTTGTAAACTGCTTTGTATCAAGCATTATACCTGAGAGCAGAAGCAGTGCCTCCTTTGGCGGAAGAGTGCCGAATGATAAAGTGTGTTCCAGAAATTCAGCAACAAGCTCTGAAGCAGATGAAGCATACGGTTCAATATACTCAATTTCGGGTTTTATTGAAACAGCATCTTTGACTGCCATTTTACTGTGGTGGTCAATTATTATTACGTGACCTGAATTAAGTGCAATGTCAAGCGACTCAAAACGCATCGGGTTGTTAACATCCACAATTATTACAAGTGAGTCGCTTCTGACAAGATCCTGAGCATCGGCAGGGTCAATCAGCATACTGTTGTATTCGTCTGAGTTTAAATAGTCAAGGCATAGCTTTGTGTTGATATGTTCCTTGTTGATAACTATCTTAGGATTAGCTCCTGCGCTTTGAGCAAGTCTTGCCATACCGATACAAGCACCTATTGAATCATAGTCGGGACTCTGATGTCCCATAATCAAAATATTGCTTGAATTTTTGATAATACTGCAGATTTTTGCCGCAGTCATTCTTGCTCTTACCTGCGTGGACTTTGAAGAAGATTTAACTCTTCCGTCAAATATCATATTCTCACTGCCGTTGTTATATACAGCAGTATCACCGCCGCGCTTGAGTGCAAACTCAAGAGCACTTTGTGCTCCTGCCTCACGACTTGCAAGAGTACCCGAAAAACGCGCAGCACCTATTGATATGGTCAGCGAAAGATTGGTGTCACCGACTCTGATGTCGTGAATTTTTTCTCTTATTTTGAATTTGTCCTCAATAAATGCGTCAAGATAGCGGGACTCGAAAATAAATATATACTTGTTTCTTTCGTATTCCTTGATAATTCCGCCAACCGCAGCGGCCCATGCCTTAAGTGTCTGTTCAACCTGATGGGTAGCCTCTCTTGTCTTTTCAAGAAGAGCCTGGCTTAGTTCGTCAATATTGTCAATTATAATATAGGCAACAACGGACTGTTCGTCATTTAAGCGCTTATTCAGCATAAAAAGCTCAGTGCGTTCGTTCCATATAGTGATGTAATACGGATTATTCTGAGCCTCGATTTTGTAGCCGGTTATGTTATAAACACAGCCAAATGCCTGTGCTTCAAGTCCGTTTTCGCCTGCAGAGGCTATTTCGCTTATTCTGACATTACAGATTTCATCTATGCTTTTCGGCATTTGCTTAAAGTTTTTCTGAATAAGACCTGCAATAGAATCGTTGCAGTATATGATTTTACCGCTGTCAGAGCATATTACAATGGGAAGATAAAGCTCTTTTATGAATTGCAGTGTGATATTCTGAAGCATAGGATTGCTTGCACTGCCAAGACCTGTATTGAATCTCAGCGAGAAAAATACTATGAGCTTGTCTGCAAGGACATAAAGCAATGTGTTTGCAACAAAAATAATTATTGCAAGAAAATACCTGTTGACATCAGTAGTGCCGGCAAGTACAGCAAATATTATGAGTAAAGCAAGTGTAATCAGTGGCTTAATCAACCGTGTTGGTGTAAAAGCCTGGCGTTCATTACTTTGCATATGATTTACCATTCCTTTCTTGAAATGTAAAACTCACTGAGAGTCGTTTGTTGGCTTTATACCGTTCTTTTCACCGTATCTTAAGGTGTATGTTATTCCGGAAAAAGCAATATATACGGGAATAATCTGAATAAGACCAAATAACAGTGAAGCAATTATAACTATTATTGTGAAAACGGGACTTGCGTGTTCAACCTTATATTTTATGTTGAAAAGGTAATAAATACCTGCGAATATAAAAAGAGGGGAAAGAATAATCATAATATTTGTCGGCAGATGTGTGTAGAACCGTACATTTGCTGAAGTTGCAGTGAAGAAAAGTGATATAAAAACACATACAATGAAAACCCAGGCACTTGCCCTGGAGGGCATAATTTCAAAGGACTTTTTTTCACTGTAAACATCTTTTTCGCGAATGATCTTTGCAATCAGCATTGTCAGAAAATAGTAGAAGCAGGTTGCGCTGATATAACTCGAAAGTGTAAGTCCGACAAGAATTGCTTTAAGTGTCGATGAAATATAGCCAAGATTACTTATTGAATATCCTGTAGTTGTCTTGTATGCATCTGCAACGCCGGCAATTGTATTGTCAAGTAAGGTGAGTATTCTTGACACAGACTCTTTTATAGAAAAATACCCGCTTGACATAACATTCTCCACAACTGCAAAGCAGAGTGAAAATACAAGAAATACCGCAGATGTGATCAGTACCGTTTCAACGGGACGGAGTCTTTTCCTGAGTGATAATCCGAATGATGCCGACACGATTACTATTATAAATGCCGACATTGCCGAAATGACAGATTCGGTAAAACCAATTAAAACTATCGGCAACAGCGAGGGCAATATTGTAATTATACCGTTTTTTGAAAAAAGCATCGTAAAAAACGCAATTGAAACAGTACAGAATATCACGGACAAAATTACCGAGCCCATTACCCGTGAAAGCAACAGGGAGATTATCGCTACTGCGTAATAAAGCAAAAGTCTTAACGCAGATACCATATCAAATTTGAAAGCAGGCTTAAACTTCATAAAAGCACCTTAAATAATTAAAATATAATATATAAAGACAAATTAAAAATATTATACACTATAATAGTGTAATTGTGGCACAAATACTTGTGAATTTTTTGTAAATTCGGTAAAAATCGCGGAATAAATCAAAAAAAGGCGTTTCAAACGCCTTTTTTACTTTTTGTCAGTATTTATTCCAAGAAGCGACAAAAGTCTGAAATTGTGAGAGCCAGCTGTGTAGGCAAGGGCTGATGTAATAAGTGCGGGGATTACCGACAGGAGCATTAAATAATACTTGAGAGGGATGATATTACCAAAGGACATAAGCGAAATATACATACCGTTTAAAAGCCAGGCTATGTTGTAAGTCACAGCCGTTGTGTTAACAGCCCACTGTAGCTTATTATATTCGCCCAGGTAAAAACAAATAAGAGCGATAAGAGAGAGCAGTATAATTACAGAATTCGACAAAAGGGCAAGATACAGACCTTTTAACTTTATTTTTTTCATTCTGCCGCCGTCGATTTTGATTTTGTCTCTTGCGCCAATGTCCCATGCCGCGGTATACACAAGGTAGAGGTAAAACACGGCAGATAAAACTCCGGTTGCGAGTAATATTGATTTGTTTGAAAAAGTCGCTGCTGATAAAAGCAACCCAAATATCGTCATTGCAATCTGATTTACTGCAAGCTTAAGAATGTTGTCAAAATTTTCCTTTACAAATTTTATCATATAAGAAATCCCTCAAAAGATTTATCGTTTTATACATTTTAGACCAAAAACCTTTTAAAAGCAATATTTTTAATTCAAAGTTTACATTTTACTAACTAAAAAGCAAAAAAATGTTTTCCAACTGTCGGCTCACAGTAAAAAAAACTTTTGAAATCTATTGAAAAAAGGAAGAAAATGTGGTAAAATTTAATAAAGTTTTGTATAATGGAGGAGAAACATTGAATACAGGTGTAAATGACAAGCTTGATGTTCTGCCGGCACTTGCAAGAGAATACTGTATGAGTAAGCTTGTAATTGAAAACCGTTCTGCAAAAACTGTAAGTGAGTATGCACTTGACCTTGCAACCTTTTTCAGATACATGCGTATTCATAAGGAAATGCTGTCGGTTGACCTTGGTGACAACAGTGCAGTTGCCGAAGTTGATATTAAGGCTATTGATTTAACCTTTATTAACAGCATTACGACACTTGATATCTATGAATTCCTCATATATACGCAAAGTATGCGTAATAACTCCCATGCAGCAAGAGCAAGAAAACTTTCGGCTATCAAGGGGTTTTATAAATACATAACAGTAAAAATGCACTTAACTGAAAATAATCCTGCAAAGGATATTGAAACACCGAAGCTTACAAAAAAGCTTCCGAAGTTCTTAACACTCGAAGAGGCACAGATTTTTCTCAATACCATAGCTGAGGACACCGAATCAAAGACTCTTGACAGAGATTATGCGATTGTAACCTTGTTTTTGAACTGCGGTATGCGACTTTCCGAGCTTGTCGGAATAAGTCTGTCTGATGTAAGTACTGACAAAACAAGTCTGAGAGTTCTCGGTAAGGGAGCAAAAGAGCGCATTATTTACCTTAATGATGCCTGCAGGGCGGTACTTGATGCTTATTTACCTGTCCGCGCGGCAAGCCCCGGCATAGTTGATACAAACGCACTGTTTCTAAGCTCAAGAGGGAAGCGCATCAGTGTAAAAACGGTTCAGTGGATGGTGTATAAATATTTGAAGCTTGCGGGATTTGAAAATAAAAAACTTTCGGTGCATAAGCTTCGCCATACTGCAGCAACTCTTATGTACAGAACAGGCAAGGTTGATGTGAGGGTTTTAAAGGATATACTTGGTCACGAACAGCTCAACACAACCCAGATTTACACCCATGTAAGCGATGAATCTATGCGACAGGCAATAGACGATAATCCCCTTGCAACCAATATCAAACCCAAAACTTTTAAATAGTACACAACGGCAATATGATAATTACACATAATGTTGTACAAAATAATGAAAGTTAAATATTTTGGAAAATCTATTGCATAATTATAACGAATGTGTTATAATTTATGCATAAAGATACAAATGATTATTCATACGGAGGCGAATGAAATGAATAAGGAAAATATAAAAAAGGTAGTTTTAGCATATTCGGGCGGACTTGACACATCTATTATCATTCCGTGGCTTAAGGAAAACTACAACAACTGCGAGGTAATTGCAGTATCCGGAAATGTAGGTCAGGCAGATGAGCTTGAGGGCCTTGAAGAAAAGGCGATAAAGACAGGCGCATCCAAGATTTACATCGAGGACCTTACAGATGAATTTGTTGATGATTATGTAATCCCCACAGTTCAGGCAGGAGCACTTTACGAGGACTATATGCTCGGAACATCCTTTGCAAGACCTGTTATAGCAAAGAGAATTGCTGAAATTGCAAAGAAAGAGGGCGCGGATGCGATCTGTCACGGATGCACAGGCAAGGGTAATGACCAGGTTCGTTTTGAACTCACAATAAAGGCATTTTTACCCGATATGCCCATTATCGCTCCCTGGAGAGAGTGGGATATCAAGTCCCGTGAAGAGGAAATTGATTACGCGGAAGCACATAATATTCCCCTTAAGATTAACCGTGAAACAAACTATTCAAAGGATAAAAACCTCTGGCACCTTTCACACGAGGGCCTTGATCTTGAAGATGCCGGAAATGAACCGATGTACGAAAAGAAAGGCTTCCTCGAAATGGGAGTATCTCCTATTGAAGCACCCGACACACCTACATATGTAACTCTTGATTTTGTAGAGGGTAAGCCTGTTGCAATTGACGGCGAAAAGATGAGCGCAAAGAATATAATCTTAAAGCTCAACAAGCTCGGCGGCGAAAACGGAATCGGACTTCTTGATATTGTTGAAAACAGACTTGTTGGTATGAAGTGCCGTGGCGTATATGAAACTCCCGGCGGAGCAATTCTTTATGCAGCACACAACTATCTCGAAACAATAACTCTTGACAAGATGACAATGCACAAAAAGCAGGAACTCGGAATTACATTCGGTGAGCTTGTTAACAACGGTCAGTGGTTTACACCTCTTCGTGAAGCAATCACAGCCTTTGTTGATAAGACTCAGGAAACTGTTACAGGTAAGGTAAAACTCAAGCTTTACAAGGGCAATATCATCAAGGCAGGCGTATGGAGCGACTATTCACTTTACAGCGAAGAAATTGCTACATTCGGTGAAGATAATGTATATAATCAGGCAGATTCCGCAGGATTTATCAATCTTTACGGACTCCCGATCAAGGTACAGGCTCAGGTAAAAGCAAAGAACAAGAAATAATAAAAAAAGAAAATGGCTGCATAAAGCAGCCATTTTTGTTTTCAGAGAAGTTTTATTACATCATCTGCATCTGATTCGGTAAGTAACCTGAAGTCAGATGCTTTGTTTATAAGCTGATTTCTTATTTCACTCTTCTTTTCAATGATTTCATCAACCATTTGTGTTATATCAGAGTGCCTGAAGTTTCTGATATCACAGAGATATGGAGACTCAATGTATCTGAGGAAGCTGTCAACCTTTTTGTCATAGGAAAGACCTACTGCCGGAACGCCTCTTGATGATGCAAATATAAGCAAATGCAGTCGCATACTTATAGCAAATTCACATATATCAATGATTCCGCAAAGCTCAGTGGCACGCAGATTTGAAAGAATTTTACCGCAACGGCATTTATTTGCAAGTTTAAATGTTATTTCGTCATCAATAAGACTCTGAAAGGGAACAAATATCGGACAAAGATTATACTTCCGGTTTATTTCGGAAATGGCTTTTGAAAGTTCATCAATAATTCTGTCATCATAACTTTCAGAACTGTTTTCGAGAGTGTTGCCGCTTCTTACAGATACCATATAATAGCCTTTGCTTTTGCTGATATCTTCACGGTTTAAGATAAATTCAATCCATTTGGGATCGCAGTTTATTCCCGAAAAAGCAGGGTCAGCACTGATTTTTGCTTTGTCTGCAACATCTCTGGTGCAAAGTTCTCTGATAAGGTCAAGCGATTCGGGATCTCTTAAGGATATAAGGTCACAGTCGTTTATGGCTTTGACAGCGCGTTTTTTACTTATATCATTGTAAAGAGGGCCGATACCGTTTGCGTAAAGAACAGTCTTTAGTCCCATGCGTTTGGCAAGAGCCATAATGCTTGTATAATACCAAAGGCTCTTTTTGCTTGTGCCGTCCTGGATCAGATTTCCGCCGCCGTTTATGAGAACTGAAGCATTTCTCATTTCACTGATTATTCCAAAGAGATTATATCTGCCGATGCATCTTGCACCGTAAAGCGCACGCATTTGTTTTGGTTTTGCGCATAAAACGGTAATTCTAATATCTTTCTTCTTCGCTCTGAGAGATGATATCAAAGAGCGCAAAAGAGTATCGTCGCCTAAATTTGCAAAGCCGTAATATCCGCTTATCATAACATCAGCTTTCTCATAAATGCCCGAGCCGCTGTTTTCATAAACAGAAAGATAATCGTCTGCCATTTTTGCAACAGAATAGTACTTTTTTACTTCCTCGTGATTGTATTCACCGAGCTTTTCAAGCTCTGATTTATCCATAGAAAGAAGCTTTGTGACATCGTCTGCTATCATATCACCATCCGGGATAATCTGTCCGCGGCAGGTAAAGTTGTTTGCTCTGGCCAATTCAAGAAGAGACTCGTTAAAAATGCCCATATATCCCTGAGCGCCCGCAAGAACAACAGGTCTTCTGGCAGCCATCGCTTCAAGTGCTGCTCTTGAAACACCGACGAAAACATCACACATCGCGGTAAAACTTGCAATATCGGTACGGGGACCTGCAAGGATAACACATTTGTATCCCGCAATTATGTTTGACTTGTTTGCATATTCTTCAAGCTCGTTAAACGCAGAGCCGCCACCAACGATTATTACCTGCGCCCCGGGATGCTTTTCAGCAATCTTATAAGCATTTTTTGCAAGTTCAAGTGCGCCATGCGCTACTTCTTTGTCTATTCGTCCGACATATAGAACTTTTTTTGCATTTTTGTTAATTGAAAACTCATTGATAATGCACTCGGTATCAATTTTGTTTGTAAATTTATCTGTGTCAATTCCGTTTATTGTTACGGTTATGTTGTCGGGATTTTCACCGTAATTCTGTATAAGATAGTTTTTCAGATCCTGGCTGACTGCAAGCTGGTATTCGCCCCAGTTTGTAGTTCTTTTATAAAAAGGATTAACTACAAAATCAAAATGAGCAGTGGTTATAAATTTGAATTTAAGCTTCTTTGCAAGTATGCCGAGAATGGCACCCGGTATTCTTGCGTGCGAGTGAACTATGTCAAATTTTTCCTCTTTTATCAGCTTTTTAAGACCAAAATAAGATTTAAGGAGGGAAGATGGTGTTTTTGAATCAAGGGGCAGTGTGATATGCTTTATGTCAGCGTCATAAAGCTCCTTTTCGTAGACACCGCCCGCAGATGCTACAATAACCGTATGCGAGCGTCTTGCAAGTTCAAGAGCAAGCTCGACAACGTGGGTTTCGGCACCGCCGATTTCAAGCCCCATAAGAGCCATAAGTATTTTCATAATTTATCTCCTT
>JAZSET010000086.1:0-36906 GCA_045531795.1 Eubacteriales bacterium | reverse complement strand
ATTTCCTGCGACTTGTATATTATATCACACCAAAGTTTGTTTGTCAACTGTTTTTTCAAAAAAAATAAAAATATTTTTCCTTTTCAAAAATCGCCCGATTTTTGCCTGTTTTAAAGGTTTTTTGGCTATCGTTTCTCTATTTTGAACAATTTGAAAATATAATTCTTATACGATTGACAAATATTTCTTTTTATTGTACAATTGTTGTATCGTGTAGTTGTGCGTTGCATAAACTAATCTATGATACGCCATACGATTATATTATATGATAAATAAAGGAGAATGTTAAAATGAAATCCGTAAATATTAAACTTTCAACAATTAACGATGTAAAAGATTTTGTGAATATACTCACCCGCTTTAACGGGGATGCTGACCTTTCAAGTGGCAGATATGTAGTTGATGCAAAGTCAATTATGGGTATTTTCAGCCTTGACCTTGCAAATGCTATCACACTTACAATCCACTCGGACAATGCCGATGAGCTTATAAACGAAGTTAAGCCTTATATTGTTGGATAAATTTTCAATCATCAAAAAAGCCGTTGCATCGCAACGGCTTTTTCTGTTTATATCTGTGGATAGCTTGGATACTTAAATCCGCCGATTTCTTCAAAGGCTTTCATCGACTCTATTGACACTCCGCCGAATTTGCGTTCAAGCTCGTCTTTGTCAGATGCCACATTAAGAGTTGTAGAAACATAAGACTCTCCGTTGCAAATGGCAGTAAGTGCCTTGAGATGCCCCTTTACGATAAAATTATAATTGCGGTAGCATACCACCTCAATTATCTGGTCACCTGCCGACCTGCGTGCGCGGACATCATCTGCTGACTTTGTAGGATAGAGCGACTTCGGTGAGAAATACATCTTTCTGCCATAGCCTACGGGATTTTCGCAGAATTTCTCATACTCTTCAAAAATCAAATTGCAAATATTATCCGGAGTCTCATACGAAGTATCTATAACAAGATCGTAGTTTGCATAGTTCAGGTTGTCTGTACCGTAGATTTCCTTGAATCTCTCATTTTCAACAAGGCTTCGCAAAATGAGTTTTTCACGGCAATCGTCAACATCTTTATATGTTTCTTCCTCGCCTCTGGGATTTTTCATAACTCTCTGTGCCGCAATCTGCGGGTCAATAGTAAAGAATACCTTAAAGGAGTTCTTTGCAAAATGCCACGCCATACGGGAATCGAAAAGAAGCTTGTCCGCTTCCCTGTCAATCGATATGCGGGTAACCTCGTCATCAATCATATGGTCGTATTTTGTGTCCTTTGACATCATCTGATTCATTTCCAGAGTGCTGACACCGAAGCTTTTTGCAAGTTCGCGCTGAATTTTACCGGTTGAATATATTTCAAATCCGTGACGCTCATTCAGTAACTTCGCTATTGTAGATTTGCCGCTTCCAAGCTTTCCGGCCATTGTAATATGCATAATAAACTCCTCAAACCTTTACAAACAGAAAATATAATAAAATTGTTAGAAATATTATACCACATATTCGGAAAATTGCAATAGGTAATTATAATAATTTTACGTGCAAAAAACAAAAGCAACGGCGAAATACCGTTGCTTTGTTTTTACGCAGCTTTTACTGCGGTTGTGGCAAATATGTTATCTGGATTTACGCTTTCTTGCAGCTTCAGATTTCTTTTTGCGCTTAACGCTGGGCTTTTCATAATGCTCTCTCTTGCGAAGCTCGGAGAGTACACCGCTTCTTGCACACTGTCTCTTAAATCTGCGAAGTGCGCTGTCTATAGATTCATTATCCTTAACAATGATTTCTGCCATCTTGTTGTCCCTCCCTCCGTAATGGAAAAGAAGATAAAATATCTCCTGTACATTATACTACAAACGATTACCCGTTGTCAATACTTATTTTACAAATATTCAAATTATTTTACAACAATATTGATAATCTTACCGGGAACGCAGATTTCCTTAATAATTGTCTTGCCGTCAATATAGGGCTTGATTCTCTCGTCAGCCTTTGCTGCCGCAATGGACGAATCCTTGTCAGAATCTGCGGGAATAGATATTGTAAAGCGCATCTTGCCGCATATCTGTACGGGTACATCTATTGTTGCATCAATAGTCTTTGCTTCGTCCCATTCAGGCCACTTTGCAAGTGAGCAAAGACCATTTCCGCCCATTGACTCCCATATTTCCTCGGCAATATGCGGAGCAAAGGGAGAAAGAATGCGGACAAATATCTTAAGTTCGTCAGATGTAAGAGAGCCGTGAGCATAAATATCGTTGATAAGAGTCATCATAGCCGCAATTGCTGTGTTGAACTTCATATCTTCGATATCAAGAGATACTTTCTTTACTGTCTTGTTAAAGGCAGTTTCAAGCTCGGGTGTAACACCCGATCCCTTTACCATATCACACAGAGCCGCTACTCTGTCTATAAATCTCTTGCAGCCCATTACACTGCTTTCACTCCAGGGTGCTGCAGAAGCATAGTCTCCCATAAAGAGTACATAAACTCTTAAAACATCTGCACCAACCTCGTCAACAACATTATTGGGGTCAACTACATTTCCTCTTGACTTACTCATCTTAACGCCGTCAGGACCGAGAATGAGTCCCTGGGCGGTTCTCTTTGCATAAGGCTCCTTTGTAGGAACAACACCGATATCATAGAGGAACTTGTGCCAGAATCTTGAATAAATAAGGTGGCGTGTAACGTGCTCCATACCGCCGTTGTACCAGTCAACGGGGAGCCAGTACTTAAGCTTTTCTTCATCTGCAAGGCAGGTGTCGTTGTGGGGATCAATGTAACGGAGATAGTACCAGGATGAGCCTGCCCACTGAGGCATTGTATCCGTTTCTCTCTTCGCGTCTCCACCGCATTTCGGGCACTTGCAATTTACATATGAATCAATCTTTGCAAGGGGACTTTCACCTCCCTCACCGGGTGCAAAGTTTTCAACATTCGGAAGTCTTAACGGAAGCTCCTCGTAAGGAACTCCGACAGTTCCGCACTTTTCGCAATGTACAATCGGGATAGGCTCGCCCCAGTATCTCTGACGGTTAAATGCCCAGTCTTTCATCTTGTACTGAACACCCTTTTCGCCAACGCCCTTTTCGGCAAGGTACCCTAGCATAACCTCAATTGCTTCAGCCTTTGTCTTTATTCCGTTAAGGAATTCGGAGTTAACCATTTCGCCGTCACCGGTATATGCCGCCTCGGCAATGTTTCCGCCCGAAATTACCTCGATTATATCAATACCGAACTTCTTTGCGAAGTCATAGTCACGCTCATCGTGAGCAGGCACAGCCATAATAGCACCTGTACCGTAGCCCATCATTACATAGTCTGAAATATAAATCGGGATTTCCTTGTTGTTTGCGGGGTTTATTGCAGAAAGGCCCTCGATTTTAACACCTGTCTTGTCTTTTACAAGCTGTGTGCGCTCAAATTCTGTCTTTTTAGCACACTCTTCCTTGTATGCATCAAGAGCATCCGTATTTGTGATTCTGTCTCTGTACTTTTCAAGGATAGGATGCTCTGGGGCAATAACCATAAAGGTTACGCCGAACATTGTATCACATCTTGTTGTGTATATACGCAGATAATCGTCAAGACCTGAAAGCTTAAAGTTTGCAAAAGCACCTGTTGAACGGCCGATCCAGTTTTCCTGCTGGAATCTGATGTTGGGAAGATAATCAACCTCATCAAGGCCCTCAAGAAGCTTGTCTGCATATTCTGTTATTCTGAGATACCATACGGGCTTTGCTTTCTGTACAATATCGCTGTGGCAGATATCGCACTTACCGCCCTGGGAATCCTCGTTTGACAAAACAACCTTACAGCTCGGGCAGTAGTTTACAAGTGCGTTATCGCGGAATACGAGTCCGTTGTCAAACATCTTTCTGAAAATCCACTGAGTCCACTTGTAGTAGCCTTCCTCTGTTGTATCGATAGTTCTTGTCCAGTCAAAGGAAAAACCTACTCTTTTAAGCTGAGAGGTGAACTTTGCTATATTGTCGTCAGTTACCTTTCTGGGGTGAATACCTGTTTTTATTGCATAGTTTTCGGTAGGAAGACCGTATGCATCGAAGCCAAGCGGGAAAAGAACATTGTATCCCTGCATACGTCTCTTTCTTGAAATCACCTCAAGTCCCGAATACGCCTTGATATGACCAACGTGCATACCTGCACCGCTTGGATACGGGAACTCTACAAGTCCGTAAAACTTGGGCTTTTCGCTATTGTCACAGGCTTCAAACGCGTGAGCATCCTCCCACTTTTTCTGCCACTTACTTTCAATGGTCTTAAAATCGTACTTCATTTTTCGCTAACCTTTCTGTTTACTGTATTAGTCTCATTCCGTAAGAAGTGATGAAATGTCTATTTCCTCAGATTCCGACCAGAACTTTTCAAGCTTATAAAAATCACGGCTCTCTCCTGAGAAGATGTGTGCCATAACTGAGCCGAAGTCTATTACAATCCACTTTCCCTCTGAGTATCCGTCCATATGAACAGGGGGAAGCGATGACATAGACATCTTATATTCAAGCTCACCTGCAAGGCCCTTTATATGGGTGCTTGAAGTGCCGCTGCATATTACAAAGTATTCGGCAATTATTGTCTGGTCTTCAACTCTCAGAAGCTTAATGTCTCGCGCCTTACGCATATCAAGAATTCTGACCATTGCCTCTGCTGCCTCTCTTGAACTTGCCTTTGAAAGATCGGGGTATTTTATTTCTTCTAAATCTTTGTTGTTTTCCATACTCTTTTTCCTTTATTCTTCTGTTATATCAGTTTCTTCGTTTTCGCTGTCAGTTTCCTCTGAAAGTCTGTCTGTTTCCTCTTCGGTATCCTCAGACTCAGTATCATCCTCAGATACAGATTCATATTCCACAGTTTCCCCGGATTCAGGGACTTCATCAAACTCTGTATCAGAAGTTTCTTCTTCACCGTCGACTTCCGCTGACTCCGTCTTTTCAGTTGTGTCCGCCAAAGGCTCGCTTACAGCCTCTGTTTCCGCCTCTGTCACAACAGGCACATCGGGCAGGCGCGGTATATACAGCCCATCACTGCTTACGCTTTCACCGTTGTTTACAACATAATCCACGTCTGTCCTTGTGTAAACACTGTGAATTTTATCTGAGCTTTCACTTGTAAAGACAAACTCACTGTCAAAGGCTTTTTCGGGTATATCAAGATTATACACATTGAAATACTTGTTTACAATGTCATAAGTAGACGCCCTGTAAATGATGTAATATGACACGCCGTTTGCATAAAGTGCTTCTCCGGGAAGCGACATCATATTGAGGTTTGAAAGGTCAACAGAAAGCGCAGATTTCGCATAATATATCGCATCTGCAAGGTTTATATCTGTTGTGATATTCTTCAGAGCCTGTTCAACTATTTTTGTAATGGTGCCCACGGAAAAATTCTTCTGCACCTGACTTAAAAGCGCTGTCATAAACAGCTTTTGTGCATTCTGGCGTCCTATATCGGCATTCACATATCCGCTTCTGAAACGGACAAAGCCCATAGCTGTTTCGCCGTCAAGCACCTGGTAGCCCTTTTTGATATGAATGCTGAGATTCTGGAACTCATCATCATAGTCCATATCCTCAGGCACATCTATCGGCACACCGCCTATTATGTCAACTATATTTTTAAATGCTTCAAGATTTACAAGAGCGTAGTTGTCAAGTTCAATCTTAAATGCATCTTCAAGAGTCTCGCACAATCCCGAAAGAGCATCGTGGTAAACATTTTTAGAACCGTTCTTTCTCGCTTCACCCACGTGATAAGCAAACATACTGTTGATCTTGCGCCCATAACCGCCCTTTTCGATATATGTGTCACGGGGCAGCTGCATAACATTTATATTGCCGTTGTTTGTATCAAAGTTTACTATCATAATAACATCGGTGTTGAGTGCTACCTTATCGTGACCGAGCACAAGAAAGTTGTAAACACCGCTGTTTCTTATATACACGGGAGTATCTTCAATTCCGCTTATTCTGTCCGACTCGCGCCCGAACTCCATTATTACTCTTGCAAGGCGATACTTTCTTACAGAATTATTGTCAAGATATGTCAGTATACCCTTATCATCGTGAAATGCCAGATCATCGTCAACACTCGGCACATAAACATTTACAAAAATGTAAGCACTTGACACAAGCAACAGAAAGAATGCCGCAACAGATATAAGCACAATCTTCCACGTGTCAAGCCGTCTTCCGTGCATTGTTTTATTTTTGTTTTTCTTTTCAGACATTATTTTCCCTCTTTGTCTGTACTAAAAGCTCCTTTTTCAGATACTCCATTGCATCAAGGGTTGTTTTATCAACATGTGCCCCCTCTGCACTCAGGGCATTTACCGTAAGCTCAAAGCTGTATACGAGAGTTTTTAGCAGATGTATATATTTTTCATTATAACCCGAAGAAGTGTCTATTCCGTCATAAAAGAATTTTCTGAGTCTGACACAGTCGTCAAAGGTTCTTGTATCCTCAATATAATCGGCAAGATAAAGTATCATCTCGGAAAGGTTCATACCACTCTTGCCTGTAGTATGGTAATAAATTGAATAAAAGATTTCGTCGTCAATTAAATCACCAAACAGAGTCCGTGCGAAATACGCCCCTGTCAGTGAGTGCAGAATCTTCGGAGACTTCACAGACAGCTCGCCTGCCTCTATTTTGTAAAGAGAGCAAAGCTCAATCTGCTTATCCGTGCCCTGTTCTTTTGTTATATCGTGAAGCAGTGCCGCCACACGGAGCTTCCGTGTTTTTTCGGGACAAAAAATCTCTGAAAGTCTGATAACCTCTCTCTCAACACCGAGAGTATGCCTGAGTCTGTACGGGCTTATTGTTTCACTCACACGTTTTTTTACCTTTTCGAGAGTTTTATCCGTATACAGCGAATCATAAAGTCCGTGAGAAAAGATGTAATTTTTAACACTTTCGGGGACAAGTCCGTCAACAGACTCGTCTTTTACGATTTTTTCTCTTATTTCACTTGATGATATTTCAAATGCATCAAAATCAAGTTCAAGGACTCTTGCACCGTATTTTTCTTCAAGCATCAGTCTTTGCCGTTTAAGTGCTGACTCAGTTTCAGAATCTTTTTCCCGCCTGCCGAGTACAATGACAGCGCGTCTGAATATCTCTTCTGACTGATACCATTTATCAATAGTCAGAAACATATCGCTTCCGCACAAAAGAAGTAATTCTCCCTCGCTTGAAAGTTCTTTCAGTGTATCAACCGTATAGCTTACATTTGCTCTCCTGATTTCAATATCCGAAACAATTGCCTTGTCGGTATTCTCAAAAGCAAGACGAAGCATTCTGAGTCTGTCAGCACTGTCGGCACCGTCAACCTCGGTTTTATGCGGAGGTATGAATGTTGGTATAATATAAAGCTTATCAAGCGAAAGCTCTTTTATAAAGCTCTCAGCCATAATTATATGTCCGTTATGGACCGGAGAAAAGGTTCCTCCGAAAATGCCTGTTTTCATAGCTTTACTTTGGCAAGACTATCGTCTTTTTATCCTTTGATTCTCTGTATAATACAAACTTTGTACCGATAATCTGAACAACCTCGGCACCCGTTTCTTCTGCAAGTTCTTCTGCAGCAATCCGGGGAGTGTAGTCACTGTTGTCAAGCACCCTGAGTTTAATAAGCTCACGGGCTTCAAGAGCATCGGAGACCTGCTTTATCATATTTTCGTTAACTCCGCCCTTGCCCACCTGAAATATTGTGTCAATGGAGTGTGCAAGAGAACGAAGATACGCTCTTTGTTTACTTGTCATTGTTTTTCCTCAAATTATTTTTTAAGTATCTGCGAAAAGTCATACACAAATGCTTTCATTGCGTTTGCTCTGTGACTTATACTGTTTTTTTCATCAGGTGTAAGCTCAGCAAAGGTTTTGCCAAGTTCACACATAAACAGAGGATCATAGCCGAAACCACCGTTTCCCTTTTCCCCGTAAAGAATTGTACCGGGGCATTCTCCTCTGGCAGAAAAGCCTCTTGCCCCTGTTTTTTCGTCATATGCAAGTACACTGTACTTTAATTTTGACTCATCAAAGTTATTGTACTCACTATCCTTCGGAAAAAGAATAGTTACAACGGAAACAAAACTTGCATTTCTTTTCTCATCACCGATTTTTTCAAGCTCTGCCAGAAGTTTATTATTGTTTTTCTTGTCATCGCACGGCTCTCCCGCATATCGCGCGGAGTAAACACCGGGCGCACCGCCTAATGAGTCAACAGCAAGTCCCGAATCATCGGCAATGCCTATGTACCCTCTCTCTGCTGGGGTAAGGGCCTTGATTTTTGAGTTTTCTTCAAAAGAGTCGCCGCCCTCTTCGATATCGCCGATAAAGCCAATGTCGTCGAGCGACAAAACCTCCAAATCTTCGCACACACCTGATAAAAGTGCGTGAATTTCCACAATTTTGTGCTTATTTCTTGAAGCAAGTACAATTTTCATTATTCAAACAACGCCTTTACAAAATCTTCACTTGAAAATGGCTGCATATCGTCAACCTTTTCGCCAACACCGATATACTTTACAGGTATATCAAGTTCTTTCTTTATAGAGAATACAATTCCGCCCTTTGCTGTGCCGTCAAGCTTTGTAAGAATAAGACCGGTAATGTCTGCCGCATTCTTAAATTCCTTTGCCTGATTTACCGCATTCTGTCCTGTTGTTGCATCAAGAACAAGCAGAGTTTCGCGACTTGCTCCGGGAAGCTCTCTTTCAATTACTCTGTTTATTTTTGCAAGCTCATCCATAAGGTTTTTCTTGTTATGAAGTCTGCCCGCAGTATCGATTATAAGGACATCTGCGCCGCGCTTTTTAGCTGCGGTAACAGCATCAAAAACAACTGCCGCCGGGTCGCTTCCCTCATCATGGGCAATAAGCGGTACACCCACTCTGTCTGCCCATACCTTAAGCTGGTCAATAGCCGCCGCCCTGAATGTGTCGGCAGCCGCTAAAAGCACGCTCTTACCCTCATTTTTAAGATTATTTGCAATCTTTGCAATAGATGTGGTTTTGCCCACTCCGTTTACACCGATTACAAGAATAACAGAAGGTGTGCTTTCAATACAAAGCGGCTGATACTCACCGATTGCTTCCTTAAGGATCGATCGAAGCGCATCCCTTGCTGCCTCGGAGTCATCTATTCGCTCTTCTTTTATTTTGTCCCTGAGCTTTTCGATAATTTCCCCGCTTGATGCAACACCTAAGTCCGCCATAATAAGAAGCTCTTCAAGCTCCTCAAGCAAGTCCTCATCAACCTTTACAAAGCTTTTGAAAAGCTCGTTTACCTGTGAAAAAACAGACTCCTTAGTCTTTGCAAGTCCGCTTTTTAATCTGTCAAAAAAGCCCATTACGATTTAATTCCAACCTTTTCCTCTATTTCGCTGACATCAAGTGTCAGTATCTTGGAAATACCCTTTTCATACATTGTTACACCGTAAAGCTTATCTGCAATTTCCATTGTAGGTCTTCTGTGAGTAATAACAATAAACTGATTACTGTTTGAGTATCTCTTTATGTAGTCTGCAAATCTGAATACATTTGCTTCATCGAGTGCCGCTTCAATCTCGTCAAAGATACAGAACGGAGTGGGGTTAACTCTGAGTATTGCAAAAATAAGTGCAATAGCAACAAACGCCTGCTCGCCGCCCGACAAAAGCATAAGGCTCTTGATAATCTTTCCGGGAGGTGCAACTCTTATCTCAATTCCGCTTGTAAGCACATTGTCGGGGTCGTTAAGCGAAAGCTCTGCCTCGCCGCCGCCGAAAAGTTCCTTGAATACAACCTGGAAATTACGGTTGATTTCCTCGAACGACTTGACAAACGCCTCGCACATTTCGCCTTCAAGGTTTGTAATGATTTCAAGAAGTTCATTTTTACTCTTTTCAAGGTCGGTTACCTGACCTGACAAGAAATCAAATCTTTCCTTGACGCTTGCATATTCTTCGGCTGCATTTACATTTACCGAGCCGAGCGCACGAAGCTTGTTCTTGTATTCGGTCTGTATTTCCGCAACTCTTGCGCGGGTTTCCTTTGTTACTCTTTCATAACCGCACTCAAGCGCACTGCTGTAAGAAAGCTCATATTCATCCCAGAGGCGTGAAGTCTTTTTGTCAAGCTCACTGTTTAAGTTTGTGCATCTGTTGTCAAGTCTGGTATGCTCAATGAGAACATTACCCTTGCGCTCATTATTGTCTCTGATTCTTGCGTTGAGATCAATTCTGCGCTTTTCAATCGCCATACCGTCTTCAATATTCTTCTGACGGATTTCGGTTACCTTGATAATTTTTTCCTCAAGCTCTGCAATACGTGCCTTATCGCTTTCAATATTATCTCCGGCACTCTTATTGTCAAGCTCGAGCTTTTCGATTTCCGCCTTTGCGTTTTCAAGTGCCTGTGCGGTCTCGTCTTTTTCGTTTTCCTTTTCGACAAGGCGTAGATTTGCACTTTCAATATCCTTGCTCATCTCGGCAAGGGTAATGTTCATCTGTGCAATATTTTCTGCCGTCTTTTCGTTTTCCTGTTCAAGCTCATACTTTTCGGAATCAAGCTCAAAACGCTGTGACTGAATGTCACGGTTTTCATTTTCAAGCTTTTCTATATCACGGACAAGAGCATCGTGCTCGTCACTGTTTGATTTTTCGTCCTCACCGAGTTTTGAAATGTCAGAAAGGCATTCACTCAGAAGTCTTTCATCACTTTCAAGCTGGCTTTTCAAAACCTCTCTTTGAGTATTTTCCGCATTTTTAAGTGACTCAATAATAGCAAGATTGTTTCTCTCGCTTGAGCTTTCACTCTTGATTTTATCGGCAAGACTTGTGAGGTTTTCGCTCTCTGCCTTAAGTTTTTCGGCATCTGCCTTAAGTGCCGCAATTTCCTTTTCAAGTCTGTCGGTCTCGCTTGTACGGGTAAGAATACCGCTGTCACGCTTTGCCGAACCGCCGGTAAATGAACCGCCTGCATTGATAACCTGACCGTCAAGTGTAACAAGTCTCACCTTGAAGCCTGTCGCCTTTGCAACAACTGTTGCATTGTCAATGTTATCATATACAAGTGTTGTACCTAAAAGATTGCTGAGAACACCCGCGAATGTACTGTCACAGTCTACGATGCTGTCAGCCACGCCAATAAAGCCCTTGTACTTTTTAGCCTCTGCCTCACCGACAGGCGAAGTGCGCGCCTTCATTGAGCTTACCGGATAGAAAGTTGCTCTGCCCGCATTTTTTGCCTTAAGATGACGCATAGCCGCCTTTGCAGTATTTTCATTGTCAACAACAATATTCTGGAGCGCCGCGCCAAGTGCCGTTTCTATGGCAAGGCTGTACTTTTCATCAACCTTTATAAGCTTTGAGAGAGGACCGTATATTTTACCTGCACCGTCAATGCCGTGTGCATCATATTCATTCATCACAAAGCGGACACTGTGAGAGTATCCCTCAAGAAGCTCCTCCATTCTCTTTAAAGTCTGGACTCTATGCTCTTTTGATGAAATATCAATATAGATTTCACGGCTGTCTTCGCTTGTTTTTTCAAGCTTGCCTGTGTATTGAGCCAATTTTTCGTCAGCACTTTCAAGCTTTTTTCTGAGCTCATCAGCACTCTTTTCGTAAGCGGCAATTTTCTCATCCGCCTTCTTGATTCTGTCGCTGTAAAGCTTTACGGATTCTCTGTAAGCATCGGCAGATTCATTTAACTGCTTCTGTCTTTCACCGCTGTTCTGCTTTGTTGTATCAAGCGAAGACAAACGCATTTTCTTTTCCTGGATTACACCCTCGTTTTCACGGATTTTTTCAAAAAGTGTGTCAATCTGACTGCCCTTAGAGTCAATAAGCTTGCTTGTATTTTCGGATTTTTCCGCAAGAATATCCTGCTCAGACTTCTTTTCATCAAGCTTCTTCTGAAGCTCTGTGAGACAATCCTGAGCATTTTCAATAGTCTCTTTGATAAGCGACAGCTTTTCTGTCAGCTTTTCTATTTCATTTTCTCTTATCTTTTTGAGATTTTCTCTGTGAGAAATGTTGGTAAGTGCGACCTTTGAGGAGTTATCAAGCTCGTGCATATTCCTTGTGTACTCGGCAATTTCCTGTGTAAGCCTTTCATACTCAAGCTTGTTCTCCTGAGATGCGTTTATAGCACGCTCATTCTGTGCTTCAAGTGAGGAGATTGCTTCATCAATAGTTTCAAGCTCCTCCTTTGTGATAATATAATCCTCTGCCGCTTTCTTTATTTCTTCATTAAGCTTGTCCACGTCATATATCCAGAGGGATATATCCGCTTCTTTCTTAATGTCGTAATATTCAATATACTTTTTAGCCTTTTCGGCTTCCTTTTCAAGAGGTCCGACACGAGAAGAAAGCTCGCTTAAAATATCGTTTACACGGGTGAGATTTTCGTCCACACCCATAAGCTTCTTTTCCGCTTCATTTTTCTTGTACTTATACTTGGCAATACCTGCCGCTTCCTCGAATATACCGCGTCTTTCCTCGCTTTTAAGGGATATAATTTCGGCAATTCTACCCTGCCCGATAATCGAATATCCCGTTCTGCCCACACCTGTATTCATAAAAAGCTCGTGTATATCACGAAGTCTTACAGGCTTGCGGTTTATATAATATTCACTGTCTCCCGAACGGAAATATTTACGGGTAACAGTTACCTCGTCATAGGGAAGGTCAACGGAGCTTTCACCGTCAGTATTATCAAAGGTTACGGAAACCTCCGCATAGCTCATCTGCTTACGGGTATCCGAGCCGCCGAAAATAACATCCTCCATTTTTGTTCCGCGGATATTACGGGAGGAGATTTCGCCAAGAACCCAGCGCATAGCATCAGAAATATTCGACTTTCCGCTTCCGTTAGGTCCGACTACTATTGTTGAGCCACGCTCAAAGGTTAGTACTGTCTTGTCCGGAAATGACTTAAAGCCGTTAAGCTCAAGCGATTTTAGTAGCATACCTGCTCCCCCTTTCTGAAATTATACCGATAATATTATATTATAACGCATAATTTCCTTTTTTTCAATAACTTTAATATTTTTTACAAAGTATTCATTTTGCAGACGGAGCTTATTTGACCGTTTTTGTCCCACTACTTTTGAACTTTCGTGTACTGGAACAAAAATCTCAATATTTTTGTCCTTTATCTTGTCTGCAAGAGTGTTTTCTTCGATATATTTTTTTATTATGTCGTAGTAAAGTAGAGAGTCAACAAGCTCGCCTATTGCGCTGTGATAATCCCCTGCGTATACTTTGTCACCTGAAGCTAAGTTTTCACTCGACTGAAGCCCTACCCTGATTACCTCAACACTGTTTTTGATAAACAGTTTTTTGACTTCCTTGCTTCTCTCAACTGCCGCGTCAAGTGTCAGCGGTGTGTATTCGTGACTTTTTGCCATAAGACAAAGCTCTGTATCCTCAAATACCACCGTCGGGTAAATTCTCGCATATTTTGCCCCGCACTCAATTATCGCTTTTGCAGTTTCAAGTTCATCCCGGGGTGTCGAATACGGCAGACCTATCATCATCTGACCGACAAGCTCAAAGCCATATTCCGTTACAAGCCTCATTGCCCTGTATGAATCAGCAGAGCTATGGCCTCTTTTGGCAGCCGTTAAAACCTTATCCGATATGCTTTGAACACCGAGTTCAATCGTTTTTACTCCGTATTTTTTCAAAATACCGAGTATCTCTTCGTCTATATAATCGGGTCTTGTGGAAAGCCTTATCGATTCTACCTTTCCCTTGTCTATATACTCCTTGCCAAGTGACAGGAGATATATCATTTCGTTTCTGTCAATCCCCGTAAAGCTTCCGCCAAAAAAGGCTATCTGCACAACTGCATCCGAATCTATCGTTTCAAGCGCCTTATCTATTTCATCCCTTACCTTTTCGGGAGAATAGTCGCTGTGACCCGATATTGTCTTCTGATTGCAGAATACACAGTCATTGGGGCATCCGAGATGGGGAATGAATACCGGTATATTGATGTGTCTCATTATTTGAAATATTCAAGGGCTTCGCGGGCTGCATTCTGCTCTGCCTGTCTCTTGCTTTTACCCTTGCCGTGACCGATAACATTACTGTTGAGCCTTGCCTCTATTTCAAAAACCTTTTCGTGGTCGGGACCGCTTTGACCGACAAGCACATATTCAAGTCTTTCGCCACTTGCCTGCTGTACAATCTGCTGAAGTTCGGTTTTATAGTCGGTTACCATTCCGCTCGAAACATATCCCGTTATTTCCGGCTCGATTATCGGCATCAGAAAGCCTGCAACAACATCCTTTTCATTACCCGAATCAAGATAAATTGCCGCAAGCAAAGCCTCAAACGCATCTGCAAGAATGGAATCCCTCGCGCGACCGCCGCCAAGCTCCTCGCCTTTTCCGAGAAGCAGAAATTCTCCAAGATTTATACCGCGGGCAAGCTTTGCAAGTGTTTTTTCACATACCACATTTGCACGGATTTTGGTAAGCTCTCCCTCGGGAAACTTTCTGTAATCAGAGAAAATATGCTCGCTTACAATTATCGACAAAACCGAATCTCCCAGAAACTCAAGCCTTTCGTTGTAAGGAACATCTATTTTCTTTGTCTTCATTTCATTGGCATAAGATGAGTGAGTAAGTGCCGTTTTTATATATGCCTTATTCAAAAAAACATATCCTATGCTCTTTTCAAGCCCTGCAATACTCTTTTCTATGTAATCCATTTATCCAAACTGCCTTTTAATTTTTATTTTCTGACGGTCTGCCTTTTATTTTGAAATAAGCCCACCGTCTACTATCGAGTCAATATATTCAAGTGAACGCTCTGCAGATGCATCTGCGCGGCCCTTTTTGCCGCCCTTTATCTTTTTATCAAATGGCTTTATAAGACCGAAATTTGCATTCATCGGCTGAAATTTTTCTACATATTCATCGCTTATATATGAAGCCATTGAGCCGATAATGCTCGCACTGTCAAAAATAAAGCTTTCTTCGTTCATTGAACGCCTTGCGGCATTAAGTCCTGCTACAAATCCCGAAGCACAGGATTCAACATATCCCTCGACTCCCGTCATCTGTCCCGCAAAAAAGATGTTACTGTTCTGCCTCATTGAATAATCCGCAGCAAGAAGCTTCGGGGAATTTATAAAGGTATTTCTGTGCATTACACCGTAGCGTAAAAACTCGGCATTTTCAAGACCGGGTATCATTGAAAATACCCGCTTTTGCTCATCAAACTTCAGATGAGTCTGGAAGCCCACAAGATTATACATACTCTTTGAAAGATTTTCCTGTCTGAGTTGTACCACCGCAAAAGGCTCCCTGCCCGTTTTGGGATCAACAAGTCCTACCGGCTTAAGCGGTCCGTAAAGCAGAGTCTCAAATCCTCTTTTTGCCATAACCTCAACAGGCATACAGCCCTCAAATACCGTAAGCTCTTTTTGCGACTCACGGTCAAACTCCTTTATCTCTGCCTCTTTGGCAGAAACAAGCTCATTGTAAAAGGCTTCGTATTCTTCCTTTGTAAAAGGACAGTTGATGTATGCCGCCTCTCCCTTGTCATATCTTGAAGCAACAAAGGCTCTGTCCATATTTATTGTGGAGGCATCAACAATAGGTGCCGCCGCATCAAAAAAGTGCAGATAGTCTTCACCAATAAGTCCCTGTATACTCTTTGAAAGAGCATCCGAAGTAAGCGGGCCCGTAGCAATAACAGTAATCCCCTCGGGGATTTCTGTTACCTCGCCATTAATAACCTCAATATTTTCGTGAGACCTTATTTTTTCTGTTATATAATCAGAAAAAGCATATCTGTCAACAGCCAGAGCACCGCCTGCCGGCACCTCTGTCTTATACGCCGCCTCAATTATAAGAGAGCCAAGTCTCTTAAGTTCCTCTTTGAGAAGACCGACGGCATTGTATATCTGATTTGAGCGCAGAGAATTTGAACATACAAGCTCTGCAAAGCCGCCGTAGCTGTGGGCAGGGGTGTACTTTTCGGGCTTCATTTCATAAAGCCTTACCTTTACACCTCTCTCTGCCGCCTGCCACGCCGCCTCGCAGCCTGCAAGACCTGCGCCTATTACATTTATTTCGTTCATTAAATCACCTTTTTGGCGAATTTCCAAATGATATTATTCTTTGATTTCTACTGTCTTTTTAAAGCCGCAACCCGTCTTTTTGCAGAACGCAGTGTTCTTGCCTTTCTTTACAAACAGAGGCTCACCGCAATCGGGACAATTTTCACCGACAGGCATATCCCATGATGAAAAGTCGCAGTCGGGATAGCGTTCACAGCTGTAGAAGACGCTCTTGTTTCTGCCGTGCTTCTGAATTACCTTTGCACCGCACTTGGGGCAGGCAACTCCTATATCCTTTGTAATCTGCTTTGTAAATTTACATGTAGGATATGTCGAGCAGGCAAGGAAGCTTCCGTATCTGCTTGTTCGTACTACCATAGGAGCACCGCACTTTTCGCATATCTCGTCTGTTTTTGCTTCAGTTTTTTCAGGCTGCTTCTTTTCCTTCTCCTCAAGGGGCTTTGTGTTCTTACATCCGGGATAATTGGGACAAGCAGCAAACTTTCCGTATCTGCCCTGCTTTACAACCATACGGCTGCCGCATTTTTCGCAGATAATATCCGTTTCTTCAACGGGTATCTCAAAGCCGTCATTCCCAAGGTCTGACATAGCAGAGTCAAGACTCTTTTCAAAATCACCGTAGAAATCCCGAAGCACCGCAAGAAGAGTATCCTCGCCGTTTTCGATGCCGTCAAGCTTATCTTCTATATCGGCAGTAAAGCCATAGTCAACGATTTTCGGGAACTTTGCGACCATAAGTCTCGTTGTTATCTCACCAAGTTCTGTAGGTACGAGTGACTTGCCCTCTCTCTTTACATATCCTCTTGCAATAATTGTTGTTATAATGGGAGTAAAGGTACTCGGTCTGCCGATACCCTTTTCTTCGAGGAACTTAATAAGTGAGGCTTCAGTATATCTCGGACGGGGTTCTGTAAAGTGCTGTTCGGGCACGACATCTGATGCCTTGAGTAGTTCTCCCTCTTTAAGTGTCGGGAGCTTTGCCTTTTTATCCTTTTCGTCAAAGCCGTTCTGGGCATTTTCATCCTCTGATTCCTCGTATATGGTCATATATCCGGGGAACTTTACAGAATATCCGGTTGAGTGGAATATATATCCGCCTGCTTCAAGCTCGGCATTTACTGTGTCAATTTCCGCAGATGCCATCTGACTTGCAACAAATCTTGACCAGATGAGCTTATAAAGTTTGTACTGATCGTTTGTAAGTCTTGCTTTTATGGTGTCAGGTTCAAGTGTAACATCTGTCGGGCGGATTGCTTCGTGAGCATCCTGTGCATTCGCCTTAGTCTTATATACACGGCGGACATCGGGATAATACTTTTCTCCGTATTTTGAAACGATATATTCCTTTGCCGCTTCTGCTGCTTCGTCAGAAACTCTGAGGGAGTCTGTACGCATATACGTTATAAGACCGTGAACACCGCCGTGCTCACTGCCAAGGTTTATACCTTCATAAAGCTCCTGCGCTACCTTCATAATTCTCTGTGAATGGAAGCCGAGCTTCTTAGATGCCTCCTGTTGCATTGTAGAGGTTGTAAAAGGCGGTGTGGGATTCTTCTGTCTGAGTGCTTTTTTTACTGACTTCACATTAAAGTCATTACCATCAACAGCCTTTACTATATCCATAGTCTGAGCTTCGCTTGTAAGCTCAAGCTTGCTTTTCTTGTCTCCGAAAAATCTTGCAACCAGCGCCTGCTTGTCGCTTGTTTTAAGTTTAGCCTCGATTGTCCAGTATTCACTTGGTACAAAGGCTCTGATTTCATCTTCGCGCTCAACTATAATTCGTGTAGCAACAGACTGAACGCGTCCTGCAGAAAGTCCGCTCTTTACTCTTTTCCAGAGATAGGGGCTTAATTTATAACCCACAATTCTGTCAAGTATGCGTCTTGCCTGCTGTGCGTTAACCGTATCCATATCAATATCTCTCGGATTCTTGATTGCCGCCTTTATCGCAGTCTTTGTAAGTTCATTGAATGTAACTCTCTTTACCTTTTCTTTTGGCAAATCAAGCGCATTCACAAGGTGCCAGGAAATGGCTTCTCCCTCGCGGTCAGGGTCAGTTGCAAGGAAAACCTTGTTTGCCGCCTTTGCTTCCTTTTTAAGTTCCTTGATAAGGTCGCCCTTACCTCTGATATTTATATATCTCGGTTCAAAATCGTTATCTATATCAACCCCGAGAGTACTTTTGGGAAGGTCTCTTACATGGCCTATTGATGCCACTACCTTGTAGCCTGAGCCAAGACAGCTCTTTATAGTACCGATCTTCGAGGGGGACTCAATTATAAGTAAATTCGCCATAACTATATGGTAATCCTTTCTGTATTTGTATTACTCTGCAGGAATATAAAAGTCTCCCGGCAAAGCCTTTATTAAATCAAGTATTTCAAGTTTTGTCAATGCCGACATTATTTCGGACACACTGTATTTTTCGCTTGTGAGCTCTTCTATATTTATATTTCCACTGTCATAGATTTTATTATAAATATATGTTTCAACTTCACTCAGTGAAGCGGGTATTTGCTTTGCTGGCTTTTTTTCTGCCGACTTATTTGCCTCGCTTACAGACTTTTTGCGATCTTCCTTTCGCTTACCGGTCTTTCGTGCGGGCGAAAACGCTCTTTCAAGTATACCGTCATTTGCCGGTGCAGCAAGGCTGAAGCGCTTTGCTTTCTGTTTCTGGAAAATAAGTGTGGACTCACTTGCCGTATTTATCCCTTTTGGTACCGCAACATCAAAATTGGTGTTTTCAATTACCGAACCCAGGTATGAATACTGACAAACAAAATCCTCAACGATATCAGCCGCACTCGTTACAGGCTTTGCGCCCGCCTTAATAAGCGAGATGGGTCCCACGCTTGTCGGGGATGTTATATCACCCGGCACGGCATAAACACCGCGGCTTTGTTCGGTTGCAAGCTTTGTTGTTATGAGTGCACCGCTTCTTGCCGTTGACTCTATAAGCACAACTGCGTCCGAAAGTCCGCTTATTATTCTGTTACGCATCGGAAAGTTCTTCCCCACAGGCGGAGTTCCGGGCGGATACTCGGTTACAAGGGCACCGTTTTTGGCAATGAGTTTTGCAAGTTCCCTGTGCTCAGGCGGATATATTCTGTCGATACCCGTACCCATAACGGCTATTGTCTTTCCGCCGTTATTTATTGTGGCAAGCTGTGCAATACTGTCGTTGCCATGAGCCATACCGCTTATAACCACCGCTTTGGACCGTGCAAGTCCGCCGCCTATACGGTATGCAGCAATTCTGCCGTAGTCGGTAAATTTTCTTGTTCCTACAACGCCAACCGTCAACACCTCATTGAGGTTCGGAAGTGTTCCATACACATATAAAAGTACAGGATATGCATATATCCACTTTAGTTTTATCGGGTAATCAGGCTCCATACAGTGAAGAAGTCTGACAGAATGCTCTGTGCAGAAATCATATATTTCTTTTGCTCTTGCAAGATCCTTGTCTGTGAGTTTCTTTGCAAACTTGCAGTCAAGTCCGTCAACCTTAGAATAGTCATCAAGATTTGCATTGTAAACATTTTCAGCACTCTTGAAGTGTTCAAGCAGTAAAGAATAGTTGTTATTGTTTACGCCACCTGCAAGACTGAGCCATAACCAGTATATGTAATCGTCCAAGGTTAATACCGTCACTTTCGTTTTCTTTTAAAAAGCTCCCACATTAAAATTGACGAAGCTGTTGAAGCATTAAGGGACTCGGTGTTTTCAGCCATCGGGATAAACACACTTCCGTCACATGCCGAAATCACAGATTCGTCAAGGCCATGTCCCTCGTTGCCTATTACAAAGCATACGCTTGTTCCCTCTGAAGTATCAAGCTTGTCAAGGCTCACTGCATCCCGGTCAAGAGCTGCGGCATAAACCTTTACGCCAAGATTTCTCATAGTCTCGATTTCAGAAAGAGCGTCTGTAGTGGTCTTTATCGGTGCTTTGAGTATTGCTCCCATAGACCCCCTTACAACCTTTGGCGAAAACAGGTCACAGCAGCCTGAGTCAACAATTATACTGTCAAGTTCAAATGCGCACGCCGAGCGAAGAACCGTACCCATATTCCCCGGGTCACGGATATCACAAAGCATTACCGAACAGCGGGGCTCTGAAAAAAATTCTTCATTATTATATATTGTATTATATTTTTCAAAAAAGTCAATAGTTTTTGCAACAGTAATTATTCCCTGAGGCGATTTTTCTGTAGAAATTTTTTCAAAAACCGGATTTGCAAGTTCAAGCACCCGTGTATCAGGGCAATTATTTTCAGAAAGCACTCTGAAAACACTGTCTGCAAATTCCTTTTTGTCACTGCAAAAGCTCTCACTTAACAAAACATATTCAATATCCGAGCCAAATCGAACAGCCTCATAAAATAGCTTTTCGCCCTCAAGCATATAAAGCCCCTCAAGCTCTCTGTACTTCTTGTTTTCAAGTTTTGAAAGCCTTGTTATAATGGGATTGTTTTTTGAAACAATAAGTTCTCTTTTCATAATCTTCTCTTGTTTTAATATTTAAAAAACCCGCATAAAGCGGGTTTTATAGCTTTTTTATTTAGCAAGTGCTGCCTTTGCCTTTTCTGCAATTGCTGCGAAAGCATCCTTGTCAGCAACAGCAATTTCTGCGAGCATCTTACGGTTGAGGTCGATACCTGCTACCTTAAGACCGTGCATAAGTGTTGAATAGTTCATACCACACACCTTTGCCTGTGCAGAAATTCTTGTGATCCAGAGAGAACGGAAGTCCCCCTCCTCCATCCTCTTGCCTGCGAATTCGTAGTTGCCGCTCTTCATTACCTGCTCTTTAGCCATCTTGAAGTGCTTACTCTTGGCACCCCAGTAGCCCTTTGCGAGCTTGAGCATTTTATTTCTTCTCTTGCGAGTCATCATCGCGCCTTTAACTCTTGCCATTTTACGTTATCCTCCTGAATGATTATTCTAAAATTCCAAAATTACTTTTTGCCGAGAAGTGTCTTTACAGCGGGTGCGAAGCTTGCGCTGAGCATACCTGCCTTACGGAGTGTTCTCTTACGCTTTGTTGTCTTAAGACCGAGCTTATGACGACGATTTGAGTGGTTGAGTTTAACCTTGCCACTCTTTGTGAGTGAAAATCTCTTAGCTGTTGCGGAATGTGTCTTAATCTTTCCCATTTTTATTTCTCCTTTACATATTGCTTACTTCTTGATAGGTGCTACAAGCATTGACATGAAGCGTCCCTCAAGTGTAGGTTTCTTGTCTACCTGACCGATCTCGGAAACGGCAGCTTCGAACTTATCGAGAACTTCCTTACCGATTTCAAGATGAGTCATTTCACGGCCCTTGAACTTTACGACAACTCTGACCTTGTTTCCCTGGCCGAGGAAACGGATCGCATGATTAACTTTCGTCTGAAAGTCGTGAGTGTCAATTCTGCAGGAAAGCTGGATTTCCTTAACCTCAACCACCTGCTGCTTCTTTTTCGCTTCTTTTTCCTTCTTGTTGCGCTCAAAGCAAAACTTACCGTAGTCCATTATACGACATACAGGGGGCTCTGCATTTGGGGCCATAAGCACCAGGTCCATATCGTTGTCATATGCCATGTTTTGCGCATCCTTGATGGAAAAAATACCGAGAGCCTCGCCTTGTGCTCCCACAAGTCTGACTTCTTTCGCTTTGATTTCGCCGTTTATCAGCATATCCTTTGAGCTAATAACTAAACACCTCCGAAAAAGGAAAAAAATAAGAGTGCAAAGAATATCCGCACTCAACAAAACACAGACCTCAAACTTTTCTGAAGTCTCATTTATTGACCGTATTCGCTGTGCGATACGGTGAGAACGGTTAATTCTTCTTCTTTGTACCTTGAGAGTATAGCACAAAATCGCCCTCTTGTCAATAGTTTTTCAAAAAATTCTTTGTGGTGCAAAAAATTCTTGCATTTTGTACCGAGTTGTGATATACTGTTTTTCAGTAGACTTTATGAAAGGTTATGTTTTATGAAAAAATATATCGCAATTTTAGGCTTCGGTGTTGTCGGCAGCGGGTGCGCTGATGTTCTTGAAACAAACAAAAAACTCATCGCCCAGCGTTGCGGCTTTGAAATCGAAGTAAAATACATACTTGATTTAAGGGATTTCCCGGACAGTCCTTTTGCAGACAAGGTTATTCACGATTATAACATCATACTGAATGACCCCGAAGTTGAGCTTGTGGCTGAAATGATGGGTGGTTCACACCCTGCTCTCGAATTTTCCCTCAGTGCAATGAATGCAAAAAAGAGCGTTGTAACCTCAAATAAGGAGGTTGTGGCAACACACGGACTCGAACTTCTTGCGTGCGCTCACGAAAACGGAGTATCGTATATGTTTGAAGCGAGTGTCGGCGGCGGTATTCCCGTTATTCACACCATAGATACTTCCCTTGTGCAGAATGACATAAAAGAAGTAAGCGGAATACTCAACGGCACTACAAACTATATTCTTACACAGATGACCGACAAGGGCGCTGACTTTACGTCTTCTCTTAAAGAAGCACAGGCCAAGGGATACGCAGAGGCAAACCCCGCAGCCGATGTTGACGGAATAGACACCTGCAGAAAAATTGCAATACTCGCGGCTCTTTCATTCGGAAAGCTTTTGCCCACAGACAAAATTCATACCGAGGGTATATGTGCAGTTGACGTAAATGATATAAAAATCGCAGGCGATAACGGATATGCGATTAAGCTTATCGGCAAAACATACTCGGAAAACGGTAAAATTTGTGCGTATGTTTGTCCTATGCTTGTCGGAAGAGGCGACCCCCTTGCAACAGTAAATGATGTCTTCAACGGCATCAAGATTACAGGAGACGCGGTTGGTGAGGTTATGCTTTACGGCAGAGGTGCAGGAAAGCTCCCGACAGCAAGTGCAGTTGTATCCGATATAATCAATATTCTCACAGGCACAGGCGTTTCCTACTCCTGGAGACGGGCCGAAGACAGCGAAATAATTGATTTTGAAAAGTCAGCATCAAAGCAGTACATTCGCACAAGCGCCCCCATATCAAAGGGATACACTCAAATCGGAGAAAACGCATACATTACAGATAAAATGAACGAAGCCGAAGCAATTTCCCTTGTAAAGGAACTTGAAAATGGCGGCGTAAAAGTAATCTCCCGCATCCGTGTACTCGGATAATCTGTAACACTACCGGCAGTGCAACATCAGTTGCACTGCTTTTTTATTGTGTAAGCAACTGCCACCGTATAATTTGCCATAAAATTTAACAATATATGTCTTGTTTGCACTTGCTTGTCGTAGTATAATTATCATGTCGAAAAAATATAAGGACTGCGCTTTTATATGAGAAAGAAAAACAACAGACTAAAATCACTAACAGACAGAATAAAAAGAAATAAATGGGCTTTTGCCGTTTACGCGGTTATAAGAGCCCTTGTTATTCTTGTACTTATAAGAAGTATTCTTCTCGGTGCATGGGAAAGCGTATTTATGTGTGGGCTTACTCTCACACTGCTGCTTTTGCCGCCCTTTATTGAAAAACAGTTTCAGATAGAGCTCCCCTCGGGACTTGAAATTACGGTTTTTGTATTTATCTTCTGCGCTGAAATTCTCGGGGAAATAGGTGCTTATTATGTAAAAATACCTTTTTGGGATGCGGCACTCCATACAACAAGCGGATTTATTTTTGCCGCCTTCGGCTTTTGCCTGCTCGATTTGCTCAACCGCAATAAAAAGGTAAACTTTACCCCCCTGACTCTTGCACTTATGGCGTTTTGCTTTTCAATGACAATCGGCGTTTTATGGGAGTTCTTTGAATTCGGAATGGACTTTTTTGTAAACACCGATATGCAGAAGGACACCTTTGTAAACAGCATATATACCGTCTCCCTCGACGAAACTCTGCAAAATGAGGTTATTGAAATTGAAAATATCGTCAGAACAACAATAGAGCGTGCCGACGGTACACAAACCGTCATTGACGGATACCTTGACATTGGTATAATTGACACTATGAAGGACCTTTTTGTAAACTTTATAGGTGCGGTTGTTTTCTGCACAATCGGATATGTATACGTAACACGCCGTGGCAGAAAGGGTACGCAGATGGTCGCCGAAAGCTTTGTACCTGTGGTAAAAAAAGAGGATGAGCCCTTTAATCCTATGCCGGAGGATAACGATGCCTGATAAGAATACACAACTCGCCTTAAATATCGCACGGGCGGTAAAGGATGCGGGCGGCAGATGCTATTATGTCGGCGGCTGTGTCCGTGATAAGCTTATGGGAATCGTCTCAGGCGACATTGACATAGAGGTACACGGTATAACACCGGACACTCTGGACAAAATACTCGACTCTCTCGGTCACAAAAGAGAAATGGGTGCAAGCTTCGGTATATGGGGTATTGACGGATATGATGTTGATATAGCTATGCCGAGACTCGAGGAAGCCTTTGGCACTCATCACCGTGATTTTAAAACTATCGTTGACCCTTATATCGGCACAGAAAAGGCGGCAATGCGCCGTGATTTCACCGTAAACTCAATTCTTGAAGATATCCTGACGGGTGAAATTATCGACCACTTCGGCGGTATTGAAGATATAAAAAACAAGCTTCTTCGCCACACAAACAGTAAAAGCTTCTGCGAAGACCCGCTTCGTGTACTCAGATGCGCAGGCTTTGCCGCACGGCTTGGCTTTGATGTGCATGAGGATACAAAGAAGCTTTGCACAAAAATGAGCCTTGAAAATCTTTCTTCGGAAAGAATTTTTGCAGAGCTTGAAAAAGCACTTCTCAAAGCAAAAAAGCCCTCTCTGTTCTTTGACTTTTTAAGAGAGTGTGGTCACCTGTCAGTATGGTTTGAAGAGATCGAAGCCCTGATTGGTGTAGAGCAATGTGAAATTTATCACGCTGAGGGCGATGTGTACAATCACACTATGCTCGCGCTCGACATTGCCGCAAATTTTCGCAAAAAGGCAGAAAACCCCCTCGCGTTTATGCTTGCAGTGCTGTGTCATGACCTTGGAAAGGCAGTGGCAACAACTGTAATAGACGGAAGAATACGCGCCTTTGATCACGAGAATCTCGGTGTAGACATCGCAGACACCTTTATATCCCGTCTTACAAGTAACAAGAAACTCAAGAAATATGTAAAAAATATGGTAAAGTTACATATGAGACCGAATATGCTTGTAAAACAGAAAGCGGGCAAAAAAGCATATAACAGACTGTTTGACAAGTCAGAGTCACCCAAAGATCTGCTTTTGCTCTCGCAGGTTGACTTCGATGCCTCCCTGTCAAACGGCGAAAAAGAGTCATACGAACACACAAAAGCCGTGCTTGAAAAAGCCCTTGATGACTATAATGAACTTATGAAAAAGCCGGGAGTTACGGGCAAGGATTTAGTTGATTCAGGACTTGTACCAAGTGAAGATTTCACCCGTTTGCTTGACTATGCTCATATGCTTCATCTATCGGGAGTAGACAAGAAAAACGCACTTGCTCAGACTCTTGCGCAGTACAAATCGGGAAATATATGAAAAGAGAGCTGTATCGGAATAACTGATACAGCTCTCTTTTGTACCGATTTTAATGTTTTGCTGAATAAAACTCACCGCCACACACTAAAATTTAATATATGGGGGTGAGTTTTTGAACACAGAGAAGAAAAAAAGTTTCCTTGTCGGCTTTGCATATACGGCAGTCTGGGTATTTTTAGTCTACATTATATTCAAGTATCTGTTAGGCGTTTTGCTTCCCTTTGTTATAGGCTTTGCGGGTGCTTCGCTTCTCGCTCCTCTTATACGGAAACTATCAAAAAAACTGTCTCTTTCCCGCCGCTTCGTTTCATTTGTCTGCGTGCTTGTTTTTTACGCAACTATCGGCACTCTTTTAGCCGTGATATCAATCAAACTGTTTGTAAAGGCAGGTGAACTTTTTAGTCTTCTGCCGTCATTTTACAGCGAAACCGTATCTCCGCTTCTGTCAAAGGCTTTTGATTTTGTAAATGGCATTCTTGTTCGTTTCGATAACACTCTGTCAAGTGAATACGGCTCTGTTTTTGCAGATTTTGAACTGTCAATCAGCTCGGCTATAAGTGCCCTGTCGGTCAAAGCGGTATCATACATTTCGGGCGTCCTCGGAAATCTTCCTATGTTTCTTCTTGAAATAGCCCTAGCCGTTATCAGTACATTTTTCTTTTCCGCCGATTATAACAGAGTCACTCAATTTATACTTTCTCCGCTGCCTGAAAACACACGCAAAAAGCTTACCTCATCAAAAAAATGCCTTGGCGAAGTTATGCTTAAATACCTGCGTTCCTATCTGCTTATTATGCTCGTGACCTTCGGGGAACTTTCCCTCGGTCTGACTTTGGCAGGTATAAAGAATCCGCTGTATGCCGCATTTGTCATTACTCTTCTCGACATTCTCCCCGTTCTCGGGACAGGTCTTGTGCTGATTCCCTGGGGATTATTAAAAATACTTGCAAGCGACTTCAAAACAGGAATAATTCTTCTGTCTGTCTATGCCATAATCACAGTTGTACGCAATATAATTGAGCCGAAAATTGTGGGAAAAGAGGTGGGCCTCCACCCGGCGCTCACTCTGATTTCAATGTTTGTAGGTACAAGACTTTTCGGTGTTACAGGACTTTTCGCGTTGCCTGTCGGCCTCTCCCTTTTAAAAAATCTCAGCGACTGTCACATAATTACACTTCCGGGAAAGCGGAAATCGTAAAAAAATCGGAATCTCCTATTGATTTTTGAAAAATTTATGCTATAATGTTAGTGTAAAAAATAATCACATTTTCTGAAAACTAAAGGAGCTTTCTATGAAAAAGATTTACGAAGGTAAGACAAAAGATGTTTATAGCCTTGAAAACGGCAATGTAATGCTCAAGTTCAAGGACGATTGCACAGGCAAAGACGGAGTGTTTGATCCGGGCGAAAACACAGTAGGACTTAAAATTGACGGTATCGGCAAGGAAAACCTCAAAACCTCAATTTACTACTTCGAGCTTTTGAAAAAGGCAGGCATAAAAACTCACTATGTTTCTGCAAACATTGACGAAGCAACAATGGAAGTTCTTCCCGGTAAAGTATTCGGTCACGGTCTTGAAGTAATCTGCCGACTCGTTGCAACAGGAAGCTTCATCCGCAGATACGGCGAATATATAGAAGACGGTACACCCCTTGAGGGCGGTTATGTTGAATGCACATTCAAGAATGACGAAAAGGGCGATCCCCTCGTAACAGGAGAAGGTCTTGCTGCTCTCGGTGTAATGAGCCCTGAAATGTTTGAAAGCATGAAAGCGCAGACACTTAAAATCACAAAAATTGTAGCTGATGACCTTAAATCAATAGGTCTCGACCTCTGGGACATCAAGTTTGAATTCGGTTATAACAACGACGAAGTAATCCTTATAGACGAAATCGCATCAGGTAATATGCGTGTATATAAGGGCGACAAGATTGTTGAACCTACAACACTCACAAAGCTTATTCTCAACAGATAAGCATTTATTAAAAAGGAATAAACACAGATAAGTGAGGAAATCTCGGTGAAAATCCGTGGCAACAGCCATTACCGTAACTGAAGCGTGACTTCTCAAGTCGGAATGCTTACTGTCTGTGACTCATAAAAGTCTCTTGGGCAATGTGGGAGAGGCGGAGTAAGGATAGTTATGCCTTTTTTCAAGCACCCCACAAAGGGGTGCTTTTATTTTATTTAATTATAGACGAAAGGATTAAAAAAATGAAAAATCAAAAAATCTCACTACTTTTACTTTTAACAATTGTATGTGTAATCTGCTTTAATGCCTGCGCAAATACTTACACAAACACTGACGCCTTGTGGGAAGACGCAATTTACGACTCTGACCGCGTCTTTGGCAAAGGCGAAGTAAGAGTAGAGGTAGAAGTCAAAGCCCTTGACAAATCCGTAACCTTTACAGTAAACACAGACAAGGAAAATCTCGGAGACGCACTTGTTGAACACAGCCTCATTGAGGGTGATGAGGGACCTTTCGGCCTCTATATAAAAAAGGTAAACGGCATACTTGCAGATTATGATGTGGATCAGAGCTATTGGTCATTTACCAAAGACGGAGAAATGATGATGACAGGCGTTGACGGTACAACAATATCTGACGGCGAACATTATGAGCTTACCTATACAAAATAAGAAAAGTCTTTCCACCAATGAGCTTGTAGTCTTTGCAATGCTCGGAACGCTTATGTTTGTTTCGAAGCTCGTTTTAGAGGCTCTTCCGAATATACATATGCTCGGCGTGCTGACAATGGTCTATACACTCGTGTACAGGGCAAAGGCTCTTATCCCCATATATGTTTTTGTTCTGCTGACGGGAATTTATGCAGGCTTTAATCTGTGGTGGATACCGCACCTTTATCTGTGGGCGGTTTTGTGGGGTATTACTATGTTGCTTCCGCAAAATATGTCTTCAAAGAGAAAAATTGCAGTCTATCCCATCGTCTGTGCTCTTCACGGACTCTTTTACGGCGCACTTTACGCCCCTGCACAAGCAATAATGTTTGGACTCTGTTTCAGACAAATGCTTGCATGGATAGTGGCAGGACTGCCGTGGGACCTTATCCACGCAACAGGTAATTTTCTTATCGGTGTACTTATTTATCCTCTCTCAGCACTGTTGTTGCAAATAAGGTCGAAAAAATAAGTGTTTTTGATAAAAACAGTTGACAAATTGTAGTCGGTTTGATATAATAATAGAGTTGATGTTGAAGTCTTTACCAATTTTTGTAAACTTCAATTCATCAAAATTATAATTATTCATTTAGGGGAGACAAAACCATGAAAAAGCTTTTAGCGATTTTACTTGCTGTAGTTATGGTAGCAACTCTTTCCTTTGCAGTACTTGCAGACGAAGTTGTTGAAGATGCTGCAGAAGTAACAGAAGTAGAAACTACTGAAGAAACAGAAGCTGTTGAAGAAACAGAAGTAGTTGAAGAAACTGCTGAAGAAGAGGTTGCTGAAGAGGTTACCGAAGAAGTAACTGAAGAAGTAACTGAAGTTGCTGAAGAAACTGAAGTTGCTGAAGAAGAAACAGACGAAGAAGCAGAAGAACTTGCTACAAAGAAGCACAAAAAGAAAATCATCAAGGTAATTTTTTAATTTGATTTTAAATAAAAAAGGCACAGACTTTTGTGCCTTTTTTATTTGTTACAAATAGTTATTTAACCTTGAAAAATTCAATTTCCTCACCCAGAGGGCCTTTGCAAAACGCAATCCGTGCAGGATATGGTGGATTTGACTCAATAATAATGTCATCAGGCTCCATAGTAACCTCATAGCCCGCAGTGCGCACTGCCTCTATACAAGCATCAGGATCCTCAACATCGAAAGCAAAGTGGCGAACAAGGCTTTCTTCGGGAAGTCCCTCACCGTTTGCAAAAATTTCAAGCATACCCGCACCCGTATCAAGCATAATACCCGACAAAAGTCCATCTCCCCAGCTTCTTTTTATGGGCAGACCTAAAATGTCACAGTAAAAACCGACTGTTTTGTTGTAAGATTCGATTCCCGGACACTTAAGCGCAATATGATGAATACCCTTAATGATGTTTTTCATAATTAATCTCCTAAAACGATTTTCGTAATAATTTTATAGTATTTCAGATTCTTGAAACACCGGTTTCCTTGGCAGTTCTGATAACCGCCTCGGCAACAACCTCGGCCACTCTTTTATCAAGAGCCGGAACAATAATATTATCTTCACTTATTTCATCGTCGGGAATGAGAGATGCGAGAGCAAAAGAAGTTGCGACTTTCATTTCTTCGTTTATGCAGGAAGCTCTGCAGTCGAGCGCTCCGCGGAAAATTCCGGGGAAAGCAAGAACATTGTTTATCTGATTCGGAAAGTCCGAACGGCCCGTGCCTACAACTCTCGCACCCGCTTCTTTTGCAATATCGGGCATAATCTCGGGAGTGGGATTTGCCATCGGAAACATAATGCTGTCTTTTGCCATAGATTTTACCATTTCGGGAGTAACAACATTCGGTGCAGAAACACCAACAAATACATCGGCACCAACCATAGCGTCGGCAAGAGTGCCTTTTTTATGTTCAAGATTTGTAATCTTTGCTACCTCTTGCTGTGCGGGATTATTGTTTTCATCGTCCTCGCAGATAATTCCGAAGCGGTCACAGAAAGTAAGATTTTTCACACCAATACTCATAAGGTGCTTTCCGATAGCAATACCGGCAGAACCCGCTCCGTTTATTACTACTTTTACCTTGCCGATTTCCTTTTTTACAAGCTTGAGCGCATTGATAAGTGCCGCCGCTACAACAATAGCTGTTCCGTGCTGGTCATCGTGGAAAACCGGAATGTCGCAGATTTCCTTGAGTCTTCTCTCGATTTCAAAACAACGGGGGGCCGAAATATCTTCAAGATTGATACCGCCAAAACTGCCCGAAAGCAGATATATTGTACGTACAATCTCATCAACGTCCTTTGACTTTATACAAAGAGGGAAAGCGTCAACATCTGCAAAAGCCTTAAAGAGAGCACATTTTCCCTCCATAACGGGCATACCTGCCTCAGGACCGATATCACCAAGTCCGAGTACCGCAGTACCGTCAGTAATAACTGCAACAAGATTTGAACGGCGGGTAAGGTCATAAGACTTGCTGATATCCTTATTTATTTCAAGACAAGGCTCGGCAACACCGGGAGTATATGCCAGAGAAAGGTCTTCCCTTGAATTAATAGGTGCCCTTGAAATAACCTCTATTTTCCCATTCCATTCATAGTGTTTTTTTAATGATTCTTTTCTGATATCCATTTATTAGTCCTCCTGGGGAAATTTATACTGATTAAGTCCAAGCCTGTCACATATCTGAATAATTTCTTTCTGAACAGATTTGTTTACTATATTATAAAGCAACCAGAAACAAAAGTCAATAAAATTCTGAAATGTTTATAAAATATCAAAATCGCTCATAAATAAGCCGATTCCATTGTGCCTTGCAGACTTTTCTACCGCAATTCCGATAATTTCAATCCGCTTTTGTTCTGTAAATGAAATTATAATTACACCGTTTCACCACAAACCTGCAGAATTTTATCTGCAGCTCCTTTTGCTCCCGGTGAGTTTTTAAATCCGTCTGCAATTTTGTCAGCATTGTGCTTATAGGTACTGTCATTAAATATTTTATTTATAGCGTCAATAACAGAAGTCCTATCAGTTTTATCAAGCTTGATACCGGCTCCAAGCATAAAAGTGCGCTCGGCAACACCTTTTTGTTCGGATGTCTGTGGGAGCAAAATCAGAGGGACTCCGAAATACAGGCTTTCACTGACACTGTTCATTCCCGCATGAGATATAAATACATCAGCCTTTTTTAGTACCGCAATCTGGTCAACATGTGAAAATACCGATATGTTATCAGGAAGTATTCCAAAATCATCAAGACACACCAGATTGCCCACAGACATAATTACCTGATAATCCGTATCACCGAGTGCTGATATACATCTTTTGTAAAAAGGCATCATATCGTTATTGACAGTTCCCATAGATATATAAATCAGTTTATCACGCGTCTTTTCGATTTCCTCTGCAGCCTGGCGGACCGAGGGACCTACGAAAGCATACTTATCTGAAAAAGTATCAGAGCAAGGCTGAAACTGCGGCGAGGTATATACAATAGTGTGCGTATTATCATCATTCCCGATAATATCAAGAATGTTGTTGACGGGATAACCCTTATCCTTAAGCCGTTTTACCTGCTTTGATGTCTTTGGAACTGACAGAATCATCTTTATTAAATCACCAAGGCCCTGCTTCATAATCTTTGCCGAATACTCGTTAAAAGCAAAGGTTGTTGTTGAAGAAACAAAAGGAATACCAAGTTTAAGTGCAACCGCTTTTCCCCAAAGAGCCATAGAATCCGCAACTATGCAGTCAGGTTTCAGCTCTGACATTTCCCTGCATACCTTATTATCAAGAGCAAGCGTGGTATCTACAAGAATCTTTGTGGAAAAGGCAAGATCTTTACCTAGACGCGCAGTATCTTTCGGCGAGAGCTTCTTCTCCATATCATAATCATCACAAGACACAAATGTTGCCCCAGCTGACTCAATTTTTTCACGCATTACGTTATAGGAATAGTACCAGACCTTATGCCCACGGGAAACAAGCTCCCTGACAACACCTAACGTAGGATTGGTGTGTCCGTGTGCAGGAATACAAAAGAAAACTATTTTACTCAATTACTTCACCCTTTTTCATTCTTTTATTTCACAAAAAATCCGTTTAATATACTCTTTTTGCTTTTCTTTTGGCAGAATCGCTATTCCTTTTTCATTATCACCGAGAACTAAAATTTCGTCCCCGGGCTTGAGGCTAAACATCTCGCGTGCTTCTTTTGGAATAACGAACTGTCCCTTTTCGCCTATTTTGACCATCCATGCATATTTCCCGTCGTGTATATTCATATTTGCTCTCCTTTAGTATGATTAGTATGAATAATCATACCATATATTTTTTAAAATGTCAATAGATTCAGATATTAAAACGGCAATCCTCTGAAAGAAGATTGCCGTTTTTACTGTAAACTTTTATCAATATCCCGGTTTTAAATCCTTTGAAATTCCGCAAACGAACTGCCTCAAACTCCTTGAAACAAATTTCAGTTTTTATAATTATTGTAACTGTTCCAGGTTTAACTTGTGTTTTGCATATATACTTTTTATGTTCATTATATCAAAGCAACAAATACAGTAAATAGAAAAAACAGAACAATATGGATTTTTCAAAACTTATTTTGAATTTCAGTGTTGAATTTTTAACAGCAATATGGTAGAATAAAAAGGGAAGGTAGCTATAACGGAGAGTGGATGTTATGATTTCAGATATGGATAATTTAAAAATAGTTTCCGTATACAGCGGAAATGCTATGAAAAATTCAAAAGTACTAAAAAGGAAACACAGTGCTTTTATTCTGAGAACAAGCGGCAAGAGGTTTTTTGATTTTGGAGACAAAACACTTACTGTTTCAAAAGGAGAAATAATTTTTTTACCCAAAGGTGCAACATATAACTCGAAAAATGTTTCCGAAGAGGAGTGCGGATATATTTGTATAGCTTTTGACTCAGACGATACAGGAAGTACGCCCGAGGTATATTCTCTTGAAAGTTTTCCCGAAGCATATCATATCTTTAACCATTTAGTTTATAACTGGGACAGTTCAAGCAAGGCGGGTAAATTCAAGTGTCTCTCTATGTTTTATTCTCTGCTCTCATATATAAGTTCAACAGAAACCCCCGACTATTCCCACAAAAGCAAATCAGCACTCATAAAACCGGCAATAGAGTATCTGGATAAAAATATATATAACCCTGCCCTGAAATGCGATAATCTTCATAACTTATGCCATATCAGTAATACATATTTCAGAAAAATATTTCTGGCAAACTACAATGTATCCCCGCAAAAGTATATCATAAACAGACGGCTCTCAAAAGCAAAACTAATCATAGAAAACGGAAGCGAACACTCTATAGCGGAAATAGCACTGCTTGTAGGCTTCAACGATCCCCTCTATTTCAGCAGAGCATTCAAAAAGGTTTACGGCATTCCGCCAAGTTCTGTTAACAAAGATATATAAATAATCCCCGGCAATCCCAAATGATTGCCGGGGTATTGTTTATTATTCCCACTCTTAAACCTCACCTTTGGCTGCCACGATTTTGGCTCTTTTCCAAGGGTTCTGGTGGTACTCCACAAGATTCTTTCCACCCATTCCGCCCATTCCACTAAAAAATGTGCGTCAAATGTGCGTCAAAAACTTTTTTGACTGTGTGGATTTACTCTCGTGGGAATTATGGGTTTTTACGTTTGCCCGAAGTACCTTTATCAAGGGTAGGCATAGCATAGAACTGCGTCGTTTCTTTTTTATCTTTAGGGTCATCTTCCAGTTCTATGTTTCTCTTTTTGAGAAGTTCATTCGTCAATTTGCGACTGAACCCAAGCCTAAATGCTTGCTTACATATATCGTCAAATTCTCGTCCAACACTATCCCATGTATATCCGTTATACGCTAACAATTTTACCATTGATTCGTATGGTAGTGCAAGAGCAAAACCTAAATTGACAAAGAACTTTTTATCAAAATCCTTATGCGAGGTTCGTCTTACTCGAAAATCGTGATATGTACTTGATGTAGCCCCACAAGCATCAAGAGCAGCATTATAGTTATTTCTTCTTTCATGCTTCTCAGATATTATCTGGTATGTTTCATTTTTTTCACATACTTTCAAAAACTCTGGGTATGTCATTTCGGTCAATTTTTTGCCTTTTTCATTTATAACTCTAACCTTGATATCGATGTCGGCAAAAGCCTGTGTAGAAACAACTTCGTGTAGTTTTTCTTTATAGGCACTAATGTTCTCTGCTTTGAAGACATCCAATATCTTCTGGTAGCAAAGATTTAATAAATATTTTATAAAGGAGTTTTTTACTATGAAGAAAATTATCAATGGTCGTCTTTATAATACCGACACAGCAAAACTGATTGGAAGTTGGAGCAATGGATTGAGTTCATCTGACTTCCACTATTGCACAGAAGACATTTATCAGAAGAAAAACGGTGAATACTTTTTGCATGGAAGTGGTGGTGCTATGAGCATCTACGGGAAGTCGTATGGCGGTGGTATGTGTTGGGGAGAAGACATTGTTCCTATGACCGAAAAAGAAGTCAAGGTATGGGCAGAAGTACATCTAACTGCCGACGAATACATGGAATTATATGAAGTGGAGGAATGATGAATATGTGTAAAACGTTAGGGAACGACAAAAATAAGTATGTAAAAACTATCACAGCATATACGCTGCCATCTGGTTTTATAGTTGAAGCAGACAAAGGCGAAGAAGTCACTGATTTTTATATCTATCATAAGGACTATGGTGTGAAGATGCTTATGTTTGGACTTTGTAATTACGACATGGACGAACAAGAAGATATTCTATACGCAAATGCTCTACGATATATGGATATATACAAAGACGAATATATGTCTTTGCCTGCAAAAGAGGTTAAGGATTGACACATACCCACCTTATTAAAAAATGCTCTGACGAGAAATCGTCAGAGCATTTTCATATTTAACGAATCATAGAGTTTTTTCTTTGATGACTCTGCACCCATCATAGCACTTCCAGCCTTCTTCTTTAGGTCTGCGACATTCTGTTAGGTACTTACAATGCCAACACCCACGGGGAAGTCCCTCATATTTGCGTTCATTTTCCCAATTCAAAACCATACAGCCGTTATAACATTTCCAGCCCTCTTTTTTTGGTCTGCGACACAAACCGAGAACTTCGCAATGCCAACACCCACGGGGAAGTCCCTAGTATCGAATAATATCTGGCAGTTCAAACAACCATCTATAATATCTCCACATGAAAGATTCTCACCCCAAATCGTATAGTTTTGACTTGTAAATCACAAATCAGCAGCCCGACAAATTGGAATTGGTTAAATACTTTTTACTGGATGCAGTTCAATATATCCTCGTGTGCCGATAGGCTCTAATTGAATACGGGGGTTGCTATCATCCCAAGTATATCCAATACTTTGAGGGTTGTACTTTTTGATAGCGTCCCACATCTGCAGAATAGCTTCTTCAAAGTTCTCCTCTGCAAAAGGTTCACTTTGGAACATAATATATTTGCATTTGGGCAGTTCAATAACATCAAACCCATCTGGGATTTCACCCGAATAGTCCATTGCTACCTCTACACCCTGCACATATTCAGATGTTCCTGTTTTGATGTAGTTTTTAGGGAGCCATAAACATACGGGTTCACCACTAATTGATTTCATACTGCAAAGCAATCCCCATACATCACAGCCAACTTCTTCACAGTATTTGAAATATTCTGTTGCTTCCTTACCTCGTTTGATAATGACCTTTCTTTCGGGTTTCTCCACTACTTGCAAGAAAATACTTTTTACTTCGCTCATTTCAGCCTTCTCCTTTTTTTGAGCATACTTGATTCCATAAGGTTTGAACAAATAGATTGGAGTAGGACACATAGAATACTCATAAGGATTACATCCAAACTCTTTGTAAAATGCTCGCTGATAGCCGTCCACACTTTCGTATCCTGCATCAAATGCAGCATCAATTATCTTTACTTTTTCATCTCGTAATCGGAGTGCAGATTTAGACAATCTCAGACGCCTGATATATACTGCGGGTGTCATATGGAGCAAGTCTACAAAAAGTCTATATGAGTACCATGGTGAATACTGCGACACAGTTGCCAAATCTGCCATTGTAATATTTGTATCAAGGTTCATTGCAATGTGGTCCTGCATTCTTTGAACCGCTTCGATATGCCCATCCATTTCTGTTCACCTCCTTATGCTCATATTATAGGGAAACTCCAAAGGTCTTTCTCGACTTAATTTGCTGAAATTTTTTTATAAAGATTACCTCCATTCATCAAATTCCAATTTGCCAAACAATGTTATTATAGCAAGTTTTAATGTGGATTACAATATCATGAATGTTTGCTATTTAGAACGGTTGCGTTAAATAGGGGAATAGGTACAAAAAGAAAAACCAGAAACCGTTGCGGTTTCTGGGTTTTTGAAGTTCTTGATGAGAAGCAGATTATCTCTTGGAGAACTGAGGTGCACGTCTTGCAGCCTTCAGACCGTACTTCTTTCTCTCCTTCATTCTGGGGTCACGGGTCATGAAACCAGCAGCCTTCAGAGCGGGACGCAGCTCGGGGTTCAGGGTGACCAGAGCGCGGGACAGA
>JAZSET010000145.1:0-2997 GCA_045531795.1 Eubacteriales bacterium | reverse complement strand
AGGCATACCGTTCCATTTTGTGAACAAGCGGTCATTCTCTATCCACTTGCTACCGAGCCTGTCCTTTTCTTTTTCCTGTTCTGCTTTGAACTGTTCAAGGATTTCAAGCACTTCAGGCGGGAGCTTTATGAAACGCACCGGGGTGTCGGGTTTTGTCGGGTCGGTATAAATGCCCTTCGCCTTTGTGTAGTTGGATGTACGCTGAATGTGTACTATTCCCGTTTCAAAGTCAATGTCTTTCCATTCAAGACCAAGCATTTCACCCCTGCGCATACCGCTGTAAATATCCAGCGTGAAGAATGTACGCCATTTTAAGGGAGCTTTCTCCAGCAGCTTCAGAAACTCCTCTGTTTCCTTAATGGAGAGGATTTTACGTTCTTTCTTGCTGCCCTTTGGAATCGTCACTCTGCGGCAGGGGTTATCAGTCAGCATATCCATCTTTATTGCGTAATCAATCACAGTTGAAATGAATGAAAGATAATGCACCATTGTCTTGTGGGAAAGCGGCTGCTTTGTAATCTCGTTCGTTCCGTCCTGCGCGAGAGAGTTTATAAATTTCTGGATAACACGAGTAGTTATCTTGTCCAGCCGAATATGCCCTATCGCAGCATAAACTCGTTTGGTGAGTTGTCTTTGCCTTGTATAGGTCGTACTTTTGAGATTGAGCTTTGCATATTCTTCAAACCATTCTTCCGCAAAAGGCTCAAATTTTACCGCAGACACTATCTGTCCACGCTTGCATTCCTCCTCAAAGAGAATTGCCTGTCGTTGTACCTCCTTTTCGATTTGCTTTGCGGTCATCTTTTCGTCAGGCGTCCACGTCATTCTCTGAAAAACCTGTGTTCCGTCTGCCTTGTAGCCGCAGGATACTTTAATTCTGTAAGAGTTGCCTCTTTTTTCGATTGATGCCATTAGTTTACCTCCTTGTCGGTCAAACCATTGGCATATTTCTGCAATTACATTTTATCACTTTAAAGCGCAATTGTCAAGATACAGAAATATGCTGTTTTCGGAATAAGTCTGTAAACAAATTTTCAATCTGAAGAAGTGCCGCAGACCGCCGTCACTTCTAACCGTCAATCAGTAACTATCTCTTGTTCTTTCTATTGCTCGTCTGCATATATTTCGGCTGCTCGGTATTTTTCTGTGCAGCCGTTTTTCTTTCACGCTCCGCACGAATGAGGTTGTCGATATAGTTGCCCTCAACAATATCTTCATAGGTGCGTATGACACCTTCTATCTTTGAAAGCTGTGATTTCAGTTCCTCACTGTTGTTGCTGTCTATCTGTTTCTGTAAATCCGATGACACTGCGTAAAGCTGCTCACGGGTATCAATCCCGAATTCCGACAGCGTGTTAAGGCAGCTCACCATATTTTCAATACTGTGGTCGTTAAGAAAGCTATACGGCTGATTTGGATTATGTTTTTGGGGAGTGATATTGAATTTCCGTATCAGCGTAATACTTGTATTTATTGCATAGTAGAACGGCTTTTGTAATTCATCAGCTCGGTTTTCGCATTCCGCAAATTCATTCGGAATATCGTTTCTACCATCAATTCTCTTTTTAATGGAATATTCCGAATAGTCCTCTCCAAGAGATTTCAGCCGCATAAATCTTTTCCCGTAAGGCGGCTTTACCGCAACATATTTTCCTCGCCGCACCTCATATTTGTTTGCCTCCAGCAGCTTGATGAAATGTTCAAAGTTTTGTGCCGAATACAAAATGCGGTCTATGAAAAATTTCAGCCGTTCCCGTATGTTCGGCGTGTTGGTTTCCTTGTAAGAGGAGGCAATTTTCTTAACCGACTGCTCGTAATATTCTGGAACATAAATCGTGTTTCGTTCTTCCACGAACGGACAGTCAGCCTGCATTAATTTATCAATTATGTACTGCCGCTTTTCGTCGCTGAATACTTCTATAGGCACAAACTTTGCCGATGTCATTGCTTTCAGTTTTGCAAGCTCCGCTTTCTGTCCTGTTATCTTTTCACGCAGTACATCATTCTGATTTAATATCTCTCCTACTTCGGTACTCGAAAGGTCAACGGGATTTTTCTTTTTAAGAGCATTTATGTGAGCCTGCGTGTTACCGAGAATTTGAGCATACCGCTTGTATTCCTCAACAGATTTGTGGTCGTGATATGCTCCTACAATCTGCCTTGAAATATTGTGATTATTAAGAATTTCCGTAAGTCTTGCACGTTCCGAGCTTCCCCATAAAATAGCCTCCGTTTCTTTTTTGCCCTTTGCCGTAAATCCCATCTGCTGAATTGCACGCTTCATCGACACACGAGTAGAAAGTCCTTGTTTCTGTCCGTAGCATACGGGAACGAAATCTATGTGCAGATGAGGTGTAGCCTCATCAAGGTGCATAACCGCATTGAACACTTTCAGATTAGGATTGCGTTTTTCAAAATCACTCATATATTCGTCCAGCAGCTTTACAGCGGTATCCCAGTTTTCAGAGCCAACGCCGCAGGTGTCGGAGTTCCCGAACATAACGATTATCTCCTGAAACATTTTCTCCTTTTTACCTTTTCTGATGTGTTCATAATAATCGGGAATCTGTCGGTCTGCTCGTTTTTGCTTTGCATTGTATTCTGCAAGAGCCGTATCGAAAAGCTCGTGGTACAGCTCACGCAAATCACGCTTTATATAGGTTATGTTATTCGGTGTGCGCATTTTATCAACATTATCCGAAAAGAAGTCTCGGTTATTATGCTCGATACAGCCATCATCCGAACGAAAGGAAACGGACATCGCTTTTATTTCCTTGCTCATTCTTTTTACCTCCTTCTTTTGTGTATTTTCTGCTGTAATTTCAAGCCTTCGCAGAATAGGTATAACGCATTACCGGTTTTGTCAATCTCCGATTAACAAAACCGTATGCGTCAGGGGAGTTTTTACTCCCCTGAAACCCCTCACAACCGCCTAAACGAGCAGAATGCTCATTTAGTTATTGTATGTGTACTCCATAATCTCGTCCACATCACAGC
>JAZSET010000126.1:0-17344 GCA_045531795.1 Eubacteriales bacterium | reverse complement strand
TGAAAACAGAGGCACCCGAATCTCTTAGTATTGATGATTGCGCAAAAGCAATATTTGATTGTTATAACAAGGTTAAAAACAAATGATGAATGCAATTGAAATTAAAAATGTTTCATATACCTACAGTAAAGGAACCCCCTTTGAAAAACGAGCGCTCAATGATGTAAGCGTCAGCTTCAAAAAAGGGATTATAACAGGCCTTATGGGGCACACAGGCTGTGGAAAATCCACTCTTGTAAGTCTCTTTAACGGACTGACAAAACCTGATAGCGGAATCGTGAATATCCTTGGAAACGATTTATGGGCAAAGCCTAAGGAAATGACAAAGTACAGATTCAAGGTCGGTGTTGTATTTCAGTACCCTGAATATCAGTTATTTGGTGAAACCGTTAAAGAGGATATTGCCTTTGGACCGAAAAATATGAAGCTCGAGCCGTCTGAAATAGATAAGCGCGTCAAAGAAGCGGCAAAAATCTGCTCGGTTGATGACGATATTCTTTCAAAATCACCGTTTGATTTATCGGGCGGCCAGAAAAGGCGTGTCGCAATTGCAGGAATTATGGCAATGAAGCCTGAAATTCTTGTACTTGATGAGCCTGCTGCAGGTCTTGACCCAAAGACAAGAGAATCTGTATTCGAGCTCATTCTTAATTACCGTGACACATATAATGCAACCATAATAATTGTCAGCCACAGTATGGAGGATATGGCGAAATACTCTGATGAAATTATTGTTATGAAAGATGCCGGGATATATATGCAAGGCTCAAAGGAAGAAATATTCAGTCACCCCCAGGAGCTTTGTGCTCTCGGCCTTGATGTTCCGCCTATAACATATTTATCAAAAAAGCTTGCAGCAATGGGAATGCCGATAAAAGACAACTGCTTTACTGTTGAACTTGCAAGAGACGAGATTTTAAAGGCAATTAAAGGATAACTTATTGGAGAAATAAATGTTAAAGGATATAACTTTAGGACAGTTTTTTCCGGGTAACTCAATACTTCACAGAATTGACCCGAGAATAAAAATCATATTGACGATACTATTTATTGCTTTGGTTTTTCTTGCCAAAGGTGTTTTTTCCTATATTTTAGTTCTTGTGTTTACCACATTGCTTGTAATAATCTCGCAGATACCTTTTAAAACTATTATCAAAAGTCTGAAACCAATAGTTTTCATACTGATTTTTACTGCAATTCTTAATATTTTCTGGACAGTTGGAGATAATCTTCTGTTTTCCTTTGGATTTATCAAGGTATATCGTGAGGGCATTGAGTTTGCTGTTTTAATGTTAATCAGAATAGTATCACTTCTGACAGGTACAAGTGTAATACTTACTTATACCACCTCTCCGATTATGCTTACCGACGGTCTTGAAAGGCTGTTATCACCCCTAAAATATATAAAGGTCCCCGTTCACGAGTTTTCACTGATGATGACTATCGCGCTACGTTTCATTCCGACTCTTATTGATGAAACGGATAAAATTATGAGTGCTCAGAAGTCGCGTGGTGCCGACTTTTCTTCGGGCAGCATAATCGACAGGGCCAAGGCGCTGATTCCTGTGCTGATACCACTGTTTATTTCTTCTTTCAGGCGGGCTGACGAGCTTGCGACTGCAATGGAGTGCCGTTGTTACAACGGTGGTGACAACAGAACTAAAATGAACACTACCAAGCTTGGTTTTCCTGATATTTTTGTCCTTGTAATGTTTGTTTTGGTCGGTGCTGCAGTAATATTTGTAAATAGTATAGGTGCTGTGCTATGAAATATTTATTAAGACTCAGATATGTAGGAACAAATTTTTCGGGTTTTCAGGTTCAGCCACAAAAAAGAACGGTACAAAGCGCTCTGCAGGATGCAATTGAAAAGCTCTACGGCGAGAGACTTGATGTTAAAGGGTGCAGCCGTACTGACAGCGGTGTTCACGCAAATACTTATTATGCGACCTTTGATGTACCTGATAATTTGCACTTGATACCGCTGGATAAACTTCCATATGCACTGAATGCTGCACTTGATGAAGACATTTCCGTAACCGATGCCAAAATTGTCCGTGAAAGTTTTCACGTAAGGCACAATGTTCTTTCCAAAGAATATGTTTATATTATAAACTGTGAAAAAATCAGAAACCCGTTTGATATAAACCGTGCATATTATTGTCCACTCGATTTTGACGAAAATGCACTCAAACTTATGAATGATGCAGGTAGTGTTATTGCAGGAAAGCACGACTTCAGAGCTTTTATGTCATCGGGTTCGTCTGTTACCGACACAGTTCGCAATGTAAAATATGTTAAAGCTGAAAGAGACGGCAGCTACATCAAAATATATGCCTGTGCAGACGGCTTTTTATACAATATGGTCCGGATTATCGCCGGAACATTGCTTGATGCTGCGCGTGGTAAAATAAGTTGTGCTGACATAAAAACTGCTATAAAAAACGGCGACAGGTCTCTCCTCGGTCAAACCTTGCCTCCCTACGGGCTATATCTTAACAATGTTGAATTTGATTTCGAGCTGCGTTAAATATGCGCAGTTCATTGGTTTACTATGCTGAAATCAGGTTATACTATCAATGATTAAATTTAGAGTAAAGGATTATTACTATGATTAACAAACAAAAATGTGCAATAATCGGTTGCGGTTTTGTCGGCTCGACTATTGCGTATACACTTATGGAACACGGACTCTTTTCCGAAATGGTTCTGATTGACGCAAATAAGAAAAAGGCCGACGGCGAAGCAATGGATCTTAATCACGGACTTCCCTTTATCGGACCTATGAAGATATATGCAGGCGACTACTCTGATATCAGTGATGCATACATTGTCATTGTTGCTGCAGGAGCAAATCAAAAAACCGGCGAAACAAGAATAGAGCTTGTAAGTAAAAATGTTGAAATCTTCAAAAGCATTATTCCCAATATAGCTGAAGTAAACAAAGAATGTATTATTCTTGTGGTAACAAACCCGGTTGATATACTGACATATGTTGCACTTAAATTATCAGGCTTTGAAAGCACAAGAGTTATTGGTTCGGGAACTGTTCTTGATACGGGCAGACTTAAATATCTTGTTGGCGAACATATCGGCGTTGACAGCAGAAATGTACATTCATTTATCATTGGAGAACACGGAGACAGTGAACTTGCGGTATGGAGCAGTGCCAATGTATCAGGCGTTGACCTTGATGACTATTGCCGTATCACAGGAAAAGTCTGCGACGCCCAGACTCTTGAAAATATGTATATTCAGGTTCGTGACAGTGCTTACAAGATAATCGAGGGCAAGGGCGCCACTTACTATGCGATTGGCCAGGCAACACTCAGAATTGTCAGAAGCATTGTAAAGAATGAAAGATCGGTACTTCCCGTATCCTGCCTTGTTGACAATCATTACGGACTTTCTGGAATGTGTATGGGCCTGCCGTCTATAATCGGCAGCGATGGCGTGAGCGATGTGCTTGAAATCCCGCTTAATGCCGATGAACAAAGAAGACTACACGCATCGGCAAAGGTTCTCGGCGAAGTAATCGAACAAGTTAACCAAATGCTTGATGTTAAATAGTCTTCCTGTAAATATTTGATTTTTTGTCTTTTCTTACAATCTCAACAGCACCGTATTCTAAGAGTGTATTCATAGAGTACCGTGCTGTTTTTTCGCGCATTTTCATAACACGAACAAAATCCCTGAATAGAAATTCATCATCGGGAAAGTCATCGGGCAACAGCTTTGAAAGGTCAGAAACGGATTCAATGCTAATTACACTTTTCAGAAGCAGTGGCTTTCTGTCACACCTTATTGATCCCCGCTTTCCGCCGTTTCCCCAACCATTTAATAACCGGTATTCATCCATATCAATAAGGAGAATTTCAAATTTCAGGTTTTCGTGAGTCAAAAAATTCCTGATTTTTGAAGCTTCATACAGAAAATCAGTACCTGTTCCCTTTTTGGGTGATTTGTTTCTTTTCAGCACTTCCCCGCTTATGGGATCAATCCATACTATGTGCTTTTCGTGTGATACGGGGTAAACAACCGTGACCTTATATTCCGATAAATATGCTTCAAGCTTTTTGCCAAGCGAGTGAAAATTATTTGTCTGAATTTCTATAATTCCGGAATCATTTAGAATATCCGCCACAAATGAGCCAACTTTAACCTCTTGTTTTGATTTATCCATCTCATAGTAGTTTTTTATTATGGAATGCAGACATCTTTCACCAAGTGTACCAATGCCGTTTTTGGGGTCACCTTGATTGTATTCATCTATCTTTTGACTAAACAAATTTATGTCGTGATTCATATACCCTCACCAAACTTTAATAATTTTATTTTATCATAAAATACATAAAAAATCAAGGGACTGCAAACGCAGCCCCTTTCAAATTATTCTTTTATAATTGTTATCATTTCTTTCAGCATTTTCAGATAAGAATCATCAATGTTTCCGTGATTATCAATTGTCGGGCAAGCATAGCTTCCCTCTTCAAATTCATTCCAGGCACTTACAAGTACATGTCCGACAAAACTCTCGGGCACACTCTCCATTACCTTTTTAATTCCCTCTGCCTGATATGTTACATCCTTAAGATTAGGTCTTCCGGGATAATCAACATCATCATAGCAGCACCAGAGGTTTTTATTGACTATTCTCGGCCTAGGATCCCAACCTAGTGACATGAGTGGTATTACTACATCATCCGCATCAGCTCTTGACTGTGCATAAGTAATTGCATCATCACAAAGTTGTCTGAAGCTTGTTGTCTCTCTTGTATCAATCGAATAACCTCCTGAAGCGTCAGCGGTGATGAGTGAATATTCGCTTCTGACACCTACGGGCACAATAAACGGGCGTTTTACCCCTTTTTGCTTTAATGTAATCAAAAGCTTACGCATATTTTCAATATTTACAAGATTCTGACTCTGGAAAATATACAGAAGCGGTCTATCACCAATTTTCACATAATAGTCACTTGCCATATCCTCTGCAAGCTCATCTATGTCTCTTTGCGTGAGAGGGAAAGCGCACATTATATCGCAGAACTTTACATTATCCTTATATTTACTCTTTTTATGCATCTGACGAGCTATTGTTAGTCCGTGTATGTAAGGTGCTATCTTTTTGCGAGCAGGGTCATAATCAAGGAATTCTGCAGCAGCCTCGTCATATCTGCTGTAATAGCAATATGCAAAGTAGTCAAGTCCTGCTTTTATTGCATATTCCATTTCCGTATCAAAAGTTTCCTGCGTATAATCAAACCTGGCATTGCCGTTATCATCCGTTTTGGTGTAGAATGGGAGTCTTTCCTTAAATTCATCGGGTAATAATCTCTCAAGTGCACAAGAACCAAAAAATGTAGTTGAATCAACTGCGTCCCATCTTATTGCACCAACTAAAATATCCTTTTTCATTACATTCGCCTCAAATCATATATTTTAAAACTGCCCAGATTCTGTCGGCAATGGCCGCCATACCTCTGTCGCCCGGATGTCCTGCCACTCCTTTATGCTCAAATCTGCCAAGTGCAAGCATACTTTCATTATCACATAAATCCTCAAGCGAAACATAAGGAATTTTTCTCACTTCTGCCCACTTCTTGAATATGTCATTTGCAGGATGGTGATAAAATTCACTGCAAAGAATTATCTGTGCATTACCGGGATTATGAAACTCCATAAGTGTATTAAACTGTTTTTCAAATATTTCTGCATCAAAATTCTCAACAGGAGCATTTGCTGCAAATTTTACAATTATAATGTCAGCATTGTACTCTCTTGCAAGTCTGAATCTTTCGAGGTGTTTATCACCTTCCTTATAGTGTTGTGCCCAGGATGACACCTGCGAAATACAAAAAGATGCTTTTACTTTTTCGTTTACCATTTTATCTACAAGATGTACATAATCATTATCAATGCTGCTTGCTGCCATACCAAAATCCCCATACCAGGCAACACTTTCGTTGACTCCGTGTCGGGTTATAGAATTGCCCAAAAACAGTATTTTCTTCTCTGCATTTTCGTCGCCCGAAATCATTACATATTCGTCATTTTTGAGCTGTTTATCCGCTCCGACCGCAGTTGCTACTTCAAGTATGCTTTTCTTTTCCATTATTAAATACCTTTCCATATTTTATATTATATTGTTTATACATATTGCCAAGAATGTTTGGCTTTGTATAATAAAAAACAGTGTTAATTTCGCCGAGAGCCTCAACAGCTCTCTTTATTGAGTCTTCGTTATAATCCCCTGCGAATATGCCCGCAGTGGAAAAACGCTTCCCCTGTTCCATAATGTATGTGTTGTTGTGAAAATTATACTTGTCAGAGGTGATTGCGCCAACTGAATGTGATGATGATCCACAGAAAATATATGAATTGTTACATACATCACAGTTTTCACAGTTCATTCCGAGATTGTACTGACCATAGAAAAATCCGCCGACGCCGATGTATCCGTCATTTTTGTTTCTTGGTCTCGTTATAATCGGTCTTTGATGAGACCAGCCATACCCAATAAAAAGGTCGTAGTTATCGTGAATTTTCATATTTATCAGGTTACCTCCATCGCCAATCCAAACCTCGCTGCCGGTATTTGCAAATTCAGTCACATTATGATGAATGTGCAAATTTTTCATAGTAACGCCTATACTGCTTTGACTTGTCCAGGTACAGTCATAAACCTGGCTTGCAAAATTGTGATGAATAGTATAATTTTCACAGTCTCTTACTGATTCTACTGCATTTCCATATCTTACAACATGTTCTCTGCCAAAGAAAGGAGGTACTCCCTGAACAGAGCCGCCTATCCAGTTAAAACTGCAGTACTGTACCGTAACATTTTTAATCCAGCCGCCGCTGACGCCATGAGCGCCCGAACCAAAGACTTCAATATTGTCAATTAAAATATCGTGTCCGTGACCTGTTACTTTTCCATCACAGTCCTTGTCAATAGTCGGATTTGCTCTGAGTACAATGCCATGCCCATTATCAGCAAGTTCGATTGAGGAAAACACCTCCGCAGGGTGTCCATAAGCTGAATACAAATATAACTCGTCAGCACCATTTTCAAAATTATGATAAAATTCCAAGTTACCCTTTAGATCTTTATATCCGGAAAATTCACCATAAGGAGTTGTGTATTCTTCAATACCATTGTAAACAGTACCATTATCAAGTCTTGTGCCATCGCTCATTTTAGAAACATGTATTCCCCAGGCACAGCCGTCGTCAAAGATAATATTTCCTATATTATAATCGAATCCACCTATTGGTTTTGTGTATTTGTAAATGTCGGGTGCGTCTGTTTTTACCCACGAGTCACTGTCTGACGCATCAATTGAACATATAAGCTTCGGCTTATCTCCATCACCGTAAGCCGAATATGAAACACCGGAGACCGCTACAAGAGGGTCTTTAATTCTGAAGCTGTCTCCTCTTTTTAAAAATACTCCATCCCCGAAATTATATGTATGTGAGTTTACTTTTTCGATCGTTTTCCAGGGGGTGGCAGGCGTGAGACCGTCGTTATTATCGTCACCCGTACTTGATGAGACATAATACGCAGTTTTGTCAATGCTTATACTACCAATATTGTTATTTATATGATAAGCTAACTTTTCCGCTTCGTTAATACATTTTTTGACAATTTTCAAATCTGCTTCTGCGTAAGTATAATTTTTCATTTTTCTTTCCTTTTCTTTACTATATCATTAACTATAAATCCAATAAAAATTGAACTCAGAGTGAAAATCTCATTTATCATTCCCTGTGTTGATGAAACAAGTATGTCATATGTCAGCATACAAATGGAGATCGGTATTGCAAAATATCTCGATTTTTTGGCTTTGCTCTGATAAAAACAGAACACCGACAAAAAAGCCGCAATTGCAGGCAAGAAACAATATATATTTTTGCCTGTGATAATTGATGCTGTGGGTGATAAAATGAGGAATATTATAAACCACGCCTTATTATCAGCCCATTTTTTACCCTTGTTCAGAAAAACAAATTCCCTGAATATTGCAATAAATCCTATTGCGGCACCTGAATATGCTCCAAGCAAGGTATAGTGAACACACCATACAACATCGGAAACAAGCTTGAAAAAAACAAGATTTTTTCTTTTTCCCTGAATATATATAAGGATACTTAAAAATATACCAACATATCCGACGATTTCTCCGACAAATCTCATATCTACCTCTTTACAAAACTTGTATTTTAGTATATAATACCATATAAGGTGCTTTATAACAATAAGCAAAAAAGATTAAAAACTATTAAAAACCAATATCAGGAGTATTGTATGCAAGTTTTTTTGAGATTTGCCGGCAAAACTAATTATCTGCCCAACTCATTCTTAACAAGGGCATGCGATTGCAGGATGCTTTATATTCTGTCGGGTGAGGGCTCTATACATCTGAACGGAAATGAATACAACATTCAGGAAAACTCCCTGTGCTACTACCCCGCCGGCTCAGAATATATGCCTGTTTCTTCAAAGGAAAAGCCCCTGAATTTTGTGACCGTAAATTTTGATTTTAACAGAGAATTTGAAAATTTTGACAGAGTTTTACCAACTGTAAAATCAGATATATTTAATGAAAACAAAGCACAAAACACTTTTCAGATATTTAACGACAGCATATTTTCTTTACCTTTTGTTATAAGCAATGCAATTGAATACCGCTCAAAATTCAAAGAAATCGCCGATAATTTCACCTTCGAGACACTTCAACGCGAATATTGTGCTAGTGTTCTCCAGGCTGTTTGTTACAAGCTGCTTAAAAGTCAATATATTTCAAAAAACAATCTGGAAAAACAGGTTAAGGACTATATTGATGAAAACTTTCAAACAATTAAAACAAACTCTGATATTGCAGCTAAACTTTCATACAATGAACAATATCTGAATTTCTTATTCAAAAAAACATACAAAATTACAATACATAAATATATAACCAAACTCCGTCTTGAAGAAGCCGCAAAATTGCTTGTCTCCACCGAGCTTTCTGTCGGAGAAATTATACATACTGTCGGATTTGAGAGTGATGAAAACTTTTTTTCTATATTTAAAGCAAAATTCAACACAACTCCTCTGAAATACAGAAAAGTCTACTCCGGTGAATTTAAACAATCTGTTTTTTTGATTTAATTTTCCTTAAAATCCTTGACTTTTTATAATTTTGCTATATAATATTTATGTAGTTTTGTGACAAATCCAAGTACTATGTCACAGACACGGAGGTATTTATGAAAAAGAATCTTGTTGTAATCGGATTTGGAGGAATGGGTTCCTGGCACGTTGGCCACGCTCAGAAAAGCGATGTGGTAAACCTCAGGGGCATATATGATATAGATCCCGCAAAAACCGAAAAAGCTAAAAAGCTTGGTATATATGCATATTCATCTTTCGATGAAGTCTTAAAAGACAAGGAAGTTGATATTGTTACGGTTGCTATTCCCAATGATCAGCACAGAGATGTTGTTATAGCAGCTCTTGATGCGGGCATAAATGTAATTTGCGAAAAACCTGTTACTTTGTCAACTGAGCTTCTTGAAGAAATGATTGAAGCCGCAAAGCACAATAACAAAACCTTCTCTGTTCACCAGAACAGACGTTATGATGTTGACTATCTTGCGATGAAGCAGATATACGACAATGGCGATATAGGCGAAATATTCAACATCGAATCAAGGGTCCACGGCAGCCGTGGTATTCCCTCTGACTGGAGAGGCAAAAAAGAATTTGGCGGCGGGATGATTTATGACTGGGGTATCCACCTCATCGACCAAATTATGATGATTAAGGGTAAGGATATCAAACAGGTGTCCTGCAGACTCGATAATATTACAAATAAAGAAGTAGACGACGGATTCAAGCTCGAACTCTTTTATGCCGACGGCTCCCGTGCATTTATCGAACTTGGTACATACAACTTTATACAGCTTCCCCGCTTCTATATGCAGGGCTTAAAGGGTACGGCAATCATTACTGACTGGAGAGAAAAAGCAAAGGTTGTTAAATGTAAGCACTGGCACGAAAGCGATGTTTTACCTGTTGAAACAGCGGCTGGCCTTACCAAGACAATGGCTCCCCGAGACTCTGTAACTATAGACGAATATGAAATCGAAAAGCCGGCATCAGATGCTCACGACTATTACCGCAATTTCTGCGCTGCTATTGACGGCACAGCCGAACAGCTTGTAACATTTGATGATATGTTATTTGATATGAAAGTTATGGAAAAAGCTTTTGAATCCGCAGAATGCGGTCATATTGTAGAGTTCTGATATGCTCGATTTACTTGATTTGGAAAAAAGCTTTCTGCTTCCGCATATAAAAGAAGGCATAGTTGCTGTTGACTACACTATGGGAAACGGTCACGATACCGAATTCCTATCAAAAGCTGTAGGCAAAAACGGAAAGGTATATGCCTTTGATATACAGGAATCAGCCCTTGTCAGCACTGCAAAAAACTTAAAAGAAGCAAATTGCCCCGACAATTATAAACTCATTTGCGCTTCACACCACCGCGTAAAAGAATTTGTTCGTGAGCCTGTAAAAGTCGGTATGTTTAATCTCGGTTACTTACCGGGTGGCGACAAGCGAATCACGACACTGAGAGAAACCACGCTAAAAGCAGTTAAAACGGCTATTGAACTTATGGACAATGATGCAGCAATACTGATTGCGGTTTATCCCGGCCACGCAGAGGGCGAAATTGAGGGCGAATTGCTGAGTGAAATGTTTGCCGAATACAGCAGATTCAAATACTGCATTGGCAAATTCAGACTTTGTAACTCTCCCACTTCCCCGTATTTCTTTATAATCGAAACTAAATAACAAAAAACTGTATCAAGGCTTCTTGATACAGTTTTTTAATTGATATTAAGTCTTGAAAGTAACTGGCGTTTGAAATTTTCATCAACTTCAAGTTTTATCATAATATTTTTGCCGTCATCATTGTATATGAGCACAAGCTTGTTTGCTTTAAGATTCTGAGAGTAGTCGAATGAATTATCAGCCTTTTTACCGTATTTTTCAACGTCATCAATATACACGCATCTGTAAAGGCTGACACTGCACACTGTAATACTGTTTTTGCCCTGTGTGCGGACAACATTCAAAACTGAGTCTTCACCGTCTTTATCATCAATTATATAAGTAAAATCGGATAACACATATCTCTGCATTATCTGAACACCAAATACTATCAATGCAATTCCGAAAACCTGTGAAATTATCGGCGGAATTCTCAGATATGCAGATATTGCAAAAAACAAAATTCCAACTATTACCGCAACAAGTGCAATTACAGCGCTTGTTTTTTCTTTATTGGGTTTAAACTTATACATATGTCTCCTTAAAACTTTACCGTTGCGTGATTAAACAAAATGTTTTTGCCTTGTATTTCGATTATTCCGTAAGAAAACTTAGAATCCCTGGGTCTTGAAATACTTCCGGGATTAAATATGTACATAGGCTTTTCATCATTATCAGTGGGTAAATATTCGTAATATTGCTCGTGAGTGTGGCCAAACAAAACCACATCAACATTCAGCTTTTTAGCTTTTAGTATAAGAGGCGTCAGATCGCTTTTTACCCCGTATCTGAGACCGTGAGTAAGCAAAAACTTAAAACCCATTAAATCTATTACTGTTTCGGTCTTTAAATTCTTCCGCGACAAATAACTTGTCATATATTCCTCGTAATTACCGTCAGCATAGCAAATGGGAATCTGAGGTGAGAGGCCAAAGAGATCGTTCACGCCGTCGCCAAGATAAAAAATACAGTCAATGGAAGTGGCAGTTTTGTGCATATCAATCGCATTCTTCATCGAAGCTGATAGTCCGTGCGAATCCGAAAATACCAAAATTTTCACTTTAAGCCTCCTTTCAGATTTTTAAATAAATGGTAACTATTACAAAAAATAAGCATATAATGATAGCAAATCAACTTTTCTGGAGGAAAATATGCAAATTAACAACGATATAAAAAACAATATACTTTCCCTTGATGACAAAACATTAAAAAGTGTTATCGGGTCAATTGCTCAAAAAGCAGGTGTAGAATCATCAAAAATCAAAATAAGTGATTATGACCTTATTAAAATAAGAAATGTAATTCAAAATGCAAGCGACAAGGATGCAAACGAAGCGCTGAATTTAATTGGTGAAGAAAAAGCCAGGCTGATTTTTGACGAGCTTAAAAAGCAAGGAGGAAAATGATGAGTGAATCAAACGAAAGCCTTGAAAATAGGCTATCGGGTATACTTTCCGACCCCGGTGCTATGTCAAGTATAATGAACATAATTAACAACATCAAAGCCTCACCCGGAAGTCACGACGCAGTAAGTGCAATAACACCTGCACAGTCGACTGTGCATAATGAAATCCATAATAACCAATTTCCGACAAACCAGAGCCACGGCTTCGATTCTAAAAGCATTGGTCTTTTATACGCAATAAAGCCTTTTTTAAATGATGAAAGAGCAAAAAAACTTGATGTTATAACTCAGATTATCAAGGTTATAAGTCTTGGCGATTTGCTTCGTTAACCGAGGTGAACAAATGTACATAAAAAGAACTCCGCAAATCAATTTTCCCGCAAATTATAATGGGAATTTAACAGGTCAAAAATTTGAACGCGAGAAATTTGCCCAAAAATACAAATTTAAACGCAACACCTACAAACCAAATAAGCGAACAGAAGAACACAGCATTATCGACGGAATGTCAAACGATGACATTCTGCTTCTGGGACTCCTTATATTCTTGTATGTAGGCTGTGAGCATTCAAAAGAAAACCTGATACTTATAGGAGTATTGGGATATCTTCTTATTGAATCAAAGCTTAATATTTAGTCCTTGATTTCCTCATACGAGAGCAACGAATAACTATAGTATAATTCATCATCAAAGTACGAATTAAGGCTTACAATCATATTGTTGTCAATGTTTATCAGGTACTCTTCCCTCTGTAATAAATCGGGATAAACAAATTCTGCTTTATACAGATTCTGATTGTCAACATTAACAAGAGATAAATTATAGTTGATAACAGGAGTACTTTCGTCTTTTATACTGTTACATATTTCTATAACACTATAAGTATCCGGAATCTGACACATTGATTCAAAGCTGAACTTTTCGTCATATGGATATTTTGCGCTTCTGTTTCTGAGTTCGTCCTTGACGGTTACGGTTGTACCGTCACTTGTAATGCTTTCAAATATAAAATCGTCATTATACTTTGATATTTCATACTTACTCATATTTTTGTTTGCGACAATTTTAACCTCATTTACATTATCATCGCTGTAATTTGCTACAACAGAAGTAGCCTTATAACTATGTGCCGGTACAGCTTCGGACAAAATCAGTGTGAGTTCATCAATAGTCAATTCATATAAGAGCGAATATGAATCACTGTTTATCTCATTTATATTTTCAAATAAAAGTTCGCTTTTTGGCAGTGTTTCGTTCTTTTTACTGTTTTCGCCGAATATTTCGCCAAAGTCAACAAAAGCAACAAAATCAAAAATATACATTACATATATAAGTAAAGCAAAGGCAAGTGCAATTATCAGGGTAATAAACAGTGTGCCTCTGAATCCTGAAAAAGCAAGGGAAACTTTGCTTTTTTCTTTTTTATCGTTACTCATACTTCACCATTTTTATCTGAAATATTCTTATTTTCGTTTTCACAGCTCAGCATTTCAAGTGTTTCGCTCTCAATTCCAAAGCCTTTTTTTGAACTGAATCCATACTTTGAAATCAAGAACAAATAACAACCGAGAACGGCAAATCCAACTCCTAATATTATAAGTGCTTTGCCGGGATTTGCACCGGTATAGGTAACGGATGCAAGTCCTAAAATGGAACAAATGGCATATATGATATATACGCTTTGTTTTTGACTGAAGCCTCGTTCGATAAGCTTGTGATGGAGATGGTTTTTGTCGGGAGAAAAAGGGCTTTTATGCTTGAGCAGTCTTCGTGTAAATGCGTTGACTGTATCAAATAAAGGAAGTGCAAAAACGGCTATCGGTATCAAAAACGAGAGCACTGTATGCAGTTTGAATACTCCCTCAATTGAGAAAACCGCGAGAGTGTATCCGAGGAACAACGCACCCGTATCGCCCATAAATATTTTCGCAGGATTTGAGTTAAAGGGCAAAAATCCAATGCAGGATGAAGCAAGAATCGCTATGATTATAGCACTCTGCGTATCACCCTTAATCAGTGTAATGAAGAACAGCGACACCGAACTTATTGCACTTACTCCGCACGCAAGTCCGTCAAGGCCGTCTATAAGGTTAATTGCATTCGTTAAACCCACAATCCACAAAACCGCGAGCGGTATTGACCAGATGCCAAAATTAAAATACTCACCGAATAAATTTACAAAGTTAAGTTTGACACCGAATCCAACTGCAATCAGAGCTGCTGCAATCTGAGCAAGAAGCTTGAGCCACGCGTTTATCGGCTTTATGTCGTCAATTACACCGACAATTACTATAAGCAGACCACCTGCGTAAATGGCCAAAAGACTGTCAGTATGCTCACAGAATATAGCAGTAGATACAACAAAGGACACAAAAATAGCAAGCCCTCCGATTCTCGGTATTGGTTTTGTGTGCATTCTTCTGTTGTCTTTCGGAACATCAATTGCACCAAGGATATAGGCAAATGCGCGGACTGCAGGTGTTGTTGTAAATGCTAAAAGCAAAGCAAGAATTACTCCGCACAAGCCATTCATAAATACTTCGTTTATCATTATCATTTACCTTATCTTACCTGGATAAATCCAACCTTTTTCTGTACTTTGGAAAGTGTTTTTCTTGCAATTCTGAAAGCCTGCTCGGAATTATTTTTCATAACACTTTCAAGATAAGCCTTATCTTTTATGAGTCTGTCAAATTCTTCTCTTACATGAGCGAGCGCATCGGCACAAGCCTCACCAACGGCAAGTTTGAATTCACCGTATCCTTTACCATCAAACTCACGTTCTGCCTCCTCTATGCTCTTGCCTGTAAAGCTTGAATAAATGGTTAAAAGGTTGTTTATGCCGTCCTTTCCCTCAGCATACCTAACAACTGTATCCGAGTCGGTTACTGCTCTCTTGAATTTTCTGATTATTGTGTCCTTATCATCAAGAATACGAACAACGGCATTCTCATTTTCATCTGATTTACTCATTTTCTTGAGTGGCTCAGCAAGGGACATAATCTTTGCCCCGTGTTTTGCAATATAAGGTTCAGGAACCTTAAATGTTTCGCCATATACACTGTTGAAGCGCTCAGCGATATCGCGAGTCAGCTCTAAATGCTGCTTCTGGTCAATACCAACGGGTACAACATCAGTCTGATAGAGCAAGATATCCGCTGCCATCAGTGTTGGATAAGTAAAGAGTCCGGCATTGATATTATTGGCGTTTTTAGCACTCTTATCCTTGAACTGAGTCATTCTTGAAAGCTCACCGAACATCGTATAGCAATTAAGTATCCACGCAAGTTCTGCGTGAGCAGGAACGTGGCTCTGCACATAAAGTATGTTTTTTTCAGGGTCAAGACCTGTTGCAATATAAAGAGCCAGTGTTTCATATGTGCGGCGTCTGAGTTCTGCAGGATTCTGTCTTACTGTTATTGCGTGTTCATCAACTACACAGTAAAGACAGTTGTAGTCATTCTGGAATTCAGCGAAATTTTTTATAGCACCGAGATAATTGCCGATAGTAAGATTACCGCTCGGCTGTACGCCTGAAAATATAGTCTTTTTTTCACTTGAAAATTCTGCCATTTTAATTCCCCTTTACTTGTCTAAAAACTCTTTCACTGTATCTGAAAGAAGCTTTATTCCGCTTACTATCTGTTCATCTGACGGTGTTGAATAATTAAGTCTGAATGAATTTGATGGTGCCTCAGTATCACAGTTGAATGCAGTACCGGGAACAACTGCAACCTTATTTGCAATTGCAGCCTTTACAAAATCATCAAGTTTAATTGATTCGGGAAGCGTACACCAAATAAACAGACCGCCTTCTGGACGAGTGTACTTGACACATTCGGGCATATTCTTATCCAGTTCCGAGAGCATAATGTTACATTTTCTTCTGTAAAGCGCACGAATACCCTCGATATGCTTGTCAAGGTCACATTCTGTCATATATCTGTGACAAAGCATCTGGAAGAATATGTTTGTATGAACATCTTCAACCTGCTTTGCTACTACGGCTTTTGAAACAATTTCTTCGGGTGCGCACATAAAGCCAACTCGCATACCGGCTGAGAGAATCTTTGAGAATGAACCGCAATAAACGACAAGTCCCTCTGTGTCCATACTCTTGATCGTAGGTATTTCTTCACCTGCAAATCTGAGTTCACCATAGGGGTTGTCCTCAATTACTACAATCTGATATTTCTTTGCAAGCTCATATATTTTCTTTCTCTTTTCATAAGACGTCGTAATTCCTGCCGGATTCTGGAATGTCGGAATAAGATATAAAAGCTTTGCATTTTTAGTGTTCTTAAGTGTTTCTTCAAGTTTTTCTATGTTAATACCATCAGACTCAAGTTCAACACCTACGGTTTTAGCGCCGTTAGAGCGAAATGCGTTAAGCGCACCGATAAATGTCGGATTCTCACATATTACGACATCGCCCTCGTTACAGAATGCCTTACAGGTCAGTTCAATTCCCTGCTGTCCTCCTGTAACAATTACAGTGCTGTCAAAATCTTTACCAATATTAAATTTATTCTTGAGTCTGTCTGCTACAGCCTGTCTTAATGCAGGATATCCCTCGGTAAGGCTATACTGAAGAGCCGTTACAGGTGCATTTTTGAAAATATCTTCTGAAATTTTTGAAAGCTCATCAACGGGAAAGCTTTCGGGAGCGGGATTACCCGCTGCAAAGGAGATTATAGTCGGGTCTGAGAGACTTTTGAAAATTTCTCTGATAGCCGAGGGCTTAAGTGATGCAAGTTTATCCGAAAAATTGTAATTCATTATGTAATCCTTTCAACAATAGTGCACTAAACACAATATTTCTATTATATTATATCACGGTGGTAGATTAGTTTCAAGTCTTTTAACAAAATTTACTTGAAATTTATACACGTGTATGATATAATTTAGTATATTTTTAATTTGGAGTGCAAAATGAAAAACATATTACATAAAATCACTGTTGGTAAAATTTTGAAATACATTGTCTACCTTCTCATATTTTCAGTGTACTTACTCTTAATAGGAAGAATCATACTTTCACGCCCATCGGGTGATATGAAAAAATTTATTATTACCGACACCGGTTATGATTATGAAAATGCGCAAGTCT
>JAZSET010000119.1:0-4356 GCA_045531795.1 Eubacteriales bacterium | reverse complement strand
GTGATGAATTGCTATGAGTTTTTGCTGTACGTTGGTACCGGCACCCATCTTGGCTGTACTGCCTATAAGTACACGCACCTTACCTGTGCGAACTTTTCCGAACAGTTCTTTTTTCTTTGCCTCTGTGTCAGCATCGTGTATAAAGGCAATTTCTGCTTCGGGTATGCCTTTTGCTATGAGCTTCTTGCGAATGTCATCATACACATTAAACTTACCGTCATTATGCGGAGTAGATAAGTCACAGAATACAAGCTGTGTGGATTTCTGCGGAGTGGTTTTGTTCCACATATCGAAAACATTATCAGCACAAACAGATACCTTGCTCGATGGGTCATCGGGTAACAACTCATTAACAAGGCGTTGGTCAAGTGCCGTCTTTCTGCCGTCATTTGTAATAAGCAGCATATTGTCTATGTTGGAACTCACCATTTTATTCCTTACCTTCTCGGCTCGTTCTGCAAGAGAAGCAACTATCTCTTTCTGCTGTTCGGTGGGTTTAACCGCAACATTGTGATAGTTGGCTTTCGGAACGGGAAGATTGAGCATATCTGCCGTCTGAATATCCGCCATCTGCTTGAACATCATCATAAGTTCGGGCAGGTTATAAAATTTCGCAAATCGGGTTTTAGCACGGTATCCCGTACCTTCCGGTGCAAGTTCAATAGCGGTTACTGTTTCGCCGAAGGTTGAAGCCCAAGCGTCAAAGTGTTGCAGATTACGGTCAACAAGAGTTTCATACTGCAAGTATCTCTGCATAGTATAGAGTTCTACCATAGAGTTTGAAACAGGTGTACCCGTAGCGAAAATAACACCTTTACTGCCTGTGATTTCATCAAGGTATCTGCACTTCATATAGAGGTCAGATGACTTCTGTGCTTCGGTCTGGGCAATACCGCCGACATTACGCATTTTTGTGTAGAGGTACAAATTCTTAAAATTGTGAGCCTCGTCTACAAAGAGCCTGTCAACACCGAGTTCTTCAAAGGTGACAACATCATCCTTACGGGTTTGGTCGTTGAGTTTTTGGAGTTTTGCCTGCAAGGACTTTTTAGTTTTTTCAAGCTGTTTAACAGAGAATTTCTCGCCCTTGTTAAACTTGATTTGTCCGATACCAACGGTTATTTCATCAATCTGTTCTTCAAGCATCCTCTTTTGCCGTTCAAGACTTAACGGGATTTTTTCAAACTGCGAATGACCGATAATAATAGCATCATAATCACCCGTAGCAATACGGGCACAGAACTTTTTACGGTTTTTGGTTTCAAAATCCTTTTTGGTAGCAACAAGGATATTCGCCGATGGGTAAAGCTGTAAATATTCTGCTGCCCACTGTTCCGTAAGATGATTAGGAACAACAATGAGTGACTTGTTACAAAGTCCGAGTCTTTTGCTCTCCTGTGCCGCAGCAACCATCGTGAAGGTTTTGCCCGCACCGACGACGTGTGCAAGAAGTGAATTACCGCCGTACATAATTCTTGCAACCGCATTAACCTGATGAGGTCGTAAGGTTATTTCGGGATTCATACCCGAAAAATTGATGTGACTGCCGTCATACTCACGGGGTCGCATACAGTTAAACTTGTCATTGTATATGCGGACAAGTTTCTCTCTGCGGTGGGGGTCTTGCCAAATCCAATCTTGGAAAGCCTGCTTTATCATTTCCTGCTTACCCTGTGCAATGGCAGTTTCCTTTTTGTTAAGAACGGGTTTTCTGTTGCCGTTCTCATCTTCAACATAATCGAATATACGCACATCTTTAAGATTAAGAGTTTCCTCTATAATCCTATATGCATTTATTCGGCTTGTACCGTATGTGGTGTTGGCAATAACATTCATACGGTCATAGTTTTTGTTTTCGATATTCCACTCTGCGGAAATCGGTGAATAGTGTACCTTTATATTCCATTGAGCATATCTCGGTGTTTGTAAGAGTTCAAACATAAACTGTTCAACAACATCAACCGGGAGCCAAGTCGCACCCAAGCGGACAGAGATTTCACTTGCTGTCAAATCTTCGGGTTGTACTTTTTCAAGCATTTCAACATTGGCACTGTAATCATCGGGATAAATTTCAGCAGTCCGTTTTGCAAGTTCAAGTTTCTTTCTGACGTTACCCGAAAGGTATTCATCAGCCGTAAGATACCTCGGTACTCTGCTGTCCTCGGATGTGTGTTCGGGGTTAAGGAAGATAACACCTTTGAGTTCTTCAAAAAGCATTTGCTCTGTCTTGCCCGTGAGCTTACACATATAGTCCATATCAACACAGGCTTTTTCACCGATTGATACTGCCAATGCTTCACTTGCCGTTTCAACAGATGTTACAGCGATATGTGGCTTGATTGTTCGTTTTGTGAACATATCTGCCTTGCGTTTGAGTTCACCGTTTTCACCGATAACTTCAAGTGAACAAAGCAGACAATATGAACTGTCATCAGAGAATACAAGGCGGTTTGCTCTTGCATTGAGCAGACCGTATTTCTTTGTGAACTTGTCATAGATTTCATTCAATCTTTCCTGTGCCGAAAGAATAGCTGAATCGGGATAATCGTCTGTCTGAAGCCTTATAAGTTCACGCACACAGTCCCTTATTTCAATCATACCCTTTATACGGCTTTCCGCTGTTGCAGAAACATCAACGGGTGTCATCCTGCTGTCGTGTCGGTAATATATTTTATCTTCAACAACAGTAAAACTGAAATTCTTAACATTCGGGTCTGCAGGTACGGATAAATCTTCGGACTCGCCGACATCGGAAAGTTCAAAATCCTTTATCTCGGCGTGTATGTTCTGTATCGCTTCTGAAAGAAGATCGGAGAGTTCTCTGCCCTCATAAGGTCTGCAGGTCAGTGACTGACCAAACTGTGAGGACTCCATAACCATATCACCGAGTACCATTTCGGGATGGTCAACAAAATACTTGTTATATTCGTTACCGTTCTCATCACGGTCAAGGTGTACCCAATCAGGCTCATCATTAACAAGGGTATCTCTTTTCTGCAAAAAGAGAATATCCGATGTTACCTCTGTACCTGCGTTAGCCTTAAAAGTGTTGTTTGGCAGACGAATGGCGCCGGGCAGTTCTGCCCTTTGTGCGATATACTTTCTTACAGCAGGATTTTTCTTGTCCATAGTACCCGATGAAGTAACAAAAGCTATTACACCGCCGGGGCGTACTTTATCAAGGGTCTTGCCGAAAAAGTAATCGTGTATGAGCCAGTTGTGTTTATCGTACTTTTTGTCGATAACCTTAAACTGCCCGAAGGGAACGTTACCTACCGCAACATCAAAAAAGCTGTCGGGTAATGCTGCTTCTTCATAACCCTGTACTGTAATACCCGATTTCTGATAAAGCTGCTGTGCAATTCTGCCCGTTAAGCTGTCAAGTTCAACACCGTAGAATTTGCTTTCACTCATCTTGTCGGGGAGCATACCAATGAAATTACCCGTACCGCACGAAGGCTCGAGGATGTTACCGTTTTCAAATCCCATATTGCCGAGTGCTTCATACATAGCACGGATAACAACGGGGGGAGTATAAAAAGCGGTAAGTGTACTTTCTCTTGCAGCGGCATATTCTTCGGGAGAGAGTGTAACAATAAGTTCTTTGTATTCATCTGCCCAATTTGTTTTGCTTTCATCAAAAGCATCTGCAAGACCGCCGAAGCCAACATACTTTGAGAGTATTTCCTGCTCTTCGGGAGTTGCAAGACGGTTTTCAAATTCAAGCTCGTGCAGAAGATTGATAGCAGCCATATTGTTACGGAATTTTTCTTTTGCACCGCCGACACCGAGGTTATCATCGGTTATTCTGAAATTGTGTTTTTCGCTGTCGGGAACGGTGGGATGGAGTGTTGTGACTTTTTCTTTCTTTTCTTCCCATACGGGAGGAGTAAGAGCAGGCTCTTCCGTGCGAAGTGTCTGAATTGTCACATCAAAGGGTAGTCCGCTTTCTTCGGCGGGTATTTCCGCAACCTTTTCCGTTGAATAGGTTGGTGCGGTCTGCTGATTCAGCAGTTCACGGACAAGACCAATTTTTTCAACTCTGTTTATGGGGTACAGAACAGAGGTGTCACGCATTGAAACATCACCGAAAACGGGGTCAATCCTTTCGATAACGAATTTTGTACCGTCAATCATTACCTCTTTGCCGATGAGTTCTGAGTCAGGAATAACAGGAAGATTTTCCTTTTCTTTCTCTAATTCCTTTATTAACTGTTCAGCAATTTCTTTATCATCTGTTTCCGCTTCTTTAACTATATTTTTCAGTTGAGCAATAACCGAGTCTATTGATTTCGGACTCTGCAGGTCAGCAGCAAGTTTACTTGCGGCATCTTCTTCTGACTCGCCGATTTCAAG
>JAZSET010000066.1:0-8501 GCA_045531795.1 Eubacteriales bacterium | reverse complement strand
AGTCCTGTCTCTGCAACCAGCGAACCGTCGGTCTTAACCGGCAGGCGCATTAAGCGGATTTGTTGTTAGCCGAACTTTTCCGAATCCCTCGAGAGAGGGATATGTGTGAAAGCAGTGCACGAGCTGTGATTACACGCCAGTTGTTTGAGGGCAGAAAGGCTCCTGCCGCTCCTTGCTTAAGGAATCTGAGATGATGGGTACGCCGTCCATCCAAACGACCTTTCATATTTTTTCTCATTTTGCGGAAACATTATCTTACCTCGCGGTAGTGAAAGCTGCCGCACCATCTGCACAGTTCAGCAGGGCAGGACCTGCGATGTGCTCATATTTTTTCTTTCGTTGATTATATACGCTAAAGCCTCTGACTATGTCGGGGGCTTTGGTGTTGTAGGAGGAAAAGTGTACAGTGTTGAACAAATAAAAGCTCTTATTCAACATGGCAAAACTGAAAAGTTTTACAATGACAAATACTGGCGGCGATTGTCGGCAGAAATAATACGCGAAAACCACAACGAATGTGAATATTGCAAAGCAAGAGGCCGAGTGAGTAAAGCTCGCCTGGTGCATCATGTTAAGCACTTAAAATATTTCCCGCACTTAGCTTATAGCAAGTACTATGTTGATGACAAAGGCGACAAAATAAAACAACTTGTAGCTTTATGCCAAACCTGCCACGAAGAACAGCATCCCGAAAGACGAAACGGCAATGTTCATTTTATAAACATCGAAAAATGGTAATTGTTTGCACACCATAACTACCCCCGGGGTCAAAAAACGGATTTTTTTTCGAGGGGTGGTACAACGCGGGGGAGCCTGGACAATAAAGATTTAGAGGACACGCACGCTCGCACGCGCGCATTATAATAAGCGGAGGTGGAAAATTTGACGGCTAAAATTATTCGAGAATCTTTAATAAATCAGTTGAAAGCACGTAAGGCTGACACGCCTTTTTTTGTCGAGCTTGTGGATGAGTATATGTATCTTCGTAGGCAGCTTTCCGAACTCAAGAAAGCCGTCAAAGAGGTAGGTTTGTACGAGGAAGAAGTTTTTAACAACTCGGGTGCAAAAAGGTTGAAAGCTAATCCAATGCTCAAAGAAGTAAGAGAGACAGAAAAGCAGATGATTTCAATTTTAGAAAAACTCAAGCTCTCTATAGATAACGTAATTGCGGAAGACGAAGAAGTCGAACTCTAAATGGAGGTTATTGAGAGGTTAAAAATGGCTAACATACCCGCTGTGGTTCAAGAGTATATCGACCACGTTGAGACGGAGAAATTCCCCGTCTGTGAAGACCAGAAGCTAATGGTAAGTTTTTTAAAAAACGTTCTCAAAAAAGAGAGCGTTTTTTTTGATGAAAATCAGCTTGATAAATATTTAAGTTATGAAAGGCATTTCCCGTTTAAGCTATTTTCGTGGGAAAAGTTCTGCTTTGCGGTACATAACACGCTATACAGTTCTCCGGGAGTGCTTCGGTTTCCGATTTTATTTATTTGCGTCGGAAGAGGAGCAGGAAAAACCGGATTTAGTACTTTTGAAAATTTCTGCCTTTTAACGCCGACCAACGGCGTAAAAAACTACGACATATATACTTTTGCGACGTCTGAAGACCAGGCAAAAATGGCTTGGAATGATTTATATGAATTGCTCGAAAGCAATCCGGCAAAATACAAACGGTTCTTCAAATGGACAAAAGAGTATATTACAAACACACAGACAAATTCAACCTGGTATTACTGTACCAGTTCGTATAAGACAAAAGACGGCCAGAGACCCGGAAAGGTAGATTTTGATGAATATCACGCTTACGAAAATTATAAGATGATAAGCGTTTCAAAAACAGGTCTTGGAAAGAAAGCACTTCCAAGACAGACAATCACAACAACAAACGGAATTGTAAGAGGCGGTCCTTTTGATGACGCTCTTGATAACGCGGTTAAAATTTTGAACGAGGAAATTCCTGACAATGGATGGTTTCCTTTTATTTGCAGGATTGACGCTCCCGAAGAGGTTCATAAAGAAGAGTGTTGGTATAAGGCAAATCCTTCACTTCAGTATTTTCCGCATTTGCTTGCCCAGATAAGGCTTGAGTATTCCGACTTTGCAATAAATCCTACGGCTAACAGTGGTTTTGAAACAAAAAGGATGAACAGGCCACCGGCGATGATGGAAAATGAAGTTACGAGCTGGGATAATCTTCTTAACGCTTCAAGGGATTTTGACAAAAAGACAGTAGAAGGCTATGCCTGCACTGCAGGAATAGACTTTGCAAGTACAATCGATATGATTTCCGCCGGACTTCTTTGGAAGATAGACGGCGTTTATTATTATAAGCAACAGACGTGGATAAGCGAAAACAGCCCCGACCTTAAGAGGATAAAGGCTCCTCTAAGAGAATGGGAATCGCTCGGACACGTTGTTTTTGTTCAAGGGGCGGAAATTCCGCCGGAGCTTGTAGCGACCTGGATAGCTAATACAGCAGCCGAATACCGTTCAGAAATTCTAAAGGTTGGTCTTGATAAATACAGATATACGCTTATGTCTAAGGCTCTTCGTGATGTTTGTTTCGCTCCCGAAAAAGAGTACGGGAACAATGTAAAGCTTCTGAGGCCGAGCGATGAAATGGCAAATATTCCGATTATCACTTCAGCGTTTGCAAACAGCCGTATAGTCTGGGGAGATATACCGCTTATGCGTTGGGCGGCAAATAACAGCAAAATCGAAATGTCAAAACACGGCAATATGACCTACGAAAAAATAGAGCCTAAGTCAAGAAAAACTGACCCTTTTAAGGCTTTTGTCGCTGCTTTGTGTGCTTCAAGCGAAGAAGATAATTTTGATTCAACAACAGAAACAGGAACAGCAGAAGATGTTTACAACCAAGTCTTTTCTTATTAACAAAGGAGAGTTTAAATGGGTTTTTTCAGTTTTCTTAAAGGGATTTTTTCGACTGATAAAGACGGAAAAATCAACATAAGAGATACAAAATATGAAGGCGAACAGCTCAGCATAATGGTGAGCTTGTATGCTATATTTGCGGCAATACAAACAAAAGCTAACCTTATTGCCAACTGTGAATACAAAACTTATAAGGATGGGAAGGAAATAAAAGGGCTTGAATGGGTAAGGCTTAACTTCTCCCCGAATGTCAACCAATCCGCTACAGAATTCTGGACTGAAGTTTATTGTAAGCTTTTTTATGACGAAGAAGTTCTTATTTTTGAATACAACGGCCAGATGATTATAGCGGACAGTTTCGAAAAAGACGAGTACGCTGTAAGAGAGCATCTCTTCCGCAATGTCACAAGAGGGGACTTCACGTATAACAGAGTATTCAGAAGCTCGGAAGTTTATTATCTCAGCTATAAAAACGAGTCAGCAAGATTCTTGAAAATGGGCCTCCTCCAAAGATACGACGAGCTTATCGGTTCGGCTTCCGAAAGCTATAAAAAAGCAGGCGGAGAAAAGATACTGCTCAATGTTCCACAGGGAGCGAGAGGCTCGCCGCAAGACCAGGAAGATTTTAAAGACCTTATGAACAACAGGTTTAAATCGTTCTTCCAAAACAGAAACGCCGTACTTCCATTGTACAAGGGAATGCAAGGGGCGTTTCATTCATCAGCTTCAAGCGGAAAAGAAGTCGATGATATTCAGAAGATGACAAGCGAGGCGCTTAAACAGGCGGCACTTGTTTACGGAATTTCTCCGGCGCTTATTACAGGAGAGGTTGCCGGCATAAAAGAAGCGCTTGACTGGACGCTTACCGTTGGCATAGATCCGCCTGTGAACGCTATGTCTGAGGAAATTACAAACAAGCAGTTTTCTGCCACTGAAATATCCTCCGGCAACTATATCATCGGTGACACAACCAACATTAAACACATAGATATATTTGATATAGCAAACTCTGCTGAAAAGCTTATCTTCTCGGCTATGATGAATCCCGACGAAGTAAGAGAAAAAGCAGGACTTCAGAAGACCGGCGAGGAGTGGGCACAGAAATATTATCTTACGAAGAATGCTGACCCTGTCGATTCGCTGCCTTCTATGAGCAGTGAAGGAGGTGAAAAAGTATGAACAAATACTGGCGAATACAGAAAGTAGAAGACTCAAAAACAGCCGACGTTTATCTTTATGGCAACATAGTCGGAGATAGCGTTGATTGGTGGACGGGTGAAAAGATCAAATCTTCAACGTCTGCAAACACGATGAAGGAAGAACTCGAAGGACTTGGACAGCTCGACACGGTTAATCTTTACATTAACAGCTTCGGAGGTTCTTGCTATGAAGGTCACGCTGTAGCTAACATCCTTCGTAGATGTAAGGCTAAAACAGTAGCTCATATAGATGCATACGCTTGTTCAGTGGCCTCTATCATAGCCTGTGCGTGCGATGAGGTTCGAATGCCTCGCAATACTGTGATGATGATTCACAATGCTTGGATTCCGTTCGTAAGCGGCAATTCTAAGGAACTCAGAAAAATTGCTGATGACCTTGATGTTGAAAACTCAGCCTTTAAAACAATTTATCTCGACAAGGCAGGCGACAAGCTTAACGCGCAGACCCTTGACAAGCTTCTCGATGAAGAAACCTATCTTACTGCCGAACAGTGCTTTGAATTAGGTTTATGTGATGTGGTTGAAACGTTTGATGCAACCGTCAGCGAGCCTGACGACAGCATAAAAATGTCGGCGACAAATTTTGGAGTAAACGCTGAAAAGGTATGTGCTATGGTAAGAAGCTCTTTTGAGAACATCACAGAGCCTTCTAAAGAAGAACCACACAAAGAACCTTGTGACCCTGTTCCCGAAGAACAGAAAGAAAAACCGTTAGAAAAAAAAGACTTCCGCGAGACAGCGGCTGAACTTTTTTTAAAAAAATTCATTGGAAAGGAAACAAAAAATGTTTAAGAATTTAGACCTTTTACAGGCAAAAAAGACCGAATGTCTCCTGGCTCTTGCAAACGCAATCAGAAACGGAGACGAAGAACAGCTCGACAAGGCGTATGACGAACTTTCACAGTTCCTTTGCAGCGAGGTAGTGGCTCACGCTGATGCTGCAACTGCCGACCTTGACAGCCACATTCTTATGGCGAGAAACGTAAGACAGCTTACAAGCGATGAACAGAAGTACTATAAGACATTCATCGAAGCTCACAAGAGCAGCAATCCTGTACAGGCGATTGCGAACATCGACATTGCAATGCCTACAACAATTATTGACGACGTTATCGCAAATCTTAAGAAAGAACATCCTTTACTCTCTAAGATTAACTTTGTCAACACAACGGCAATTACAACGTGGATTGTAAACAAACAGGGTCAGCAGCAGGCGGCTTGGGGTCCTCTTAACAGCGAAATTACAAAGGAACTTCAGGGTTCTATCGACGAAATCAACGTAACTCTTTGCAAGCTTACAGCGTTCATGTACGTAAGCAACGATTTACTCGATTTAGGTCCTGCCTGGGTTGATACTTATGTTCGTAACGTGCTTATGGAAGCTGTTGCAGTTTCTTCCGAGGTTGCAATCGTAGATGGCACAGGTAAAGACCAGCCTATCGGTATGACAAGAGATATCAGCGACGATGTATCTGTTTCCGGCGGTATATATCCTCAGAAGGAAGCTGTTGCAATCACAGACCTTTCGCCCGAAACATACGGCACTATCCTTGCAGGCTTAGCGGATGACGGTCTTGGCGGTACAAGAACAGTGACTAACGTTATTATGATTGTCAACCCTAAGGACTACTTCAAGCTTGTTATGCCCGCTACAACAGTTCAGCTTCCTACCGGAGGATATGCAAACAACGTTCTTCCTTATCCTACAACAATCATTCAGAGCGTGGGCGCTCCTGAGGGTAAGGCTGTAGTCGGCCTCGGTTACAATTATTTCTTCGGCCTCGGCGGAGCTAAGGGCGGCAAGATTGAAAGAGACGATTCTTATAAGTTCCTTGAAGATAAGGCGACATACAAGATTAAGTTCTATGGCAACGGCAGAGCTGTTGACGATACAAGCTTTGCACTTCTCGATATCAGCGGTCTTCAGAGCCTCGTATATACGGTCAAGACAGCAGCGGGGGAATAAACGCTGTCAGCACTTATGCAATGACATCTGATACGGTCTATACTCAGTCACAGCTTAATTCCATGACAAAGTCTGAATTGCTTGTCTTATGTGAAGAACTGGGTATAGATTGCGTGTCTGACAGCAATTTAAAATCAGAAATCGTTTCGGCGGTGCTCGAGTACCAGGAGGTTTAAATGCTTAGTTTAGGCGTGGTAAAAAACTACCTTAACAGGACCTATGAGGACGTTGACGTTGACCGAAAGGTCAGCGGAATTATGCTGAGAGGTGTCTCTTACATAAGAAGATACGTCGGAATAGATAAGTTTCCCGAAAAAGAGCTTACTGCTGAAGAAGAACAGCTTGTTTTAGATTATTGTCGCTATGTTGACAACAACTCTTTTGAAGATTTTGAAAACAACTTTCTTCCGGAGTTGCAGACGGCAAGGGACAACAGGCACATAGAGGCCTATCGTGAAGCAAGTTCCGAAAGTGAAGAAGAGGGGGGAACAGAAGATGGCGGTGAAATCCAGTGATTTTCTCTCCTTCAATGACGGTGTTGCTTTTTTCTTTTCTGTGGAGAACGCTTCTGAAGAAGGGGACAGAGCTAAATATAAGCTTGTTCCGAAGGCAAAAGTAAGATTTGAGTACAGAACGGTAGGCTTACAGCGTTTCTTTGACGCTGCACAGGTAAAGGTAACAGTTGCAAAGGTTATTGTTACGCCTCTTATCTCTTCCGTCAACCCTCAGGATGTTGTAATTATCGGTGGCAATCAGTATATAATTCAGATGAAGCAGGAAAGGTACGACACCCGACCTGCTTCAATGCTTTTAACGCTTTCAGAAACGGAGGAAGAATATGAACGAGAATAAGTTCGATTTTGAAAAGCTTAAAAATGTCCTTCTTTCTCTCGGAGTCCCCGTATATCACGATGAAGCGTTAAAGGTCAAGCCTCCTTATATACGTTGGTCCCAGTCTGCAGTCATCAGAGCTTATGCTGACAACAGGACAGCACATAAAGGCTGGCGTGTAGCTGTCGATTATTTCACTCTTAAGGAATACGACCAGCTACCCGAAGAGCTCGAAAAAAAGCTTGAGGACACCGATTTCACAATCGCTGACACAGTGCGAGACTACGAAGAGGAGACAGGCTATGTACATTACGCATATACGATAGAGGTGCTTGATTGTGGCTAATGTAACAAGCAAAGGCCTTGACGAATTAACAAGGGAACTGAACGATTTTGCGGGAATTATTCCGGAAATAAGCGAAGAAATTCTCGAAAAAGTCGGAGAGGTATATGTTGATGAATGGAAGGAAGGAATTGAACGCCACAAACACGTTGACACAGGCGATATGCGGGATTCCGTCAAAGCAAAGGTCAATGAGTCTGAAAAGAGTGTTACGATTTCTCCAACTGGCAAAGACAGGAAAGGCGTAGACAACGCAAAGAAAGCCTATGTTAATCACTACGGGACATCAAGCCGAAAAGGCGACCGCTTTGTTGATGACATCGAAGAAAAAGGCACGGAAAAGGCGGTAAAAACCGCCGAAGAAATATTTTTTAAAAAACTTGAAGAGAAAGGATTATTGTAAATGGCACAGACAGGCTTAAAATACTTAGTCGGAGCTAAAATTGCCGAAGAAGAATACGGTAAGCTTCCGACATACGCCGAAGGCCGAGTTATAGGCCGTTTAATAACGGTAGATATCTCGCTTACATACGGCGACAACCCCTTATATGCCGATAACAGAGAGGTAAATAACGACACCGACTTTACGGACGGTTCTTTTACCTTAACCGTCGATGAATTCGGCAACGGCAAGGATGCTTCTGACATCTTCGCCGTAGAAGAGATGTTGGTAGGCGGCTTTCTTGAAAGAGGCAGCGACGGTTCTGTTACAATTCTTCATAGCGGTTCGTCTGTTAACTCTGCTCCCGTAGGTATCGGCTACGTTAAGACAGGACAGGCCCCCGACACATATACCCCTTACTATGAGGCTACATGGTATTACAAGATGAGATTTAAGCCTCAGGGCGAATCTGCAAGCACAAAGGGCGGTTCAATCACTTGGACAACTCCTTCACTTGTGGGCGACATCTTAACTATTGACGGTGTTGAGCCTACAAAGAATCTTCGTAAGAAGGCAAGATTCGCAACAGAAGCCGAAGCGGTAGCTTGGCTTAACGAAATTGCTGGAATTACTTCAACAGAAACTACAGGCTGATAAACACAAAGGGGCGGATTTACGCCCCGAAAAGAAAGCGTTTTTTTACAAGAACGTTTTCTTTTTTTATTGATGAGGTGCGTATGAGAGAAATACAGATAGACGGTCATTGTTACGACATATCGTTCACAGTATATGCTTATCAAGAACTGTGTGAGCTATGCGGAAGCATAGACAAGATATCTTCGTATATTAAAAGCGGCAATGCAC
>JAZSET010000159.1:0-15925 GCA_045531795.1 Eubacteriales bacterium | reverse complement strand
GCTGTGGTGCAGCACGATATGGACACCTCTCCCCTCGGCGACCCTGTCGGACTTATATCGGGAATTGATAAAATATACATAGAGGCAGACAAGGATATAGTTTCTGCCCTTGAAAAGTGCCTTGAAAGCTATGAAAATCCTTATCTTGTCGGCACGATTGCATCGGGAGACCAGTTTATCTCCGATGCTTCAAAAAAGGAATTCTTAAAATCGCAGTTCGGTGCCTGTGCCTGCGAAATGGAGGGTGCGGCCGTTGGTCACGTCTGCTATATTAACAATATTCCGTTTGGTGTGTTCAGAACAATTTCCGACGGCGGAGATGATGCGGCACAGATGGATTTTCCCACTTTCGCAAAGACTGCCGCAAAGCGTGCGCAGGAGATTATCTGTGAATTCGTGAAGATATACAGATGAGGTGTTTACTATGAAGAAAACGATTTCTGTTTTACTTGCGATTTTAATGGTACTTTGTACTGCTTTGACAGCATCTGCAAACAATGCCTATTGGCCTGCACAGGCAGCCTATAATGCTGCAAGATCGGCAAACGATGATGCGGCACTTGTAAAGGCTGTTGATATAATTGTTAATGTATACAAGAATGAAAACAGCGAGACGGCACATCTCCGTATGCGCCCACCGCTTCACGAAGCAGCTCTTGCGTATGAGAGAATGGGAATGTATAAGGAAGCGGGAAAAGCCTATGAAATGGCAAATGCCAGTGCCGGATGGCTTTCGGAAAACACTGCTGATCCGAATATAAAAAATGCAAATATTGAATTTATGAAGCTTTACGAAAGAAGTATGCCGTATTTCAATATGGAGCCTGAAGTATATGCGGCAAGTTCTCAGACAGTTTCATATTACGGTGCTTTGAATGAGCCTGAAAAGGGAACCTATGTCGGTATGTGTGACACTTATATTGACGGTATGCAGTCTGCAATGCTTTTATATGCCGGATATGGTCGTGAAAGTTTCAGTGCATATGAGCGTTTTCTCCCCGATACTGATGATTTATACTATCTTGAAGCAGCGTGGAATGTAGTAGAAGAAAATGAAAATGCTCTTGTTGATATTTCAAGCGGTGCAACTGACAGATATATGACAGAACAGCTTAAATATCTGCAGTCATATACGGAAGAGAATCCGAATTGCAGGATACTTCTTCGTTTCGGGGCAGAGGTCAACTGCTGGAGCCCTCTTAATGCTTGCGGAAGCGACCAGACAAAAATAAAGGCGTTTGCCGACAAGTATATTGATGCTTTCAGACATATTGCCAAGGCTGCGAGAAAGTATGCTCCTGACATTGCACTTGTGTATTCTCCTGTTGATTACGGCCATTGGTATACAACTCCCGAGACCTTTTATCCCGGTGACGAATATGTTGATTATGTCGGAATGTCAACATACTATAATCGTAACGCAGCCGATGAAAACAAAGTCGGCAGCAAATCGGATATAATATGGGGACGCGGTCTTTATCAGGACCCCGTAATAAAAGTTGCGGAAATAGTAAAGCTTGCCGACAGGCATAAAAAGCCCGTTATCATAAGTGAGTGCGGATTCTCATTTTCTTCAAGTGATGGAGTACAGACCGAATCTCACGCCATAGAGAAGATAAAGGAGTTTTACACCTATATAAATATGGTGTATCCGCAGATAAAGGTTGTAAATCTATTCAATAATAATTTCAGCAATAACAGTTACCGTATATACGAGAATCAGCAACACGACAGAGCAGATGTTGTAAGCTCATCACTTCGCTCGGCGTATAACAGTGCAGTAAAGCAAAACGAAGCTATGGCTTCAACCTTTAACGGCGGCGAAACAAAAAGCTATATACCATTGTCCGGATTCAGCGATACTGCCGATTCAATTAAGCTTTCGGTATATGTCCCATATCCAAATCCTGATAAGAATACCGTTTCGTATACTCTTAACGGCAAAAATATTGCAAATCTCACAGAAAAGCCTTATACGGTAACTATTGATAAAAACAGCTTTAAGGCAGGTGTCAATAAACTTACTGTTAATATTAAATCGGGAAAAACAGAGGTTACAAAAAATTACCTGCTCTGTATTGATGGTGAAAAGATTGAGGCAAGGCTTTCAGGTATGAAAGATATAAGCGGAGACGAAGCTTTTGCATACGATATGGGACGCGCTATGTCAAGAGGACTTATTTCCGGAACATCTGATACAACTATATCGCCTCTTTCGACTACCTCGCGTGCACAGCTTGTTACAATTTTATACCGCAATGCAGGCTCTCCGTCTGTCAGCGGTAAGAATAATTTTACAGATATAAAGGCGGACTGGTACAAATCAGCGGTGCTCTGGGCAAGCAGGAACGGCATTGTAAACGGCACATCTGATACAACATTCTCACCCGACAAGGGTATTACCATACAGGATATGGCGGTAATTTTGCAGAGATATTGCATAAATTATCTTGATATAAGTGTGAGCGGGGGCTCGCTTGACGGCCTGCTTGATGCCGGCTTAGTGGCGGGATATGCAAAAGATGCTCTTGCCTGGGCATACTCAGAGGGACTTGTTGATGCTGTAAACAATAAGATAAATCCGGCGAATCCTGCAACACGCGCACAGGTTGCAACTGCGCTTGTGCGTTTTGGTGATAAATATTTAGCATATTGAGGAGAGGTATTTATGGCACTTGCAGAACTTAAAATTTACAGTGAAAGTCTCGGTATGCAGACAGAGGTGTATGTGATAATACCGCAAAAGAGTACAAGCGGTGAAATTGGTGTCAGCACGGGAAAAAGTGAAGACAAATACAAGTGCCTGTATCTCTTGCACGGACTGTCGGATGACCATACAATATGGTCAAGACGCACTTCAATTGAAAGATATGCACAGGAGTACGGCATTTGCGTTGTAATGCCTGCAGGCGGCAAATCCTTTTATACCGATATGAAGTACGGGCTTAAGTATTATACATACATAGCAAAAGAGCTTCCTCGTATTATAAATTCATTCTTTAATGTTTCTGACAAAAGAGAAGACAATTTTATTGCGGGACTTTCTATGGGTGGTTACGGAGCCATTAAAATAGGTCTTCGTGAATGTGACTATTTTTCAAAGGTCGCAGGCATTTCCTCGGTTTGTGATATAAGACTCGTAAAAAACAGATGGTCAGGGCTGTTTTATAATATTTTTGGTGATGATGTCGGTGAAAGCGACGATTTGTTCAGCCTTGCAGAAACAAAAAAAGATGATAAAAACAGACCTCAGATATTTATGGGAGTCGGTAATGAAGATTTTTTGTATAACGAAAATCAACGGTTAAAGGAGCATTTTGAAAGACTCGGATACGAGCTTACCTACCGTGAATCGGCAGGCAATCATAACTGGGCTTTCTGGGATGAATATATTCAGTATGTGCTGAAATGGATGCTAAAATAAAAAAGGAGATAAGACAATGATCAGAGTACTTGTGTGGAATGAATATTTTCACGAAAAAACAGAAGACAAGGTACGGAAAATATACCCTGAGGGTATTCATAAGGCTGTTGCCGATTTTCTTGAATCTGACGAAATTACAGTAAAAACTGCTACTCTTGATGATGAAAATTGCGGTATTACAAAGGAGCTTCTTGATGAAACAGATGTTCTCATCTGGTGGGGACACCTGAAGCATAATGATGTACCCGATGAGATTGCAAGACTTGTGCAGACAAAGGTGCTCGAGGGAATGGGATTTATTGCACTTCACTCAGCTCACCATTCAAAGCCTTTCAAGTATCTTATGGGTACTTCCTGTAACCTCGGCTGGCGTGAGTCCGGCGATTATGAGAGAGTATGGGTATGTAAGCCGTTCCACCCTATCGCCAAGGGACTTGACAGATACATAAAGCTTGATAATGAGGAAACATATGCAGAGCCCTTTGACATTCCCGAGCCTGAGCAAACTGTGTTTATCGGTGCATATGAGGGCGGAGAAGTCTTCAGAAGCGGTTGCTGCTACAGACGCGGCAACGGCAAAATCTTCTATTTCCAGCCGGGACACGAGTCATATCCCACATATTACAATAAGGACGTACAGACAGTTATCAGAAACGCAGTGCATTGGGCGGTCAGTGATTACAGAGCACCCCTCTCCTGCCCGATGATAAAGAGTGTTGAGGACTAAAATTTAAAAAACAGGCAGAAAAAACACCGCAGTATGAATCTGCGGTGTTTTTTGTGCTTGACAAATGGGAAAAATAGTGATATACTAACGATGTATGTAAATAAAGGCGATGACCGAGAGAGTAGATAACCTTGAACGTTACAGCGAGCCGACGACGGTGTAAGGTCGGTATCAGTAAGGGCTATTGAAAATCACTCGTGAGCTTCTGCGTGAAATTTATTAGCGTAAGACGGGACCCTGCCGTTACTTTGGGAGCATATTTTCCGTATGTGCAGGTGGTATAGCGAGGCTTGTCTTCGTCCTGTGGGACGGAGACTTATTTTTTTGAAAGGACTTAACAGTATGTACAAGAAAGTACCAACGACTCTCGATTTTGTAAATCGTGAGAAAGAAACTCTGAATTTCTGGAAAGAAAACAAAATATTTGAAAAGAGCTTAAAGCTTCGTGACGGTAATGATACCTACACCTTTTACGATGGCCCTCCGACAGCAAACGGCAAGCCTCATATCGGTCACGTGCTTACCCGTGTTATCAAGGATATGATTCCGAGATACCACACAATGAAAGGTCAGGATGTACCCCGTAAGGCGGGTTGGGATACTCACGGTCTTCCGGTTGAGCTTGAGGTTGAAAAGCTTTTGGGACTTGACGGCAAGGAGCAGATTGAAGAATACGGTCTTGAGCCCTTTATCGAAAAGTGTAAGGAAAGTGTTTGGAAGTACAAGGGAATGTGGGAGGACTTTTCAGGAACTGTCGGCTTCTGGGCTGATATGGAAAACCCCTATGTTACCTATGATAACAACTTTATAGAGAGTGAATGGTGGGCTCTCAAGGAAATCTGGAACAAGGGCCTTTTATACAAGGGCTTCAAGATTGTTCCTTATTGTCCCCGTTGCGGTACACCGCTTTCATCCCACGAGGTTGCTCAGGGATATAAAGATGTCAAGGAGCGCTCAGCTATTGCAAGATTCAAGGTAACAGGCGAAGATGACACATACATTCTTGCCTGGACAACAACTCCCTGGACTCTGCCCTCAAACGTTGCTCTTTGTGTAAACCCGAATGCCGAGTATGTTAAAGTACAGTGCGGTGAATACAAGTATATCCTTGCAGAAGCTCTTTGCGATAAGGTGCTTGGTGAGGGTGAATATGAAGTTATCGAAAAGTATGTTGGTACTGACCTTGAAAACACAGAATATGTACCGCTGTTCAACTATGTAAATCCCGCTGAAAAGTGCTGGTATGTTGTATGTGACAACTATGTAACTCTTGATGACGGTACAGGTGTTGTTCATATAGCTCCCGCATTTGGTGAGGATGACGCAAATGTAGGACGCAAATATAATCTTCCTTTTGTACAGCTTGTTGATGCAAGAGGTAAGATGACAAAGGAAACCGAGTGGGAGGGCGTATTCTGTAAGGACGCAGACAAGCTTGTTCTCCGTACACTCAAGGACAGAGGACTTCTGTTCTCAGCTCCCGACTTTGAACACAGCTATCCTCACTGTTGGAGATGCGGCACACCCCTTATTTACTACGCACGCAACTCCTGGTTTATAAAGATGTCGGCTGTAAGAGATGACCTTATCAAGAACAACAACACGGTTAACTGGGTTCCCGAATCAATCGGTAAGGGACGCTTCGGTGACTGGCTTGAAAATGTTCAGGACTGGGGCATCAGCCGTAACAGATATTGGGGTACTCCTCTTAATATCTGGGAATGTGAGTGCGGTCACAGACATTCCATAGGCAGTATCGCAGAGCTTAAGGAATTATCCGACAACTGTCCCGATAATATTGAGCTTCACCGCCCCTATATTGATGCGGTTACAATAAAGTGCGAAAAGTGCCAGAAGACAATGACAAGAGTTCCCGAGGTTATTGACTGCTGGTTCGACTCGGGTTCAATGCCCTTTGCTCAGCACCACTATCCTTTTGAAAACAAAGATTTATTTGAGAAGCAGTTCCCCGCAGACTTTATTTCCGAGGCAGTTGACCAGACTCGTGGCTGGTTCTATTCGCTTCTTGCAATATCAACACTCCTCTTTGACAAGGCACCCTATAAGAATGTAGTGGTTCTCGGTCTTGTTCAGGACGAAAACGGACAGAAGATGTCAAAGTCAAAGGGAAATGCCGTTGACCCGTTTAATGCACTTGCAACATTTGGTGCAGATGCAATCAGATGGTACTTCTATACAAACTCCGCACCCTGGCTGCCCTCACGATTCAGTGAAAGAGCCGTTATTGAGGGTCAGCGTAAGTTTATGGGTACACTTCAGAATACCTACGCATTCTGGACACTGTATGCCGATATTGATAATTTTGACCCCACAAAGTATGATATAAAGAAGCTTGACCTCAGTGTTATGGATAAGTTCATTCTCTCACGCCTTAACACAATGGTAGCAAAGCTTGATAATAATCTTGCAAACTACAAAATCCCCGAAGCGGCAAAGTGCTTGTCCGACTTTGTTGACGAGCTTTCCAACTGGTATGTACGCCGCAGCCGTGAACGCTTCTGGGTAACAGGCGAAAATGCAGACAAGACCTGTGCTTATATGACTCTTTATACCTGCCTTGTAACAGTAGCAAAGGCGGCAGCACCTATGATTCCGTTTATGGCAGAGGATATTTACAGAAACCTTGTTTGCACAGTGGATAAGAATGCTCCCGAAAGCGTACACCTCTGCGACTTCCCGACAGTTGACGAGTCTATGAGAGACGAAAAGCTTGAGGACGAAATGAGCTTTATCCTCGATGCGGTAGTTCTCGGCAGAGCAGTGAGAAACTCGGCTAATATCAAGAACCGTCAGCCCTTGTCTACAATTTATATCAAGACAGACAGAGTTGTCAGCGATTATTACAGAGACATTGTCTGCGATGAGCTTAATATCAAGAAAGCTGAATTTGTTCCCGATGTATCTGCATTCTCATCATACAGCTTCAAGCCTCAGCTTAAGACTGTTGGTCCGAAGTACGGAAAGATTCTCGGCAAGATAAAGGCTGCACTTGAAAACCTTGACGGAAACAAGGCTATGGACGAGCTTGAAAACAACGGCTCTCTCAAATTCGACTTTGACGGCGAAGTGTGTGAGCTTACACGCGACGACCTCCTCATTGATGTAATGCAGAAAGAGGGATATGCGTCAATGGCTGACAAGGGAATAACAGTTGCTCTTGATACCACCCTTACAACAGAACTGATTGAAGAGGGTTATGTAAGAGAGGTTATTTCAAAGGTTCAGACAATGCGTAAGGATTCCGACTTCAATGTAACCGACAGGATTGATGTTCTTGTTGCGGGCAGTGACAAGCTTGCTGACATCATTTCACGCAACAGTGAATATGTATCAAAGATTGTTCTTGCAGATGCCATTTCCTTTGAGGGTACGCTTGACGGCATATCCAAGGATTGGAACATCAACGGAGAAGATGTAGTAATCACAGTAAAGAAAAAATAAAACAGAAAAGCCACCCGAAATCGGGTGGCTTTGTTTGTCAGTTGTTAATCCTTATTATATTCTATGATTTGTGATATATCACAATTAAGTGCTTCGCAAATTCTATTCAGAACATCGCTGTCATAGCGAACAATTTTATTTTTATAGTAATTATCTATAATCTGATAACTTATACCGGTGAGTTTGCTAAGCCCATATCTGGTAATACCATTTTTGTTAAGATATTTGTCTATTGTTAACTTAATCATATTAGTCTTCTATATCTGTTAGTTTTGATACAGTGGTAGCAAGTACTTCAGCGATTTTAAATAAGGTTTTCAAAGAAGGGCAAAAATAACTTCCTGCTCCTTCAAGTTGAGAAATGTATCCCGGTGATAAGTCGCAAGCTTCGGCTAATTCCTCTTGTGTCATTCCCTGAAGCTTTCTGTAATATGCGATTTTTAAACCGATTTTAATTAAATTCATTTTATATTGACTTTCAAGCATTTTTAACTCCTTGAATATCTTATAAATTTATTATAACCTATTTACAAGCAAATTGTTATATGGTAAAATATAGGGAAGTTTAGGTAAATTATAGGAATTTATAGTTTATAAATAAAACAGGGAGTAATTATGAAACTTTTGATTGTAGGTTCACGGAGTATTAAGAATTTTGATTTGTCTGAGTATGTTCCCGAAGAAACAGAGCTTATTATAAGCGGTGGTGCAAATGGAGTGGATTCAATGGCTGAAAATTATGCCGATAAGCATAGAATTTCCAAGCTGATTATACGCCCGAGATATGATTTATATGGAAAGGGTGCGCCATTAAAGCGTAATGAAAATATGGTAGATTTAGCTGATGATGTACTCGTAATATGGGACGGTGTTTCCAAGGGTACAAAGTATACAATAGAGTATGCAAGAAAGAAAAACAAAAATGTTACGGTTATACACTGCCAAGTATAAAAAACAGCTGTGATTTTTCACAGCTGTTACTTTTTCGACATTATTCTGTGGTGAATTATAATAATACACTAAAATAATTACCAATTATTGGTAATTTTGCCAATTGTAATAATTTCCATTTTATGGTAAAATATTAGCATAAGTCGGACGAACTGACAAAAAACGAAAAATCAAAGGGGAATTATTATGACAATCACTGAGAGAATACTTATTGCAGACAGAAACGCAGAACTTTTATCACAGATATCGACAAAGCTGAGCGAGTATGGCTACATAAATGTAGATACCGCCCTTTCAAGCGAGTCGCTTAAAAGGACTCTTGAACGAAACTTTTACAATGTAATTGTATGCGAGAGGGAACTTATGGATTTTGAAGACATAACAGCTATGTATGAGAAAAGTCCTGATGCAGACAAGCGGGCATACTCAAGCGAGGTAATACTTATGAGTGAAAACGCAATTGATGACACGGTGTTTGATGTCGGCAACAAGTCGGTGTACACTCTCAAAAAGCCGGTAGACTGTGGTTTCTTGCACAGAATTATCACAAGTCAGCTTGAGCATCAGCGCTTTAAAGTTGCAAATGCAAGGCTTTTTGGCAGAGAAGCGATAATTGAGAGAAGTGTTACCGCAGTAATGCACGGTCTTGGTATTCCGGCGCACATCAAGGGCTATCAGTTTTTGCGTACTGCTATAACCCACACAATAAATGACCCCGATATGATAAATTATGTTACAAAATCGCTTTATCCCACTGTTGCTAAAATTCACGGCACAACGCCGTCAAGGGTAGAGAGGGCAATAAGACACGCAATAGAGGTTGCCTGGGACAGAGGAGATGTTGACACACTGACCTCATATTTCGGATATACAATAAGCCGTCAGAGAGGAAAGCCTACAAATAGTGAATTTATTGCAATGATAGCCGACAATCTCCGCATAAAGAACAGCGATCTTCTCGACAATTCAATGGACAGAATCAAGGCACTCAGCCAGGGGTGAAACCCTGACGCGACTATCCATACCGCGAAAAATTCCCTGACAGGGATCGCCCCTGTCAGGGAATTTTGTATTTACCTATTGACAAAGTATATAGTATCTATTATAATATAGGAAGTTGGGAGTAAAATTACTCCCGCTTGATTATTTTAGCACGATTTTTGCATCTGTGCCAACATTCCTGTTGAAAGCAAAGTTTCTATAGGATATATCATCGTTTAAAATTAAATAGATGTACACTTACGGCAGTTCTTAACAAGAACCGTGACAATTGTCTGTGAAATCATATGCTGCAGTCTGCACTCTTTGCGGATTTGTAACAAACTCTTTGCGGGGGCTGTGATTAGCCGTAGGTGGGGTTCGCGCAGAGCTGTATACGGCTGTACGCGGCTCTAGCCGCAAAGGGGGATGCAAAAAATGAAAAAGAATATTATTGAGCTTAAGAACATTACTGTCGCATTTGACGGTGAAACAGTGCTTGACGATATGTCGTTATCTATCCGCAATGGGGAATTTGTAACCTTTTTAGGTGCTTCGGGCTGCGGAAAGACAACGACTCTTCGCATTATAGCAGGTTTTATCGAGCCTAATGCGGGTGATGTTTTTTTTGACGGTGAAAAGATAAACGGTATTCCTGCGTATAAGCGCCCTGTAAATACCATTTTCCAGAAATATGCTCTTTTCCCGAACCTCAATGTTTATGACAACATCGCTTTCGGTCTTAAGGTCAGCAAAACTCCCAAGGACGAAATTAAAAAGCGTGTTGAGGAAATGCTTGAGCTTGTCGGACTCAAGGGCTTTGAAAAGAAGAATATAGCCTATCTGTCGGGCGGTCAGCAGCAGAGAGTTGCAATAGCAAGAGCCGTTATAAACAAACCTAAGGTACTGCTTCTTGATGAACCGCTGTCCGCACTTGATGCAAAGCTCAGAAAGGACATGCAGTCCGAACTTAAAAAGATACAGCGCGAGCTTGGTATCACATTTATTTTCGTAACACACGACCAGGAGGAAGCTCTGTCGATGTCTGATACTGTCGTTGTTATGAACGAGGGTAAAATTCAGCAGGTCGGCTCACCTATTGATATATACAATGAGCCCGAAAACGCCTTTGTTGCTGACTTTATCGGTGAATCCAATATTGTTGACGGTGTAATGCTTGAGGACTACAAGGTAAATCTTGGCGGCAGAATATTTGAGTGTCTTGACAAGGGCTTTTCCAAAAATGAGCCTGTCGATGTTGTAATCAGACCTGAAGACGTGGATATTGTCCCGACCGGCAAGGGAATGATTAACGGCACAATTACCTCTGTAACATTCAAGGGCGTTCATTTTGAGTACATCATAGATGTATGTGGCTTCAAGTGGATGATTCAGACCACAGACTACTATGAAATGGACTCCAATGTTGACCTGTTTATTGAGCCTGACGCAATACATATAATGAAAAAATCAAAGTACTCAGGTACTTTTGGCGATTACAGCTCCTTCAGCGATGAAATGGACAACATCAGCAACCCCGATTATAATGAGGAAGAGGCGGACACGAGGGAGGGTGAAAATACTTGAACAAAAAGCGGACAACCTTTCTTCTGAATGCACCCTATACTCTCTGGGCGGGAATATTTATAATAGTACCGATTTTTATTGTTGTTTTCTACGCCTTTACTGATGCAAACGGTGCTTTTTCCCTTAGTAATATCAAGTAATTAAAGCTTTATATACCAACATTCGGTATATCAATTCTGTATTCTCTTATAGCAACGGTTATCACACTTATAATAGGATACCCTTTTGCATATGCGATGACAAAAACCAGGGCATCAACGCAAAAAATGCAAATGATGCTTATTATGCTCCCTATGTGGATGAATCTTTTAATCCGTACATACTCGTGGGTTACAATCCTCGAAAGAGAGGGCCTTATAAACGATTTCCTCGGAATTCTTGGACTTGACCCTGTAAAAATGATAGGCACACCCGCTGCGGTTATTCTCGGTATGGTGTATAACTATCTTCCTTATATGATTCTTCCCATATATACCGTGCTTTCCAAGATTGACAACTCTCTTGTTGAGGCGGCAGAGGATCTCGGCTGCTCGGTATTTGAAAAAATGCGCAGACTTATAGTGCCTATGAGCATTCCCGGTGTAATCTCGGGTATTGCAATGGTATTTGTACCCTCTGTTTCAACTTTCTACATCTCGCAGAAGCTCGGTGACGGACAGATAATACTTATCGGTGATACTATTGAGCGACAGATGAAAACAATCCCCGACTTCAATGTGGGTGCGGCTATTTCGCTTGTGCTTATGATTATGATACTTATAAGTATGACAATAATGAATAAGTTTTCCGACTCATCTGACGGAGGTATAGTTGTATGAAAAAAAGACTTTCTCCGTCAAACACAATAATTTTAGCCCTTGTGTATATATTTATGTATGCACCACTGCTTGTAATGGTGTTCTTCTCATTCAACAGCACCAACAGCACCTTTGATTTTTCGGGCTTTTCCATCAGGTGGTATAAGGAGCTCTTCTCAAGAAGCGATATTCTTGAAGCATTCCGCAACACGCTTGTACTTGCGGTACTCTCGTCAAGTATAGCTACAATAATCGGAACAATTGCCGCTTACGGCATTTACCGAACGAGAAGCAAACTTTTTTCAAGCGCACTTATGACCGCCACAAATATACCTATGATGAACCCCGATATTGTAACGGGTGTGTCGCTTATGCTTTTGTTTGTATTTGTCGGCAGACTTGCGGGGGCAAACAGCTCACTTAACTTTTTTACTCTTCTAATTGCTCATATAACCTTTAATATTCCTTATGTTATACTTAACATTCTGCCGAAACTCCGGCAGACGGATATAAGACTTTATGAAGCGGCAATGGATCTTGGCTGCACACCTGTAAAGGCATTTTTCAAGGTGATTATGCCTGCTATTGCTCCGGGTATTCTTTCCGGACTTCTTATGGCATTTACATTATCGCTTGATGATTTTGTAATCAGCTACTATACAAGCTACGGCTTCCAGACTCTGCCTATACTTATTGAGTCAATGACCCGTAAGCGTGTAAAACCCGATATATATGCACTTTCAAGCATTATATTTGTAACAATTCTTGTACTTCTCATTATATCCAACATCATTCAGACAAAGAGTGAGAAAAAGGATGTAAACAGATAAACGAACTTTGAAAGGATAACACAATGAAAAATATTATTCGTATTGCAACACTCACTCTTTCTTTGATTATGACACTTATGTCATTTGCGGCTTGTTCTTCAGATGGCGAAGTATCATTCACACCGGTAGGCGAATACAGCCGTGAGCTTGAGGGAACAACTCTCAATGTATTCAACTGGGGAGAATACATCTCCAATGGCAGTGAGGGCTCGCTTGATGTAAACCGTGAATTTGAAAAGCTTACAGGAATCAAGGTGGTTTATGAAAACTACGATTCAAACGAATCCCTTTATGCAAAAATGCAGAGCGGAGCTGTGTCATATGATATCATCATTCCCTCTGACTATATGATTGAGCGTATGATCAAAGAGGGTATGCTCTGTGAAATAGATATGTCAAAGATTACAAACTACAATCTTGTAGATGAAAAATATAAGGGCCTTTACTTTGACCCCGAGGAAAAGTATTCTGTCCCCTTTAATGTGGGTATGGTTGGTATGATTTACAATACCACAATGGTTGAGGGAGAACCCGACAGCTGGTCTCTTATGTGGGATGAAAAATACAAGGATAATATCCTTATGTTCAACAATCCCCGTGACAGCTTTGCAATTGCGCAGTTTTTACTCGGAATTGACCTCAATACCGAAAACAAGGACGACTGGGACAGAGCTTCTGACAAGCTTATAGAGCAGAACGATGTTATTCAGGGCAGAGTAATGGACCAGATATTCAACAAAATGGAAGCCGGAAATGCGGCAGTCGGTGCATACTACGCAGGAGACTTCCTTACTATGCGCGACAATAACCCCGACCTTGCCTTTGTGTATCCCAAGGAGGGTGTAAACATTTTTGTTGACTCGGTATGTATCCCTAAGAACAATCAGAACTATGAAGCGGCACTTATGTATATAAACTTCCTGCTTGAGCCTGAAATTGCTCTTGCAAATGCCGAATATATCTGCTATGCTTCACCGAATATAGCAGTTGTCAACAACGAGAACTATTCGCTTAAAGATGAAGAAATCCTTTATCCCGCAGAATATCCCAAGTGCGAATACTTCCACGATCTTCCGAGAGAAACGCGTTCATACTATGAAGCACTCTGGGAAAAGGTTGTAATGTCATAAAAAACGGCGGGGCTTTGCCCCGCCGAAAGTCAGTTTTAACATATTTTATTTTTGTGATTTTATAATTCTGATGGCATCCGCATCTTCTACATATGTAGCACCGGCCTCGATTTTCCCGGAAAGAGGCTTGTATCCGAAGAAAAGGTATTGTTCGGGTGTGGGAGAGCCGATGAGAGCACGGATGTTTTCGGGTGCTTTTACAAGAGAACCCTTGACAAGCTTGTAAAACATTGTTATCACCTCAAATCAAGTATTATAGCTTTGCAGAGCAGGTGTCTGCAAACATAGTTTAGCATATAATACAAGTGGAAACAGTCGTAAATAATCGAAAGGCAGATTTTTAATGGATAAGAGCAAATTACTTGCCTATGCCGAAGAAGCGGCAAAAAAAGCTTATTCGCCCTACTCACATTTTCGTGTGGGCGCGGCACTGTATACAAAAAGCGGAAAGATTTATACAGGTACAAATATTGAAAACGGCTCATTTTCGCTTACCTGCTGTGCCGAGAGGGTAGCATTTTTTAAGGCTGTAAGCGACGGGGAAAAAGAATTCACGGATATTGCAATCGTGGGTTCAAAAGACGAGGATTTTTCAAAGCCATGTCCTCCGTGCGGAGCCTGCAGACAGGTTATGAGTGAATTCTGCGACAGAGATTTCAGAATTCATTTGTCTGATAAAACATATACTTTAGACAGCCTATTGCCCGAGAGCTTTGAGGGAGTGAAAGGAGAAAAATCTTGAATAGAAACAAAAAGGTAATATTATTTGCATTTACTCTGGTTTTTGTATTACTTGCTTGTTTGTCTGCCTGTGACGGCATATCTGATAAGCCACTTAAAATTATAAGCAGAGGAAAAAGCGATTACAGTGTAATATGTTCTTATGATGCTTCCGAACAAGTAGTCAATGCCTCACTTAATATTATAAGTCAGGCAAAAGAAAAGGCAGATGCGAGGCTCAAGCTGCAAAGTGACAGAAACAAGAAGTTTGATGACGCTTCAAAAGAAATAATTATAGGCAAAACGGACAGAGGTGTGCCCGAAAGACTGCAAGCACAAAACTCCATAGAATTTGTAATAGGAGTTGATGGTAACAGAGTATATATTGTTGGTGGCTGTGACTCTGCAACTGTTGCCGGTGCCAATTATTTTGCGGATAATATAATTGCTGAAAACGTAAGGCTTGACAGAGATTATATTTATCGCGAGTCGCTTCCTTATGTGAGCATAATTGTAAACGGCGAGTATGCAGAAAGTCTGCAGATAGACGAGTTTGACGGAGTTGATACGAAAAAGATGTCGGCAGCACTGAGTTCCGAAACGGGACTTGATGTCAAAGAAAAAGGTGATATACGTATTTTCTTTGAAATAAGCGAAAATGTTCCCGAGCATACTGTCCGCTTCAGAGAGCATGACGGCGACATTGTAATATGTGCAAGAACAATGCTTGGTCTGACACAGACAGATGAGATTATCACTTATAATTTTAAACAACGTGGCGATATTTCACTTAACAACGGGTCTTTTATTGATTTTTCATACAGCGCGATTGATTATTATGATTTGCGAGTCAAAAGTGAGTGCCACTTTGAATGTGAAACCAACAAATCTCCGCTTGAATATATGGTAGGAGACGAAATAATTTTCAACCTGACAGTGATAAGTGAGGGTGAAACAATAAAAGTACCGTATGTTTCATACAAGCTCGAATTTGACGGTACTGATAAAGTTGAAACGGGAGAGATTCCTTATAGTGATGGTAGTTTTGAGATAAAAACAAGCCTTGACCACCCCGGCTTTGTTAAGCTGTATGTTACAGCTACAAGCGAGCTTGGTGCAGTACTTCAGGATATACCCCCTTATGATGGCGGTGCGGCTGTTGGAATATATGAAATTGCCCAGAGTGTAAAAGAGCCTGAGGATTTTGACAGCTTCTGGCAGGCTGAGCTTCAGAAACTATACGAAGTAGAGCCCGTTATGACGGTCAAAGAGGATTTGACAGATAAGTATCCCGGATTTACTGTACTTGATATCAGAAT
>JAZSET010000052.1:0-4130 GCA_045531795.1 Eubacteriales bacterium | reverse complement strand
GCTACGATCCGACTTCCCTCTTTGATTAACTGAGAGTTATTCGCTGTCGCAGGCGCGTGCAATTCGAAATAACCGGCTTCAAAATACCTCCGCTCCCACACAAGCTCGTTGAATACATCAACTATTCCGAGAGCGGTAAAGTCTTCGTCATAGATTTCAAAATAACTATTCATACAAACCGCCTCTTTTCACGATTTTGGCAATTTCTCTGATTTCATTTGCAAGTTCGGTGTCTCCTATGCGGTCTGTTCCTCCGGGAACATTGCAGTAAATTCCCGGGAACTTCTCTGAATACTCCGCATAGATTTCAAGGTTTTTTTCTCCCGAATACGCTCCGAATTTATAAAGGTTTTTTCCTGTCTTAAGCTGAAAAAATTCAAAAGGAAATATCTTGTAATTAAAGAGATTGTATTTTTCTCCTTTTCTTGTAAGGATAATCCTCTTGTCATCCTTTCCTGTTGTAACAGTTAATACGTCGCCTGCTTCAAGCGTGTAGTTTATTCCCATTTTCGCCCCGGTATCAACGTTTTCCAGATATGGATTTTTGACTCTTGCCTTTGCCTTAAAAACAACGGTTAATGCAGTTTCGTTGATTCCGTTGTTAATTATCTCCTTGAATACGCCCTCTGTCTGCTTCGAAATATAAAAAGGCTCTGACGGAAATGTGAAAGGGAACTTAAAATAAGAAACCGTACCAGCTATTGTTTCTCTTGAGGTCTCCAAGCCTCTGAAAAAAGGGTCAGGACATTTGAGCAATATATATCCGATGATAGGATAGCTCTGATTGGGCGGTATCTCTACCGCCTCAACGATAAAGTTAATTAAGCTCGAACAGGTTCGTGCATGCATTATCATCGTACCCTTGCTTTTCGGTGCAAAAATGCGGTACAAATCATACTGAGCCATTTCTGCATCAGCCTCTTTCCTGATACGGAAAGAAAGAGTGATTGACCTTTCGGTATATTTTCCGCTTATATATGTTGAGCCGTCTTGATTGCCGCTTTCCTGCGTGTTTATCTGTGCGCTGGCACTGACGCCTTGTAATTCTTTAAGTCTTACTTCGGTGTCGTTTATAAAATCAATACTGCCCGCATCCGTTGAAAGAATAAGTGCCTTAATTGCCCCCACCTCCGTATATGTTGGCCACCTGTGCCTGCTGACGATTTTGTCTTATCTGTTCTTCCGCTGTCAAAGCAATAGGGCTCATATTATTGAACGTAATATTCGTAGTATTACCGGAAGCCCATGTCGAATAGTCAACAGGAGCCGAAGGCACAGCGTTCGAAACCATCTCAAACCGTTGTTCAGCAAGAGTCGCATTGTTTGATGCAATCTGCGATTCAAGAGCCTGCTTGTTTCTCTCGTCTATTTCCAGGACGAGATTCGCTCTTCCCTCTATAGCTTCAGCGTTAAAATACTCGTCCGCAAGATATGTAACGTAGATATATTTTTGCTCGTCGGTTTTTATAGCGTCATTTTTTGCGCGTTCAAGAGCTTCCTCCGCAGATAAGCCCTCGTCTCTGACATAGGTGTTGAACTTTCTTGTTATGTCGTTTCTTAGTTCGATAGTCTTGTTCTCTAAGTCCATTTGAGCAAGCTCGTCTGCGTGAGTCATAGCGTATATGTCAGCTCCGACCTGTCTTGCCCAATCGCTGTACTGTGAGTACCATTCAGCGAACTTCGTTCCAAGAAGCCCGTCGATAACACTGAGGATTGACGTAAAGGAATTAACAAGCGTTTCGCCCATAGCTGTGCCAATTTTTCCTAAATCTTCGTAGCTGATTTCGGTATTTGCAAGTTCTGTGATAACCTTTCCGAGAGCTTCTATAAGAGCAGGAAGAGCCTGCGGAAGACCCTCAGCTATAGCAACTACAAGGTCAACGCCTGTCTGAATCAAACGGTTAAGATTTTCTTCCTTGGTAATTTCGTTCGCCATCTCCGGAACAAGCTCGGTTATTCCTCTGAGGATTTCCGGCATAGCAGAAGCGAGACCGTCAAGCAATCCAATAAAAAGCTGATATGCTCCGCTTATAATGGTCGGAAGGTTCTCTGTAAGTCTGTCCATAACGTCTCTTACTATGCCCGGAAGCAAAGGATTAAGCTCATCAAGAGCCTTGTTAAGTCCTGTAAGAAGTCCGCTGAACAAATCTAAGCCTGCGTTTACGATTGTCGGAAGAAGTACAGGAATCTGTCTGACCACCTCAATCACGAGGTTTGTCAGACCGTCCACGAGATATGGAAGTAAAGAAGCCACCGAAGAGGGCAAGACATCTATAATTCCCATAAAAATCGAATTCATCCCATCGAGAAATACAGGAAGCATATCTTCGATATCTCTGCCTATGTCTGTGGTAAGGCTTATTATCACCTCTCTGAACTCCTGACCCGATTTCTCGGCAGTCTCGGGGTCAAACATTCCGCCAAACGCCTTTGCTATTTTTGGCACAGCTTCTCCGATTTTATCTGTTACTGGCTTAATTTTCTGTGCAAAATCAACACTGATAACCTTTCCTGCAGAAGCAAGATTCCCTTTCAATATGTCCAGTGAATCATTAAAAGCATTTAAGTCATCAAGAGCTTCTTGCGAAAGAATTAAGCCTGCCTCTTTAGCGCTCTGGGCGAATTTTTGCAAGTCCTCAGCCCCACCTAAAATAAGCGGATTTAAGTCCTGTGCTGATTTTCCGAAAATCTGCATAGCGAGATTGTCTCGCTCGGTCTCGTTTTCGATTTCACCAAGAGCTTTTATGAGGTCGTTAAAAACTTCTTCGTTGTTTCTTAGCTCGCCTGTGACATTATCCCTTATGCTTACACCTAAAGTCTGGAACGCCCCCTGCACTTCTTTCGAAGTTGAGGTCATGTTTTTAGTGAGCTTTGCCATTGTTTTTGCAACAGTTTCAACCTCAACATCTATGAGTTTTGAAGCGTAAGTATAAGCCTGTAAGCTTTCTGTATCAAGTCCTGTCTGCTTCGCAAGCGTATTTATGTCGTCGGCAAACGCTCCCGATTCGGCTGTAAGGTTAAATATTGCTGTCCCCGCCGCTGCTGCTGCCGATGCGTAAGCCGCAAGTGCCTTAGCGCTTGCTTCAAGAGAAACTTTCAGTGTTTTTGCACCGAGCTTTCCGGCCTCAACCGCTGCTTTTCCGCAAGTTGTCGCTACACTTGTAGCCGATTTTGCAACTTCATCAAGCTGTTCTTTGGTTATTTTTATATTTTTAGTAGCTTTTTCGGGAATTAACTCATCAATCTCTTGATTCTTAAGTTCTGCAAGTTCCGTCTGAACTCCATCAATAGCTTTTTCCGTTTTATTAAGTTCTTTTTGCGACTTGTTAAGCTGAATCGTAAAGTTATCAACAGAGGCCTTTGCTTTATCAACGGCTTTTGCTGCCTTTTCGGCTTCCGTAGAGTTCTCGCCGAACTCCTTAACCATTTTATCGTAAACATCTACAGCATCATCATAAGCTTTTGCAGAGTTTGCAACAGCATCCTTAAGAGTCTGAATCTTCTTTTTTTGAGTGTCGTACTGCTTATTGAGAATCTCGTTTGTTTCCTCAAGCTTCCGCATACTCTTCTCGTTTTTGTCGTAACGAGAATTTACCTCTTCCATCTCAGAAGATAAAACCTTAAGGTCGGAATTTATGTTTTTTATTGACCGCTTGTATTCGGCTTCACCGTCGATTTTAAACGTAGTTTTTATTTCTCGGTTATTTTTTGCCATTTAGACCGCCCTTTCCTTCTTGCTGATACAGCCAAATCTGAATGACCTCGCCGGGAGTCATTGCATTGATAATTGTTGAATAGTCAAGTCCGCTTGAAAGCCCTTTTGCGATAATCGGAAGAACCTTGTTAGGCCTCTTTATTCCTTCCTTGTCTGCTCTTTGTTGCTTTATTTCCTCGAGGTCTATGTCCGTTTCCGCTTTAGAAATATTAACGTTTGGCGGGATTTCGTGATATAGAGCATTTTTTATTTCTTTGAAAATCCCGTTGTATATTGAGATTATATCTTTGCTTTTCAAGAATTTTGGGAGCGTTATCTTGTCACTTTTTTGATTCTCCTCTAAACTTGTATCTATTTTTTGATAATATTTTTTCTGTCTTTCGGCTGCATTGATAAATATAAGCGCAATCTTCTT
>JAZSET010000124.1:0-2627 GCA_045531795.1 Eubacteriales bacterium | reverse complement strand
CTATTCCCTTATCTGCATTTGCGGGTGAAACATCATCTTCTATTGGTAAGAGCTTCATAAAGTCATACGCCGCAGTTTGTTTGGAAGGAGCAATAATCGTACTCGGCTGTATTATCTTCTCTATCTTTGCCGATTCACCGCCTGTTGTTGATGAAGCAGCTACAGCAGTAAATCAGGTGTGGAGTTATGTCGGTGAACTCATATTCAATATGATAGTTCTTGTCGGCACAGTAAAAATGGCAGACCGAGTAGTCAAAGAAATGATGGGACTTTAAAAGGAGATGATTATATTTGGAAGTAAAAATAAACCGTGAAATCCGTGACTACACGGAGGCTGTATATTTTGGACTGTCATTAAGGCAGTTCGTTTTTTCAGTTCTTGCCTGCGGTGTTGCCGTAGGCTTGTACTTTTTATTAAGACCGTTTTTCGGTATTGAAACCTTGAGTTGGGTTTGCATTTTGGGTGCCGCCCCCTTTGCGGCAATAGGCTTTTTCAAGTATCACGGTATGACAGCAGAAAAAGTGTTATTCACATATCTTCGCTCCGAGATACTTATGCCTAAAGAAATCAAATTCATCTCAAAGAACATTTATGACGAAATAGAAAGGAGTGAAGCAGATGTTCGACCTGATAGGAACAATAAAGAAAAAAACAGGCTTCGCAGAAATGCTTGGTGACGGTTTAACCGTTCCTAAATCCGTGCAAGATGTAATCAGAATTGATGCTGTCTATTCTGACGGTATCTTTATGACTGGCAGAGAACATTTTTCAAAGACATTCAAGTTTACGGATATAAACTATGCCGTTTCAAGTAAAGAAGATAAGGAAACAAACTTTTTAAGGTACAGCGAAATCTTGAACTCTCTTGAAAACGGTGTTTCAAGTCAGATAACCATTGTCAACAGAAAGCTCAAAAAGACCGAGCTTAAAGAAATGGCTTTACTTGAAAATGCAAATGACGGCAAAGACAAATACCGTAAAGAAATCAACGATATGCTGACAATGCTCGCCAACGGTGCAAATGCCATTGTGCAGGATAAATATATTACTGTTACGGTGCAGAAGAAGTCCATACAGGAAGCAAGAACACATTTCGCCCGTATAGGTGCAGATTTAACGGCTCATTTTTCAAGACTTGGCTCCAAATGCACCGAACTCAATCTTACCGAGCGACTTCGCATTATTCACGATTTCTGCAGACCTAATGAGGTTGCAGATTATCGCTTTGATTTAAGAGATACAATGCGAAAGGGACAAAACTTTAAGGACTATATTGCCCCGGATGGCTTTGAGTTTAAAGCGGACTATTTCAAAGTCGGTGACAAATTCGCCCGTGTTCTGTTTATTCGTGATTATCCCTCTTATGTAAAAGACAGCGTTGTATGGGAGCTTACGGACACAAACCGTAATATGATATTTAATTACGATATTATCCCTGTTTCAACGGAAGAAGCACAGAAATTCGGTGAAAAGCAGGCTCTCGGCATTGAAACCAATATCGCAAACTATCAGCGAAAGCAGAACGCAAATAATAACTACACCTCTGTTATTCCCTATGACCTTGAACAACAGAGAAAGGAAATCCGTGAGTTTCTTGATGATCTCACAACCCGTGACCAAAAGATGTTTAAGGTTGTACTTACTGTTATGCACACAGCCGATACACTTGAAGAACTCAATAACGATACTGAGGCTATAACTGCTATGGGCAGAAAGCACATGTGTCAGATTGGCGTTCTCAAATATCAGCAGCTTGAAGGATTCAATGCCACACTTCCCATCGGAATAAACAAAATCGAAGCAAGGCGTACTCTTACAACAGAGAGCCTTGCTGTTTTTATGCCCTTTAAGGTGCAGGAAATTCAGCACGAAGGAGGAATTTTCCAAGGCGTTAATGTTATCTCCAAGAATATGATTATCGTAAATCGCAGATTCCTTCTCAACGGTAATTCCTTTATTCTTGGTGTTTCGGGTAGTGGTAAATCCTTTACGGCAAAAGAAGAAGTTGTGTCGTTGTTGTTATCAACGGATGCTGATGTCATTATCATTGACCCCGAGCGAGAGTATAAACCTCTTGTTGAAGCGATGGACGGACAGGTTATTCAGCTTTCAGCAACAAGTAAAAATCACATAAACTGCCTTGATATTAACAAAGACTATGCAGACGGTGCAAGTCCTATTGCATTAAAAGCAGAGTTTGTACTTTCACTCTTTGAGCAGGTTATGGGACAAGGAAAGGTTGAAGCAATGCAGAAATCTATCATTGACCGTTGTCTGTCCAAAGTGTACGCACCTTATCTCAAACGAAGTTACAAGGGTAAACCGCCTACACTTATAGACCTTTGCGATTGCCTCAGAGAGCAGGAAGAACCCGAAGCACAGGAACTTGCAACCGCAATGGAACTCTTTGCAAGTGGCTCACAGAACACATTTGCTAAACAGACAAATGTTAATGTCAACAACAGACTTATTTGTTATGACATTCTTGACCTCGGCAGTCAGCTTATGCCCATCGGTATGCTTGTAGTTCTTGACAGCATACTCAACCGTATTACCGCCAACCGTGCAGCAGGCAGAGAAACATATATTTTCATTGACGAAATCTATCTTCTTTTCCAGCACGAAT
>JAZSET010000065.1:0-12544 GCA_045531795.1 Eubacteriales bacterium | reverse complement strand
TCAAGAGCCTCTTCAAAGGTTTTACCGTCCTTGATATAATCATAGATTGTATCTGTCTGGTCGCCGTTTGTAACAATTGTTGTGTCATCCCATACCTTTACGGGAGAATAGATTATAAGTGAGGGATCCTCAACCTTTGATTCATCAAACGGAGCGGTTATAATCTCTCCGTTTTCCTTTTCGATGAACACACGGTTACGGCTGTTATCGCTTCTTCCCATAATAAAGTAAGCAAAAACTGCCTTTTTCTTGTCAGGTGTTGTTCCGACAACTATTCCTCTTCCGGGATATGTACAGCTCTTTAAAAGCTCATTTAAGTTAAGTGTATCAATTGCACTCATTTTTTTACTTCCTTTCAATCAGTTTTTACTTTGATTCTTTTTTTAGCTTTGACAAATATTCTCTGCACACCTTTTCGCAGGCTACGGGTAAAATTTTCCACTCTGCCTGACGCATTACTCTTCTCTGAAGCATCTCGGGAGTATCGTGTGCGCCAACCGCAACTGCCTTCTGCATAATAATTCTGCCGCCGTCCGGCACTTCATTTACAAAGTGAACAGTTGCACCCGTTACCTTTACGCCGTACTCAAGGGCTGCCTCATGAACTTTAAGTCCGTAAAAGCCCTTTCCGCAGAAAGCGGGTATAAGTGATGGATGTACATTGATTATTCTCTCGGGATATCTTGATGTGAATTTTTCTGACAAAATGCACATAAAGCCTGCAAGAACAATAATGTCAATCTTGTATTCATCAAGAAGCTTTATAATCTTATCCTCGATGCTCGACTCATCATCACGCTTGACAATCGCTGTTTCAATCTCATTTTCTCTTGCACGGGTAAGTGCATACGCATCACTGTTATTTGATATAACAAGCTCGATTTTACCGTGCTTTAAAATGTTTTTATTCTGTGCATCAATAAGTGCCTGTAAATTTGTGCCGCCGCCCGACACAAGAACTGCTATTTTTGCTGTGGTCATAGTTTTCTCCGTATTTCGCTGATAGATAGTAATCGTTATTTATTTCGCAGGCTTATATCCTGCAAGTTTTCTCATAAGAGGAATGAAACAACCGCCGAGTGAGTTGCCAACTACCGCTAAAATAATGAATACAAATGTTTGTGTACTGAACATTCCTGCGGCAAAGAAATAAAACATATCGGCTATCGAGTGCTCATATCCCGAAAGGATGAACACGGGTACGCAGAACAAAATACCTGCAATATTATTCTTTTCAGAGTAAATTGTTACTGCTACATACATAAGTATTCCGCACATAAAAGCGGATGCAAGTACGGCGGGAACACTCTTTAAAAGTTTTCCCTCGCACATTGTATATGCAATCTGCTTTATCGGCTGCAGTGCATTTGATGTACTTAAATTACATATAAAAGCTGCAAGCAGTGTACCAAGTCCGTTTCCGATAAGGCAGGTTAAAAGCAGGGGGCCGTCGTGCTTTTTGTTTTCACTGTACACAATGGCTCCGACCTTGCCTGTAAACAGGTGAAGTCCTAAAAGACAAATAGTAAGCAGTGCTACCGCAAAGAAAATCGCTCCGTTAATACCACCGAGTGAAAGGTTTACAGTACCGCCTATACCAATCATCACACCGCCGGCAAAGCTTAAGGCAAGTGATTGTCTTACTTTACTTAACATAATACCACCTTATCGGCATCCTTTATGATTTCACCGATAACACGGGCATCCTTTTCACCCATTCCGGCAAGAATTTCAAGTGCCTTGTCTGCGTCCTCGGGGTTTACAACAAATACCATACCGACACCCATATTAAAGGTGTTGTACATGTCTCTTTCAGGAATGTTTCCTGTTTTCTGGATAAGGTCAAATATAGGAAGCTTCGGAAGCTTGTCCTTGTATATTTTAGCACAGAGTCCGTCGGGAATTGCTCTCGGAACATTCTCGTAGAAGCCACCGCCGGTTACATGGCATACACTCTTTACAGTAAGTGCATCGAAAAGAGCAAGCATGGGCTTAACATAAATCTTTGTAGGAGCAATAAGTGCCTCACCGAGTGACTTACCGCCAAGATCCTCTCTCGGTGTTTTAAGGTCACAGTTTTCAACATCAAATACGCGTCTTACAAGTGAAAATCCGTTTGAATGAACACCGCTTGAGGGAATACCGATTACAACATCGCCCTCTTTCATCTGACTCTTGTCAAGAATCTTTGATTTATCTGCTACACCAACAGAAAATCCTGCAAGGTCATATTCATCAACAGGATAGAAGCCGGGCATTTCAGCAGTCTCGCCGCCGATAAGTGCCGCGCCTGCCATAACGCATCCGTCTGCAACACCCTTAACTATGTCCGCAACCTTTTCGGGAACATTCTTTCCAAGAGCAATATAGTCAAGGAAGAACAGCGGCTTTGCGCCTGCACAAATGATATCGTTTACACACATGGCAACGCAGTCAATACCGACTGTATCGTGCTTGTCAAGAAGAAAAGCCATTTTAAGCTTTGTTCCGACTCCGTCTGTACCTCCGACGAGTACAGGCTCTGTTATTCCCTTTAAATCAAGTGCAAAAAGTCCTCCGAAATCACCGATTCCCGAAATTGCCCCCTCTGTTACTGTTTTGGCGATATGCGCCTTCATAAGTTCTACCGCTTTGTAGCCTGCGGTTATATCAACACCCGCTGCCTTGTAGCTTTCACTGTAACTGTTTGACATTTTTTACTTTCCTTTCGTTATGAAAATTTATACTTATTCTTTTCCATCCCAGCAATAAGTGCAAAGCTTGCACTTGTCTATGCCTATCGCTTTGATTATACCCTCAAGTGACTGGAACTCAAGAGAGTCAAAGTGAAGTGTTTCTGCTATTTTTTCACGTAGCTTTCTTCCTCTTTCGGTTGAAGCATCTGCATACTCTTCAATGTAGTTAAGTCCCTCGTCACCCTCAAGCTCAACTATGGTTCGTCTTGCAATAAGTTCAAGGTCTGAATTTGCACGTGAGAAGTTAAGATACTTACAACTGTACATTATCGGAGGACAGGCAGAACGCATATGCACCGCTTTTGCTCCGTTTTCGTAAAGAAAGTCTACCGTTTCCTTAAGCTGTGTGCCACGCACAATTGAGTCGTCAACAAAAAGAAGTTTCTTATCCTTGATAAGTTCCTTTACAGGTATCTGCTTCATTTTTGCTATTCTGTTACGCTCAGCCTGCGTTGGCGGAGTAAAGCTTCTCGGCCAGGTTGGCGTATATTTTATAAACGGACGCGCAAACGGAGCGCCGCTCTCATTTGCATATCCTATCGCATGAGGAGTTCCCGAATCCGGAACACCGCAGGCATAGTCAATATCCTTTGCAAGTCCTTTTTCTTTATCGTTTTCAGCAAGTATCTTGCCGTTTTTATATCTCATAAGTTCAACGTTTACGCCCTCATATATTGAGTTTGAGTATCCGTAATACGTCCACAGGAATGAGCATATTCTCATTTTGTCGCCCGGCTTTACAAGCTGTGTAACACTGTTTGATGTCAGTTCAACGACCTCTCCCGGACCGAGCTCTCTTTCGATTTCGTACCCGAGCTTTTCAAAGGCAAACGACTCAAACGATACGCTGTGTCCATCGTCATTCTTTCCGATTATAACCGGAAGTCTGCCGAACTTGTCTCTTGCCGCAATCAGCGCTCCGTCATCTTTGAGTATAAGAATCGACAACGAGCCGTCGATCACCTCTTGCGCAAACTGTATTCCCTCTTTAAAATCACTCTTGTGGTTTATAAGGGATGCAACAAGTTCAACCGTATTTACCTTACCACCCGTCATTACAGTAAAATGACCGCCGTTTGTGAGAAGGTATTTTTCAATAAGCTCGGCTGCGTTATTAACTCTTCCGACTATTGAAATAGCATATGTTCCGATGGTTGAACGGATAAGTAATGGCTGAGGATCGCTGTCACTTATGCATCCGATAGCCGAGTTTCCCTTCATTTCAAGGAACACCTTGTCAAACTTTGTTCTGAATGGTGAATTTTCAATATTGTGTATATCGCGCTGAAGCCCTATCTCAGAATCATACGCCGCCATACCTGCACGCCTTGTACCAAGATGTGAGTGGTAGTCCGTTCCAAAGAATACATCCGAGATTGCATCGCGCTTACTTGCTACGCCAAAAAAGCCTCCCATAAATCCTCCGCTTTCAAATTAACCGTTGAATCTTGCGCTTATCAAAGCGTCCTTTTCTCTTACCTTGTCTGCAGCAGCCTTTCTTGAAGTGTCAAGCTTATCTGCAAGTTCTCTGTCGGAGATTGCAAGCATTTCAATTGCAAGAATTGCCGCATTTGCCGCACCGTTTATTGCAACTGTTGCAACAGGAATACCCGACGGCATCTGTACGGTAGACAGAAGTGCGTCAACACCGTCAAGATTTGACGATTTTACGGGAATGCCGATAACAGGAAGTGTGGTATTTGCAGCCATTGCGCCTGCCAGATGTGCAGCCATTCCTGCCGCCGCGATTATAACACCCACATTTCTGTCTCTTGCACCCTTTGCAAACTCTGCCGCTTCAACAGGAGTTCTGTGCGCCGAAAGCACTCTGACCTCGCACTCTACTCCATACTCGGCAAGGGTGCTTATAGCCTTTTCAACAACACCAAGGTCGCTGTCGCTTCCCATAACAATTCCGACTTTTTTCATAATAATCCTCCATGCCGCCTTGGCGGCTCAAAAATAATGTAAACTCTGCGTTTTTCTTGAAATTTCTGCATTTCACGCACAAAAGCAAAGTTTGATGGCGTGAATAGAGATTTCATCAAATGAAGATTCTATTTCACGCTTTCCTCCATTATGCCGACAAAACAAAAAGAGCATACCTATCCCATAAACGGAATCGGCTGCCCAGACGGTCGGCTTTATTTTTCCCGACTCCCCAGCGTAAACTCGCTTTTCCGTCAGTCATCGAGAAACCACTATTATTTTACACTATTTCCACCCTTTTTGTCAATAGCTGTCGACATATATTTTTATATAAAATATTTATTATATTTAAAGATTTTCAGTACATTTTGCTACTTTGTTGACAAAAGGCTAAAAAAATAATATAATGTACACAAAAAGTACACTAAAAAGGATAATAACTATGAAAATAATGATTGCCTCCGACATACACGGCTCGTATAAATATGCAAAAATGCTCGCAGACAGATTTAATGAATCGGGTTGTGAAAAATTGCTTCTGCTCGGCGATATTCTTTATCACGGACCGAGAAACGACCTGCCCGAAGAATATGCTCCTAAAAAGGTAATATCTCTTCTGAATCCGCTGAAAAGCAAAATTTTAGCCGTCAGAGGCAACTGCGACACCGAGGTTGACCAGATGGTTCTTGATTTTCCGATTCTTGCAGACTATGCAGTAGTTTATTCGGGCGAAAAAACAATTTACGCAACTCACGGACACAAATACTCACCTCAGAACCCACCGCCGCTTGCAGAAGGTGATATTCTCATAAACGGTCATACACACGTAACAAAATATGAAGAATATGAGAATTTTACATACATAAACCCGGGCTCTGTTTCAATCCCGAAAGAGGACTCAAAGAGAGGCTACATAATACTTGAAGACGGCACATTTTCATTCTATGATATAGAGGGCAATTTAACAGAAAAGCACTGAAATCCGGATACACCAAAAAGAAACGGCATAACACCGAATGTTATGCCGTTTTTTGTATCAGATATGTAATTACAGAACGAGTGAGGGAGCAGTATATACTCTCGCTGCAAGTTCCTGATTGAGCATATAAAGGCTCTTGGGGTCAGATCCGAACAATTCCATTTTTGTAATCATATCGTTGGCGTTTGTTTCCTCCTCGCCCTGCTCTTTTACAAACCAGTCAAGGAACTGCATTGTACGGAAATCGCGTACGTCGTATGCTGCAGCGTAGATATCATTGATAAGTGAGGTCACATACTCCTCGTGTTCAAGTCCTGCCTTGAGTACATCCATATGGCAGGTAAATACCTTGTCGGGCTTGCCAATAGCTTCAAGAGTTACTTTCTGATTTTCATTCTGGAGGTACTGATAGAACAGCATCGCGTGGTCGCGCTCCTCCTGAGCCTGGATCTTATACCAGTTCGCAAATCCGTCAAGTCCCGCATCCTCAAAATAATTTGAGAAATCAAGGTAAAGATAAGCGGAGTAAAACTCCTTGTTGATCTGTTGATTTAAAAGTTCGTGTACTTTTGCATTCATCATATTATTTCTCCTTTTCATATATCAGTTTTACACAACCCGTGGAAATCGCAGTAAGCACATACTTTAATCTGCATAAATATTGTACCACAGATTTGTGAATATTTCAACCATTCATAAATTTATCAGTTATTCTGTCCCTTTACCATTTGTCTCTGCGCCTTTACAAGACTTGCATATATGCCATTCGCTTTGACAAGCTCCTCGTGGGTGCCTGTTTCGACAATTTTACCGCCGTCGATTACAATAAGCCTTGTGGCGTTTCTAAGTGTTGAAAGTCTGTGAGCTATCGCAAATGTAGTCCTGTTTTTGACAAGCTTTGCAAGGGCATCCTGAACGTGCTTTTCGGTCTCTGTATCAAGAGAGGCTGTCGCCTCATCAAGAATAAGTATTTTCGGATCTCTGAGCAAGGCTCTCGCTATTGCAACGCGCTGTCTTTCACCGCCCGAAAGGGTAAGTCCTTTTTCACCGATTACGGTATTGTACGCGTCGGGGAGCTTCATTATAAACGGGTGGGCGCCGGCTGCCTTGGATGCGGCAATTACCTCAGTGTAATCTGCATCCGGTCTTGCGTAAGCAATATTATCAAAAATTGATCCCGTAAACAAATAGGTTTCCTGCAAAACTGCGCCTATCTGACTTCTGTATATGTGCTGCGGAATATCTCTTATGTCAACCCCGTCTGCCCTGATACATCCTTTATGCGGATCGTACATTCGCATAATAAGGTTAATAAGCGTTGTTTTTCCGGCTCCCGAGCGACCGACAATTCCTATCATTTCACCGGGTTTTACTTTAAGATTGATTTCTCTGAGCACATCCTTGGATTCATCGTATCCAAAGGATAGCCCCTCTATTTCAACCTCTCCCGTAATCTTTATTTCCTTTGCACTTTCATCGTCAGTCATATCCTCTTCTTCGTCTATAAGTTCAAAGAGCTTACCTATATGCACCATAAAATTTGTAAGTATTTTCGGAAGATGAGCAAACTGCGCAAGGGGTGCGTATACAATAGACACATACGACGAAAACTGTGCCATTTCACCAAGTGTCATTGTACCATCTAAAATTCTGTTGCCGACAAAATACAGGATAAAAAACTCGCCAACTCCTGCAATAAAGCTCATAGGGTGCATAATCAGCGCCCATATGGTTTCGTTTTTTATGGAAATATCCCTGTATTCACGGGAGGATCTGTCGTATTTTGAAAATTCCCTCTCCTCGGTACCGTACGACTTTACAACTCTTATTCCCGAATAAATATCGTGAAGAATACTGCTGCTCTGAGCGCCCTTTTCCCTCTGCTTCATCCAGAGAGTGTGAGTAGGCTCTCTTATTATGTAAAACAAAAAGACAATAACCGGAATGGTTGCAAGGACAAAAAGAGCAAGTCTTACATCATATACAAACAGGAAGATTCCGGCAAAAACAAGCTTGAAGATTTGCTCCAGATAATTTGGCAAATGCTCGGTAAGTGTTCTCTGAATGGCGATTACCTCATCATTTATACGCCTGTAAAGGTCGCCCGTTTCATATTTTCCGCTTTTTGCTATAGAAAGTCTCTGCACTTTTTCAAAGGTCATACCCGCAAACTTTGTGCGTACTCCTTTGGCAGCAGCACTGCTTAAATATCTTCTTAAAACAGCAAGCAGATTTATTACAATCTGCACTACAATCATTGAAAGTATCACAAGGAAAAATCCGCTGTAGGAAACATCAGTGTCACCACTCTTTATATAGCCGTCAACAAGCACGCGGTTAATATACGGAACAGTCAGTGAAACCACTGAAATTATCATAAGCACAACGGCAGTTGCAATTATGTTAAAGGTAAATTCTTTTGACAAAAGCAGTGTTCTGAGTATAAGCCTCAGTGAGCCTGAACATTTAGGGCATCTTGTATCAAGCACACCGAGAGTACGGCCGCAGTTCGGGCATTTTCTTTCCCCTTTTGTATGAGGAGAGCGCTTTTCTTCCTTGCCGTCTTCGCCGCAGACCTTGTCAAGTCTGTTTTTAAGCGACATATAGAGTTTTGCGTATTTCATATCCGAGCGGCAAAGAATGTGTCCTATGCCCTCTTTTTTGCACTCCAGAAAGACGCATCCGTTTTCCTTTACCGGAGCTATTTCGCTGATAAGCGATTTGTCAATAATCTCGGTATTTTTCGATGAGTCAACTATGATTATCTCATCTTTACAAAATGCGACATATCCCTCAACGGGAATATTATAAGGGCAGATTTCAAGGATTTTATACTGTTTTGCATCAGGATAAAGCTCATAAAGCTTCTTTTCAAGCTCAGGTTTTGACAGGAGCCCGGATTTGTCTTTTTTACTCATAAACGCTCCTACATATACACTTCAAGCTTTTTAAAGCTCTTTTTATCGAGTGCCGACAGAGATTCAATAATGTATCTGTTTGAATCAATATCTGTTATAATAACACTGTCATCATTCAGTTTGAAAATAGTTCTGCTGACATCCCTGAGTACAACTTCAAACTCACCGTCTTCGTTTTCACAAATAAAATAGGTAGCGCGTCCTATTTTTTCTTTAACCGACTTGATTTTCTGAATCTTTGTCAGATAATAAACCCTGTCAAGCTCCTCTCTTATAAGAGATGCCTGCTCCGATGAAAAAACAGATATATCCTCAATAAGACCGATTTCATTCTGATCATCGTCAAGAACTGAAATAAATCTTTCCTTTTCTGTAAACGGAAACGCTCTTCTCAGTCTTACTCTGTCATAGTGGGGCTTTCTTTCAAGATCAAGCTCGCTTTCAGAAAGCTTTGACAAATCTCCGGAAATACAAAGTCCCAGAAAGTCTCCGCATTTTTCAAAGTGAGCAAACTCCGGCAGGAGATTTACCACTCCGTTATTATAAATTTTATCCATTTGCTCACCCTCTTTCTCTTTTCTTCGCATACTGTGGTTTTTCCGGTGTGTCAGATTCACCAAAGTCATCGTCATCACCGATTATGTTTGAAAGTGCCTCAAGCTGCAAACTGTAAAGCCTGTTATATACGCCGTCTGCTGCTATAAGTTCACTGTGAGTACCCGCTTCAATCAGTTTTCCGTCTTCTATTACGATAAGCGAGTCCGCACTCTTGAGTGTGGACAGCCTGTGTGCTATCATAAGTGTTGTACAGCTGCCCTGAAGTGTTTCTATAGCCCTCTCAATCCTCTGCTCTGTGGCAGTATCCATTGCCGAGGTCGCCTCATCGAGAATGAGTATTTTCGGCTTTTTAAGGAGAGCCCGTGCTATTGAAATACGCTGTCTTTCTCCACCGGACAGATCTTTGAATCCACGGCCTATTCTCGTTTCATATCCGTCAGGCAAACGCATTATAAAATCGTGCGCTCCCGCGTCAATTGCCGCCTTTATTACATCATCACACGTGGCATTTTCCATAGCATAGGCAATATTATCATAAATTGTACCCGAGAACAGATATGTCTCCTGCGATACAATCGCAACTGCATCGCGCAGCTGCTTAAATGACAAATCCTTTATGTTGACGCCGTCAATAAGGATTTCTCCGTGGTTCACATCATAAAGCCTCATAAGGAGATTGACAATAGTGGATTTACCTGCACCCGTTCTTCCGACAATTCCGAGAGTTTTTCCGCCCTCAAGCTTAAAGGATACCTTGTCTATCGTCTTTTTTGACTTGGTATATGAGAATGAAACATTCTTAAATTCAAGGTCGCCCTTAATATTTTCAAGCCTTATGGGATTTTCAGATTCCACCACATCGGGAATTGCCTCTGTTATTTCGAGGAGTCTGCCGGCAGCATTAAAGCAATCGCCCATTCTGTTTATGCTGTTTACAATGTAGTTAAGCGGATTATACACAAAGCCCATGTATGCCACAAAGGTAAGAAGATCACCGTAGGACATCTCACCCTTTATTACCGAAATACCTCCGACTGCCCAGACCGCAACGGTACCGAGATACAGGACAAAGCTTATAGCAGGAAATACGACTGCCTGATGCATCTGCCAGCGCCTGAGTGTTTCCATTCTGTCACGCGTCAGATTATGGAAATTTTCGCTTTCGTCTTTTTCCTTGGCAAAAGCCTTTACAACCCTGAGTCCTCCAAGGACATCGGTAAGAATACCGTTTGCTTTTCTCGCCTTAACAAAGACATTTCTTGCATAAGTTCGGCTTTTGTAGAAAGCTTTTTCTATTAAAAGAACATACAGCGGTACTACCGCAATTGTTACAAGTGCAAGTGTCGGGTTCATAAAAAGCATCACAATAACAACTGCAGCAATTTTCACAACAGCAACTAAAATATTGGGAACCATTTCGCTGAAAAAGCTGTAGAGAGTATTTGAATCAGACTCAATCTGAGTCATAAGTCCGCCTGTTCTGCGTGAATTGAAAAAACTCAGGGACAGACGGTTTATCGCCTTGAATATAGTGTTTTTGAGGTCATATGTAATATTTGCAGATATCCGTGCAGTTACAATATCGTTAAGAATAGTGACTGCAAAATTTGCAATCCTCAGGCTGACAAGCAGAGTTATTACAAAAAGTATATCTCCGTAAAGCTCACCACCCTCAGTAAGCACCTTTTCAATATAAAATGAGTTGCTGATATAAGGAGACAGCAAGCCGAGAGCACTGATGAGTGCCATAAGCAAAAGAACAGCAAGCATCTCTTTGATATACCGCTTAAAGAAAGGCATAAGCTTTTTTACAACACCCGAGTTGCCCGAACACAGCGGACAACTTTTTCTTTCATCTGGATATACTCTGTGGCATTTCGGGCATCTTGAATCTATGTCTTTGGGATCAACTTTTGTAAATTCACCGGCCTTTATAAGTCTCACATATTCAAAGAACAGGTTTGTAGGCTGCTTATATGTGTTATCCGCTTCGCACAGAATAAAGCTGTCGGTATTTTCAAGTTCAACTATAGCCCTTATTCCCGAGGCAAACTCCTCTATGGAAAAATCCTTTATTTCATCAAGAGAATATGAAACAAACCCCGTTTCTCTGACTACCCTGTCAAGGTCACCGTTTATCTCAAAAACCGCTTCAAGTACATAAAGACACGACTCGTCGGCAAAAAGATAAATATCGCAGTTTTTTGGCACACGCCCCCTGACACAGGTAGAGAGAAGCAAGGTACTTTCGAAAATGCTTTTTTTATTTTCTATGTACCCGATTATTTCACGGGGTATATTTACAAGCATATCCATAATTTTTACCACTTCTCTCTCATAAAACGAGGTTATTCTTTCAATAATTATATATCAACTACATTATAGCCCGAAAAAGAGCCCACATTATTAACAAAATACCGCCTATTCTGTTAATAAACTGTGAACTTTGTTTTCTGTTCTTGTAATAAATGAAAAAGTGTGCTAAAATGCTAGTGTATTTATGTAAAAAAGCTATGACGGAGACAGCGAGCGGAAAATACATATTCAGAGAGGGAGACATTTGCTGTAAGCCTCCTTGTGTAACCGTTAGCATTTCACTCTATCAGCTCACAGAGTAAACGCAAAAGCCAAGCTCTGTGCGGTTTGCCCACCGTTATATGGCACAAAGTGTCCGCATATGCGGGAACAAAGGTGGTACCACGGTGGTTTTTGCTGTCGTCCTTGTAAGGATGACGGCCTTTTTTATTTTTAAAGTAATAAAATGTTCTAAAGAAAGGAACAAGGTTCAGTATGAAAACAAAGCTTGAAGAAATCAGACTCGCAGCCAAAGCAGCACTTGAAAAAGACGACTGCGACACAGAGGAAGTAAGAATTAAGTATCTCGGTAAAAAAGGCGAGCTTACTGCAGTTCTTCGTATGATGGGTTCACTCACACCCGAAGAGCGTCCTGTTATGGGTCAGCTTGCAAATGAAGTAAGAGCATATATTGAGGAGGCTATCGCACAGAAGAAGAGCGAAGAGGGCGCACGCGCTCTCGAAAACAAGCTCAAAGAAGAAAAGCTTGACGTTACAATGCCCTCAAGAAAGCCACTTATTGGTGCACGTCACCCCCTTGCTATAACACAGCGCAAAATGGAAAACATTTTCCAGACAATGGGCTTTGATATAGTTCACGGTCCTGAAGTTGAATATGACTATTACAACTTCAAGGCACTTAACATTCCCGAAAATCACCCCGCGCGTGATACTCAGGATACATTCTATATAACAAACAACATTCTTCTGCGTTCACAGACCTCTCCAGTTCAGGCGAGAGTTATGGAAAAACAAAAGCCCCCGATAAGAATTATCTCCCCCGGAAGAGTTTACCGTTCTGACGCGGTTGACGCAACACACTCTCCGATGTTCCACCAGCTTGAGGGACT
>JAZSET010000020.1:0-2011 GCA_045531795.1 Eubacteriales bacterium | reverse complement strand
GAAAAAGAAATGCGCGATTTTATTGATGCTTATAACAAATAAAACCAGTCTTGCGACTCGGTTTATTTTATTATGAAATTTTAATTATGCCTCGTAATTATATCCAAGCTCAATTGCTTTCATATTGAGGTCGAAAAGCTCGGGCTTTTTTGCACTTACTACCTTTTTCATTGCTTTTTCAATGTTTTCATAAGGAATAATACCGCTTTTCTTTATCATAAGTCCGATCATTATAATATTTGCAAGACCTGTAAGTCCATTGTCGCCTGCAAGCTTTGTTGCAGGGATATAGTACGCGTTAACATCATCTCTGTCAACTTTCTTGTCGATAAGTGAGCTGTCAATAAAGATATCTCCGCCTTTGTTTACCGCATTCTCATATTTTTCAAGAGAGGGTCCGTTCATTGCAATAAGTATATCGGGGTTATCAACAATAGGTGAACCGATTTTTGTATCACTTATAATAATGCTGCAGTTAGCTGTACCGCCACGCATTTCAGGGCCGTATGAAGGAAGCCAGCTTACTTCCTTTTCATCAATTAGTCCTTCGTATGCAAGGAATTTACCCGAAAAGAGTATTCCCTGTCCGCCGAAGCCTGCAATAAGTATCTGACTTGTCATATTACTTTACCTCCCAGTCTTTATCCTTATATACACCAAGAGGATAGTAAGGAATCATCTTTTCATCTACCCATTCAAGGGCTGCTTCAGGAGACTTACCCCAGTTAGTAGGACAAGTTGAAATAACTTCAACGAGTGAGAATCCCTTTCCGTCTACCTGATTCTGGAATGCTTTTTTAATAGCCGCCTTAGCTTTCTTGATATTCTTAACATTATTAACTGCTACTCTTTCAAGGTAATACGCACCATCTACCTGAGAAAGCATTTCACATACCTTGATAGGATAGCCCACCTTAGTTACATCACGACCGTAAGGAGATGTCTGTGTAACCTGTCCGGGAAGAGTGGTCGGAGCCATCTGTCCGCCTGTCATACCGTAGATTGCGTTATTAACGAATATTACAGTAATGTTTTCGCCTCTTGCAGCAGAATGTACTGTTTCAGCTGTACCGATTGCCGCAAGGTCTCCGTCACCCTGATATGTAAATACTATATTGTTTGAATCAGAACGCTTAACGCCGGTAGCTACTGCCGGAGCGCGTCCGTGAGCCGCCTGAACCATATCAACATTAAAATAATTATATGCAAATACCGAGCAACCAACAGAAGCAACGCCTATTGTTCTGCCCTGAATACCAAGTTCATCAATTGCTTCGGCAACAAGTCTGTGAATAATACCGTGTGTGCAACCGGGACAATAATGAAGTGGTGCATCGGTAAGTGTCTTTGGCTTTTCAAAAACTACCATTATATTCTACCGTCCTTTCCTTATATTTTAGCCGCTTCTTCGATTTTTGCAAGTATGTTGTCAACTGTTGGAATCATACCGCCTGTACGGTTAGCAAGAAGTACCGGCTTTTTGCAACGAGTTGCAAGCTCAATGTCCTCTTTCATCTGACCCATATTGAGTTCAACAGACACAAAAGCTTTAACCTTATCTGCAGCCTCAAGTAATGGCTTCTTGGGGAACGGCCATACTGTGATAGGTCTTATCATACCTACTTTGATTCCCTTTGCTCTTGCTGCATCAATTGCATTCTGCGATACTCGGGCAGCAACGCCAAAGGCTACAATGCAGATTTCTGCATCATCCATCATATATTCATCATACATAACTTCATTTTCTTCAACAACCTTATATCTTTCATAGCGATTGAAGTTAAACACTTCAAGCTCTTCAGGTTTTAAGAAAAGTGAGTTTACAATATTAGGCTTTCTTTCACATTTTGTACCGGTGAGAGCCCATGACTTATCATATTCTTTGATTTCGCCAAGGTCAAGAGATACAGGCTCCATCATCTGGCCCATTGTGCCGTCAGCAAGAATCATTGATGTCATTCTGTACTTTTCGGCAAGATCAAATCCCTTGAATGTAAGATTAACCATTTCC
>JAZSET010000048.1:0-2920 GCA_045531795.1 Eubacteriales bacterium | reverse complement strand
GCTTAAGGCTGAAAGCCTTGTTTCGATGACAGATATCTGCGGTATTCTGAGGGATAAAGATGATCCCGAAACACTTATTCCCAAAATCACAGTAAGCGAAACACCAAGACTTATCAAAGAGGGAATAATAAAGGGTGGTATGATTCCGAAAATTGAATGCTGTACCGAAGCGATTCGCCGTGGAGTAAAGAAAGCATTTATCATTGACGGACGTGTACCTCATTCCATACTGATAGAAACACTTACCGATGAGGGTATCGGTACAATGTTTGTATCAGGCGAAGAACTTTAATAAAGAAGGCAGAACAATGAATACAATAGAACTTGATAATACTTATGTTGCCGATACTTACGCGCGTTTTCCTGTGGAAATAGTGTCGGGTAAAGGCTCAAAGGTAGTTGACTCCCGGGGGAAAGAATACATAGATCTCTCAACTGGTATTGCAGTAAATACCTTTGGTATGTGTGATGAAAAATGGATTGATGCAGTAAATAAACAGATGCACAAATTCCAGCACACATCAAACCTTTATTACAGTGAACCCTGCACACGCCTTGCAGAAATGATGTGCGCAAAAACAGGTATGAAAAAGGTTTTCTTTTCAAATTCCGGAGCAGAAGCAAACGAGTGCGCAATAAAGGTTGCAAGAAAATATGCCGAAGAAAAGCACGGAAAGGATTATTATAATATAATCACCCTTACCGGCAGCTTCCACGGCAGAACAATAACTACTCTTGCCGCAACAGGTCAGGATGTTTTTCATAAAACATTCACACCCCTGACAGAGGGCTTTTTGTACTGTGAAACAAACAATACAGAAATGCTTTTGAAGCTCGCACAGGAAAACAAAGTAGCTGCAATAATGTTTGAGCCTTTGCAGGGAGAGGGCGGAGTAAATCCCCTTGATTATGATTTCGTAAAGGCAATTGAAAAAGTGTCAAAGGAAAAAGATATCATTATGATAGCTGATGAAGTGCAGTGCGGAAATGGCCGTACGGGTATGCTTTATGGCTATATGAACTTTGGCATAACTCCCGATATTGTAAGTACAGCGAAGGGACTTGGTGGCGGGCTTCCAATCGGAGCGACAATGCTTGGTGAAAAGTGTGCAGATGTCCTAAAAAAGGGTGACCACGGCTCAACTTTCGGCGGTAACCCGCTTGCATGTGCAGGTGCAATAAGTATTTTCGAGAGACTTGACGATAAACTTTTAGGCGAAGTAAAAGAAAAGAGCGAGTATATTAAAAATAGCCTTTCAGGTGCAAGTGGTATAAAGAGCGTGACAGGTCTTGGATTTATGCTCGGAGTTGAAACCGAAAAGGATGCGTCTGAGGTAATTGCCGAATGTATGAAAAACGGCGTAATGCCGATTAAAGCAAAGCACAAGGTAAGACTTTTGCCTGCACTTAACATATCATTTGATGAGCTTAAAATTGCTATTCAAGTAATAAAAGAAGCCGCAAAGATTCAAAAGTAAGAAAGGAATAAGCAAATGAAACATTTACTTAAACTTATGGATCTCTCCGAAAAGGAGATAATTGAAATACTTAATATTGCCGATCAGCTTAAATATGAGAAAAAACACGGAATTGAGCATCATATTCTCAAGGGTAAAACTCTTGGTATGATTTTTGAAAAATCATCGACAAGAACCCGTGTATCCTTTGAGGTTGGTATGTATGACCTTGGCGGTAACGCACTGTTTTTAAGTTCCCGTGATTTGCAGATAGGCAGAGGCGAGCCTGTAGAGGACACTGCGAGAGTACTTTCACGATACCTTGACGGTATTATGATAAGAACCTTTGCTCAGAAAGAGGTAGAAGACCTTGCAAAGTACGGAAATATTCCGATAATCAACGGTCTTACCGACTATTGCCACCCCTGCCAGGTACTTGCAGACCTTATGACTATAAGAGAGCATAAGGGAAGCCTTGAGGGCAAGAAAATGTGCTATATCGGTGACGGAAACAATATGACAAATTCACTTATTGTCGGCGGTATCAAAACAGGTATGAAAGTATCGGTTGCCTGCCCCAAAAATTATCAGCCCGATGCCGAAATAATGAAGTGGGCAAGTGAAAACGGAGAGTTTTTGTGCACAGATAATATCCTTGAAGCTGCAAAAGATGCAGATGTTCTCTTTACTGATGTATGGGCATCAATGGGTCAGGAGGGAGAAGCCGAGGAGAGAAAGAAGATATTCAAGGGATATCAGATAAATGACGAAGTAGTAGCCGTAGCAAAGAGTGATGTTATGGTACAGCATTGTCTGCCTGCACACAGAGAAGAAGAAATTACTGCAAAAGTATTTGAAGCACATGCTGACGAAATCTTCGATGAGGCAGAGAACAGATTACACGTACAAAAGGCAGTTCTCGTAAAATGCCTTGGTGACAAATAATTATACTGATAAAAAATCACCGCATTTATGGCGCGTGTTCTTAAGGACAGTTTTAAGGATGCGCTACCTACCGACGGGAAATGACAGAGGATGCATTTGCATTCTCTGTCATTTTTCTTTACAAGCACTGCTTTTATAGCCACAAAAGCAAAATTCAACCCACAGTTGCGAAACGCAACATTGCCTCTATTGTATCAAACCGTAATTTGTGATATAATAAAATCACACCGGTGATAATGAAGCTGTGGAGGTTATTATGGAACTCAAAATCGGAGAAAAGATTGCAAAATATAGAAGACTTAAAGGCTATACGCAGGAACAGCTTGGGGAATTAGTAGGCGTTTCGGGACAAGCTGTATCGAAATGGGAAAATGGCGGTGTTCCGGACACGTATTTATTGCCGACTATTTCTAAGATTTTAGGGGTGTCAATCGATGCCTTATTTGGAGTAGAAAAGAAAATATCTGATTACTCTCAAGATGAAATCCTTGATAATTTGTTTAAATTTTGCCTTCAAA